>JALHDI010000193.1 GCA_022839045.1 Sporomusaceae bacterium
CTCCTGAAGAATGATCGGGCCGGTGTCCACGCCCTCGTCGACGAAGTGGACCGTGCAGCCCGATACTTTGACCCCGTACCTGACCGCCTGGGCCTGGGCATCCAGACCGGGAAAGGCGGGCAGCAGGGCGGGGTGGATATTCATGATCCGGCCGGGGAACCGGCCGATGAACTCGCTGCTGAGAATACGCATGAAGCCGGCCAGCACGACCAGCTCCACATGATGGAGCTGGAGCTCGGCGGCGATCGCCTGCTCGAACGAGCGCCGGTCGGCGAACTTCTTGCGCTCGATGACGGCGGTGGTGATATCGAAGCCGGCCACCCGCTTCAGGGCAAGCGCGCCCGGGTTATCGCTGATCACGACGCCGATCTTCGCCTTGAGCCGTTCGGCCAGGATGGCGTCGAGGATGGCCTGCAGATTGCTGCCCCGCCCGGACACCAGCACCCCGAGCACCGTCCTATTCATCGAACACGCCTCCCTTGATGGTCACCGTCACTGTCCGCTCGCCGGCCGTCACCGCCCCGATGACGTACGAGGCCTCGCCGCGGCCGGCAAGCTCCGTGCACACCGCCGCCGCCTCGTCCGCAGGCACCACCAGGATCATGCCGACGCCCATATTGAAGGTGCGGTACATCTCCGACCAGGCCACCTGCCCCCATTCCCGCAGGAGAGCGAAAATCGGCGGCATGGGCCAGGCCGACGCGTCGACCGTCACGCCGCAGCCGGCGGGCAGCACCCGGGGGATATTGTCGTAGAAACCGCCGCCGGTGATATGTACGAGGCCGCGGATGGTAAATTTGCCGAACAGCGGCAGGCAAACGCGCGGATACAGGCGCGTGGGGACGAGCAACTCCTCGCCCAGCGCCCTGCCCAGCGCGGGGATGATCGTATCCACGCCAAAACCCTTCACATCGAAACAGATCTTCCTCACCAGCGAAAAACCGTTCGAATGGAGGCCGCTCGACGGCAAGCCGATGAGAACGTCGCCCGGCCTGATATCCTCGCCGGTTATCAGGCGGGCCTTGTCGGCGATGCCGACCGCGAAACCGGCGATATCGTACTCCCCGTCAGGGTAGAAGCCGGCCATCTCGGCCGTCTCCCCGCCGATCAGGGCGCAGCCCGACTCGCGGCAGGCGATGGCGACGCCGCTGACGATCGCCGCCACCTTCTCGGGCTCCAGGCGGCCCACCGCCAGATAATCGAGGAAAAACAGCGGCTCGGCCCCCTGCACCAGGATATCGTTGACGCACATCGCCACCGCGTCCTGGCCGATGGTATCGTGCTTGTCCATCATGAAAGCTATTCTGAGCTTGGTGCCGACGCCGTCGGTGCCGCTCACCAGAACAGGCTCCCGGTACTTGCCCGCGTTCAGGGCGAACAGGCCACCGAAGCCGCCGATATCGCCCAGCACCTCGGGGCGGTAAGTCGCCCGCACGTGCTTCTTCATCAGGTCCACCGCCCGGTTGCCGGCGTCGATATCCACCCCGGCCTGGCGGTAAGTCAATCCCTCGTTCATCCCTCTCCCCCGCGTTTCTTGCGGCTTGCCGCCGCTTCAAATACGAATTTGCTGCTCACCGCGTCGTCCCCGCCGGGTATGCTGCAGGGATAATCGCAGTTGAAACAGGCGTAACACATCCGGTCGTAGTTAATGTTGGCCACCGACCCGTACAATCCCTCCAGCGAGAGATAATAAAGCGCGTCGGCGCCGATGAAGTCCCTGATCTCCTCCACCTGCTTGCTGGCGGCGATCAGCTCCTTGCGAGCCGACGTATCGATGCCGTAATAGCATGGATACCCGATCGGCGGCGAACTCACGCACATCTTCACCGACTTTGCGCCCGCCTCCTTCAGCATCTTGACGATCTTGCCGCTGGTCGTGCCGCGGACGATCGAGTCGTCCACCATAATGACCGACTTGCCTTCCACCACCGCCCGGTTGGCGTTGAGCTTGATCCGCACTCCCGTGTCCCGCTTCTGCTGCTCGGGCTGGATAAAAGTGCGGCCGATGTAGCGGTTCTTGATCAGCCCCTCGGCGAACGGCACCCCCGATTCGTAGCTGAAGCCGAGGGCCGCCGTCGTCCCCGAGTCGGGCACCGAAATGACGAGGTCGGCCGTGAAGCCGCTCTCGCGGGCCAACTGGCGGCCCATGGCGAAGCGGGCGGCGTACACGCTCTGGCCGTCGATAACGCTGTCGGGGCGCGCGAAATAGATATACTCGAAAATACACAGCGCCCGCCGGTCTCCCTTGGCGAAGCTGTAATAGCGGGGCCCGTCGTCATTGATGACCACCATCTCGCCCGGCGCCAGGTCGCGGATCATCTCCGCCCCCACCGAATCGAGCGCGCACGACTCGGACGCCAGCACCCAGCCGCCGTTAAGCTTGCCGATGCAAAGCGGCCGGAAGCCGTGGGGGTCGCGGACGCCGATGAGCTTATCGTCGGTCATGATCACCAGGCAATAGGCGCCCTCAATCCGGGCCACGCTCTCCAGCACCCGGTCCTCGATCGTGCTCTTGCCCGAGCGGGCGATCAGGTTGACGATCACCTCGCTGTCGATCGACGTCTGGAACACGCTGCCCTTCTGCTCGAGGTCGACCCTGAGCTCGCGGGCGTTGGTGAGGTTGCCGTTGTGGGCGAGGCTGATATGCCCGCCCGAATACGTCACCATCAACGGCTGGGTATTGATCAGCAGGCTGGAGCCGGTGGTCGAATAGCGTACATGGCCGATGGCGATATACGCCCCCGCCATCTCCGGCAGCCCCTTGCGGAACACCTCGCCGACCAGGCCCATGCCGCGCTGGATATCCATCTCGCAGCCGTCGGTCAGCGTGATGCCGGCGCTCTCCTGGCCGCGGTGCTGGAGGGCGTACAGTCCCCAGTAAGTGTTCAGGGCCACATCGTCGTGGCGGGAATAAATGCCGAATACGCCGCACTCCTCGCGCGGTTTGTCGCTCAAAAGTTCACAGTTCACGCCGTCAGTCTCCTTAAAACTTTTCGCCCGTCAGGCGGAACAGCACCTCTTTGTAAGCGTCCTCGACATCGCCGAGATCGCGGCGGAAACGGTCCTTGTCCAGCTTCTGGCCGGTCTCGCTGTCCCAGAAGCGGCAGGTGTCGGGGGAAATCTCGTCGCCGAGGAGCAGTTGGCCGTTGTGAAGGCCGAACTCCAGCTTGAAATCGATCAGCTCGAGCTTCTTGTCCTTGAGATACTCGCCCATGATGGCGTTGATCTTCAGGCCAAACTCCTGGATGGCCGTGAGCTGTGCATCGTCGGCCAGGCCCATCGCCCGGGCGTGGTACTCGTTGATAAGCGGGTCGCCCAGGTCATCATTCTTATAATACAACTCGACGACCGGCTGCGGCAGCTTGCGCCCCTCCTCCCAGCCGATGCGCTTGGCCAGGCTGCCGGCGGCGATGTTGCGGACAACCACCTCGATCGGCAGGATGGTCAGCTTCTTGACCAGCATCTCGCGGTCGCTGACCATGCGCACG
>JALHDI010000060.1:0-16938 GCA_022839045.1 Sporomusaceae bacterium
CTTATTCTGCTCTGCCTGTCCTTGCCAGCACAAGATGCCGGCCTTCCGGATGAGCCATGGTTTGACCACGTCACCACGCCCAGCGTTGTCCCCGTGTCCAAAAAACAGGACTTCTGCCTTGAAGCCCATCGCCTTCTGGCGGCCAAGGCCTCGGCTGCCACGCTGGGTCAGCTTGCCCCTGTCGACCAAACGCCGCGCGTGCTCTTCCTGAGCATCGGCGGCGAGGAATGGCCGGCCCGTACCTACTTCGGCGCCGGCTTCTCCTTCCGCGCTGCCTGGGAAAGCCTCGTCGACATCATGCTGGCCAATGAGCCACTGTACGGCGAAAAGACCGCTGCCCAGGCCAAAGGCATGATTGAAACAGCCATCAAGGAAAAGCGGCCCGTTCCGGCAGCCCTGACCGCCCGCCAGCAGAATCCACTGGCCTGGAAATGGCTGCGGCTTGACATCGTCCAAGCAGCCCTGCCAATCGCAAATTTTTCCGTGGAGCATTCCCGGCTTGCCCTGACCAGCCTCGTCGGCCTGGCCTTTGTCCCTCAGCTTGGTTTTGCCTTCACCCCAGAGCAGCTGACCGGCCGCTGCCTGCTGGAGCCGACCCGCCATTTGGACAAACAGCAGGTCGGCAACTTGATTTCCGAAACCTTCAATTGGAATGCCTTGAAAGCCTGGCAGCAGATCAGCGGCATTGATTCAGGCCACCGAGTCTGCCTTTTCGAAACCGACAGTTACTATTGCGATGGCAAAAGCGTCGTGCGACTGTTCCGGGGGCATCCCATCGCCAAGACGATGACCGCAGCGGATTGCCTGGAAGCCGCCGCCAGCGCCGGCGCTAAAATCGCCGCTGCATTGCATCCGCGAACTGGCGTCATGCAAGTGCCTTTCCCAGAATGGGTGAGCAGCACCGCCCAGGACGCCGAAGCCCTGGACGCGCAGGCGGAAATTGCATTCGCCCTGGCCCGCCTGGCGCACGTGGCCAACAACCCACAAATGGCCGCAGCCGCCAAGCTGGCCATGCAGCCCGTGCTGGCGGCCGGACTGCGCTTCGGCCCCCAAAGAGCCTACGGCGCCATCGTGGAAGCCGAAGAATTACCCCCTGAAAGCCCCCTGGCGCCCCGTCGCGTCGCTCACCTGCGCACCAATGCCATGGCCTGCCTGGCGCTCCTGTCCGCCCTGGTCCTCTTCTCGGCGGTCGCCAGAACCATCGGCATGCCGGTCAAATGGGCGGTCGACGCCGCCACCTTCCTGTTCGCCTGGTGCGTCTTCCTCGGCAGCGATGCCGCCATGCGCCACGACAAACTGTTCGCCATCGAAGTAATCAGCGGCAAACTGCCCAAGAAAGTGCGGCACTGGCTCAAACTCATAAACTGGGGCATCATCGTCGCCTTCCTCGGCTTCCTGATCGTCTACGGCGTGCAGCTCTCCTACGACACCAGGCTGAGAACCTTCCAGGGTATCCCCGGCTTCAGCTACACCTGGGTCACCATCAGCGTGCCCATCGGCGCGCTGCTCATGCTGATAACCGCGATTCTCAAGGTCAAGCGGCAACTCAATGCCGGCTTCGAACCCACCCCGAGCACCGGCCGCGGCAAAGAACTTCTCTGAGGCCGGGGAAACCGCGCCGCCCACAGGAGGATTGACAAATGACCGAAGTATTCCTCACCTTTTTCATCCTGATGCTCATGGGCATGCCCGTCTGCTTCGCCATCGGCATCGCCGGCACGGTATTCTTCTTCTCGCAGCCCACCCTGCCGTCCAGCATCCCGGTGCAGCTCGCCCTCACCCAGACCCAGAGCTTCGTACTGCTCACCATCCCGCTCTTCATGTTCGCCGGCAACCTCTTAAACGAATCGGGCATCACCCACCGGCTGATGCGGCTCTCGTCCGTGCTCGCCGGCCACCTGCGCGCCGGCCTCGCCCAGGTCAACACCGTCCTCGCCGCCATGATGGGCGGCATCACCGGCTCGGCCATCGCCGACGCCACCATGCAGGCCCGCGTCCTCGGCCCCGGCATGCTCGAACGGGGCTACTCGCGCGGCTTCGCCGCCGGCGTCATCGGCTTCAGCTCGCTCATCGTCACCATGATCCCCCCCGGCATCGGCCTCATCCTCTACGGCAGCATCGGCGAGGTCTCCATCGGCCGTCTCTTCGCCGCCGGCCTGGTGCCCGGTCTCCTCATGACCATCGGCATGATGCTCACCATCTCCTGGACCGCCGGGCGCAAAGGCTACCAGCCCGAGCGGCCCGCGCCCGTCTCCTTCACAGAAGGCTTCGCCACCTTCCTCGACTGCGTCTGGGCCTTCCTCTTTCCCATCCTGCTCATCGCCGGCCTCCGGTTCGGCATCTTCACCCCCTCCGAAGCCGGCGCCTTCGCCGTCGCCTACGCCATCATCATCGGCCTCGTAGTCTATCGCGAACTTACCTGGGAAAAATTCCTCAAAACCCTCGAAGACACCGTCACCGACATCGGCATGGTCATGCTCCTCATCTGCCTGTCGGCCATCTTCAGCTACGGCCTCACCTGGGAGCAGGTCCCCCAGGCCTTGGCGGAATTCATGCTCGGCATCTCCGACGTTCCCTGGGTGATAATGCTCATCATCATCGCCTTCCTCATCGTCGCCGGCATGTTCATGGACTCCACCGTCCTCATCCTGCTGCTCACCTCCATCCTCATCCCCGTAGTCAAAGAAGTCGGCATCGACCTCGTCCACTTCGGCATCATCATGGTCCTCACCCTTACCTTCGGCCTGCTCACCCCGCCTGTCGGCGTGGTCACCTATATCGTCTGCACCATCTTCGAATGCCCGATCTCCGACCTCTTCAAAGAAGCCTGGCCGCTCTTCCTGGCCTGCGTCACCGTCGCCGTCGCCTGCGTCTTCTTCCCCGAAGTAGTGCTCTTCGTTCCCGACCTCATCTTCGGCAAGCAACTATAACTGCACAAGCAGGCAAACACACTGAACAGGGGGATACAAATGCGATTCACCGGTAAAGTAGTCCTCGTCACCGGCGCCGGCGCCGGCATCGGCCGCTCCGCCGCCGAACTCTTCGCCCGCGAAGGCGCCCAAGTCGTCGTCAACAGCGTCTCGCCCCGCGGCGCCGAAACCCTCGTCCTCGTCCAAAAAGCCGGCGGCGACGGCCTGTTCGTCCAGGGCGACGTCTCCAACGCCGCCGACGCCGCAAAAATGGTCGCCGAAACCGTCCGCGCCTTCGGCAAGCTCGACATCCTCGTCAACGTCGCCGGCATCGTCATCGGCGGCCGCGTCGACAACCTGAGCGAGGCAGACTTCGACCGCACCATGGACGTCAACGTCAAAGGCGTCTTCCTCACCTGCAAATACGCCGTCCCGGAAATGAGAAAACGCGGCCGCGGCGTCATCGTCAACGTCTCCTCGGTCGCCGCCTTCAGAGGCTTCCCCGAGCGCAGCGTCTACGCCGCCTCCAAGGGCGCCGTCGTCGCCCTCTCCAAGGCCATGGCCGCCGACTACATCAAAGACAACATCCGCGTCAACATCGTCTGCCCCGGCACCACCGACTCCCCCTCGATGGAAGTGCGCATGCGGTCCGCCCCCGACTACCAGGCCGCCAAAGCCGCCTTCATCGCCCGGCAGCCCATGGGGCGCCTCGCCCGGCCGGAGGAAATCGCCGAAGCCATCCTTTTCGCCTGCTGCGACGAAGCCGCCTTCTTCAATGGGGGCGTGCTGACCATCGACGGCGGCGCGACTATCTGAACTCCCGGCCGCAGATGAGGACTTCTGCGCGGCCTCCGGCTTGCTGCAACACAACGCGAAAAAGACCTGGCATTTGCCAGGTCTTTTTGTTAGCTTACCCCGTACTTCTTCTCCAGAAACCCGATCAGTCCGTCGGCCGACAACACATCCATCATCGCCGTATCACATCCGCCCACACGAACTCCCCCGGCCGCACCGCCTCCTTGCCGGCCGCCCTGGCGATAATCTTTCCCATCGTCATGCCCAATGCATCCTTCCCTTCGTTTCCGGCTACCCTCTATCTTTTTCCGGTCGGCGGCCCGCTAATTAAATCTCATCAATCCTGTTTGCTTTTATCGTTCGATGTGTGCTAACTTTAATATAAGGGCATTTCCATTTTTTTTCGACCTGCCGTTCGGCCCGGAAGCTGTAGGAAGAAAACTCAGCTTGCGGTTCGCGGTCAAGGAGGTGGGCGGGTTGTTGCAGATCACCCTGGATTACACCAGCGGCGTGCCGATCTATATTCAACTGAAGGAAGCCATCAATACGGCCATCCGCACCGGGGCCTTCTGCCAAGGGGCGCAACTGCCTACCGTTAGGCAAATGGCCGTTCAACTCAAGATAAACGCCAACACGGTCAGCCGGGCTTATATTGAGCTTGAGCGGGAAGGCGTCATCGCCAGCCAGCAAGGACGGGGCACATTCGTCACCTTATCCAGGGAAATCGACCGTCGGAAGCTGGCCTCCCTGGAGCAGATGGTCGGGGAACTGCTGAGGAAAGCCGGCGAGCTGGGTTTTACCGTCGAGGATGTCGCAGCGGTGCTGGAAACGACGAAACGGGTGAACCGCCACTCTGACTACGAAGAGGTGTGAAATGGACAAAACTACAACCACCGCCAACCCGCTGGCGCCGAGCGTGTCGCTCGGGCCTGCCCGCGAACCCAGTCTTTTCCCGCTGATGCTGTTTCTGTTCCTGGTGGGCGTGGGCTTAATGCTCTTTTACCTTACCGATAACCTGTTGCTGTTCGCGGTCGTGGTGGCGGTAGCCGCCCTGGCCGGCATGTCTCTCAAAGTCGCCGCCGAGTGGGAAAAAGCCGTCGTCCTGCGATTGGGCAAATACAGGGGACTCAAGGGCCCGGGACAATTCTGGACGATCCCGTTCGTCGACACCGTCGCCTACTGGATCGACCAACGCGTTGTCGCTACCCCCTTCATCGCCGAACAGACGCTCACCAAGGATACGGTGCCCGTCAACGTCGACGCCATCCTCTTCTGGATAGTGTGGGACCCGGAAAAGGCGGCGCTCGAAGTCGAGAACTACCGGCAAGCCGTAGCCTGGACCGCGCAGACCGCCCTGCGCGAGGTAGTCGGCCATTCGATGCTGTCGGACATCCTTTCCGGCAGGGACGTACTGGACAAAGTGCTGCAGGACCTCATCGACAAACGCACCGTGCCGTGGGGCATCTCAGTGCAGTCCGTAGAAATCCGCGATGTCGTCATCCCGTTGGACCTGCAGGACGCGATGAGCCGGGAAGCCCAGGCCGAGCGCGAGCGGCGGGCGCGCATAATCCTCGGCACGGCGGAAAACGAAATCGCCCACAACTTTGCCACCGCGGCCAAAGTATACGAAAATAACCCCGTCGCCCTGCAGTTGCGGGCTATGAATATCCTCTACGAAGGCCTTAAAGAGAAGGGCGGCCTGGTGGTTACGCCGAGCGGCCTGGCCGAAGCCTTGAACGTTGGCCCGCTGGCCGCGGTCACCAAAGCCCTGACCGACCGGCCGGCCGGGAAATCGGCGACGGCAAACGAATAAGGGAAACGAAAAAATAGCCCATATAATTTCGGCGACGATTTATATGGGCTATTTTTTGTGCAAAAAGCGCATCGCCCAAAAAGATTTCGACCGGCCGCAGGAGATACGGACCGCTTGTAGAATTGTATTAGTACATTAATACAATTCCAGAAAGGAGAATATCGTTGAGACGTCGCGATTTTTTGAAAGTGTCCGGCCTCGTCTTTGCAGGCGCAGCAAGCGGCATCGGTCTCAGCAGGCTCTCGTACGCCGATGAGCCTCCCGGGTTTCCCAAAAGCTCCGGCGGCGGCCAGGAGCTCGAAGCCACGGTCGACCTCGCAACCGGGGCGGTCAAAATCAACCCCGACATCGTCATGAGGCACAGCGCCTGTCTTGGCTGTTACAGCTCGTGCAGCAACCGGGTCAAGATCGACAAAAAAACCGGCCAGATAATGAGAGTCGCCGGCAACCCCTACAGCCCCCTGACCGCGGAGCCCCATCTCCCGTATGATGCTCCCCTGGAGCAAGGCTACCTGGCATTCAGCGCCTATAAAGGCATGGGGCACAAATACCGGGCCACGCTTTGCGCCCGCGGGAACGCGACCCTGCAGGCCCACTACGACCCCTACCGCATCCTCGTGCCGCTCAAGCGGGCGGGCAAGCGCGGCGAAGGCAAATGGAAGCCCATCACCTGGGCGCAGGCCCTCAAGGAAACCGTGGAGGGCGGGCAGCTCTTCAAAGAAGCCGGCGAAACGGCCACCATCGAAGGCCTCCGCCAGGTGCGCGACATCGTGACGCCTATCGACCCCAATCAACCCGAACTGGGCCACAAGGCCAACCAACTTGTCTTCATCGGCGGGAGAGGAGATGGCCGGACGATATTCGCCAGCCGCTTCACGGCGGCCTACGGAACGCTGAATAACGCCGGCCACGGCTTTACCTGAGGCGGCGCCAAGACACCAGCGTCGCTGGTGATAAGTGGCGGCAACATACTGAAGCCGGATATAGTCAATTCCGAATACATCCTCTACCTCGGGGCCTACCCGGGGCACAGCGGCAAACCCATGCAGGCCATCGGCCGGCAGGCGGCCATCGGCGCCGCCGCCGGGAAACTCAAGTTCGACGTGGTCGACCCCGTCCTTGCCGGCGGGGCGGTGACGCCGGTCGGCCATCAGACCCGCTGGGTCCCTATCAGGCCGACGACCGACACCGCCTTCGCCATGGCTGTCATGCGGTGGATGATCGAGCACAACCGCGTGAACACCGAATACCTTGCCTCGCCGAACCTGGCGGCCGCCAGGGCGAAAGGCTTCAACAGCTGGACGAACGCCGCCCATCTGGTCGTCGACGAACCGTCGCACCCCAACTACCGACGCCTGCTGCGGGCGGAAGACCTGGGGCTGCCCGTGCCTGCCGTGCAGGCCGCGCAGCCGCCCACGCCGAAACCCGAGCACTTCGTCGTCATCGACCAGGCCGGCGGCCAGCCCGCGCTCCACAGCGCAGCCAGCGCCGGCGATCTCCTCTACAGCGGCACCCTGACCGACGCCGCCGGCCGGCAGGTCAAAGTCAAAACCGCCTTCGTCCTGCTCAAAGAGAGCGTCTTCGCCAGAGAAAGCAAAGAATACAGCAAAATCTGCGGCGTGCCTGAAGCCACCATCGCCGAGATCGCCGCCGAACTCGCCGCCCACGGCACGAAAGTAGGCGTCGACGGCATGGGCAACACCGCCGCGGCCAACGGCTTCGACGCCTCGTTCGCCCTATATCTGCTGCCTGCGTTGACGGGGAGCTACAACAAAAAAGGCGGCATGCTTACGCGCCGCAATTCCTACAAAAACTTCGGGCCCGGCCCCCGGTACAACCTGGCAGCCATCGCCAACCGGCCGCAACCGAAGGGCGTCAGCATCGGGCGGACAGGGTTCGCTTACGAAAAAACCACCGAGTACAAAACCAAAAAGGCAAGAGGGGAGAACCCCTACCCCTCCCGGTTGCCCTGGTACAGCTTCGGCGGGGCGGCGGATAACCAGTTCGTCTTTTCGGCCGTAAACAGCTATCCTTATCAGGCGAAAATTCTCATGGTCTGGATGGCCAACCCCCTGATGACCACGGCGGCGGCCGGCGGCAAGGCCGTCCAGGAAGAGCTCAAGAAAGTCGAACGGGTGCCGCTGATCATCGGCATAGACGCCTTCATGGGCGAAACCACCGCTCTGGCGGACTATATCGTGCCGGACACCACCCCGTACGAAAGCTGGGGCATGGCCAACACCGAAGGCAATTGCGCCGGCAAAGTCAACACCCTGCGCTGGCCGGTCGTTCAGCCGATGACGGCCAAACTGGACGACGGGCGGTTCGCCTGTTTCGAGAACTACGTCATCGACGTCGCCAAGATGCTGGGGCTGCCGGGATTCGGCGACAACGCCATCCCGGGCGCCGACAAGAAGCTTTATCCCCTCAACCAGCCGGCCGACTATTTCCTGAAAGCGGTCGCCAACGCCGCCTTCGACGGCCCCGCCGTGCCCGACCTCTCGGCGCGCGAAGCCGGGATACAGGCCCTCGACGAGATCGCGGCGGCCTGGAAAAACAGCGTGACGGCGGAAGAATGGCCGAAGGTCGCCTACCTCATCTCGCGCGGCGGACGCTTCGAAGCATATGGCGAAGGCTTCAAGCAGGACAACCACAACTACCCGTACACCGGTTGCATCAACATCTACGTCGAACGGATGGCCATGGCCAGGAATTCGTTCACCGGCAACCCTTACTCCGGCGTCATCGGCTATACCCCCGAAGCGCTTGCCGACGATACGCCGGTCGAGCAGGCGTTCCCGTCCGATAAATGGCCCTTCAAGGCTGTCTCGTACAAAGCCAAGTTCCGCAGCGTTTCCATGCTTGTCAACACATCGCTGCGCAACCTCAGCAAAACGAACGCCATCGAGATCAATCCCGAGGATGCCGCCAGCCTGGGTCTCAAAGACGGCCAAAAGGTCAAACTCATCGCCGCGACCGGCGGCGAAGCCGTCGGGCAGCTCAAGGTGCGCCCGGGCATAGCCCGCGGTACGGTAGCCGTTGCCTTCGGCTACGGCCACTGGGAATACGGCGCGCGGGCCTACCAGGTGGGCGACAAAACGGTAAGCGGCGATCCCTCGCGGGGGACGGGCGTCAACCTCAGCGCCATAAGCCTAACCGACCCGAAGGTTAAGGCCGTGTTCGGATACAGCGAGATGTCCACGGGAACCGCCGGCCGCAACGGCGGCGCCTTCCGGATCGAGAAAGCATAGGTGGGACAATCATGAATGCAGCAGAAGGAGAAATCTCCCGCGCCGAAATCTACAGTTTTCTCGCCGCCGTTTTTCTGCAGGAGCCCGATCCGCGGACGCTGCCGAAACAACTGCAAGTGCTGCGGCTTGAGGCCGGCTACCCGTTGAACGACCGCGAGGCTCTCGCTGACGAGGTCAGGCAGCAATATTTCGACTGCTTCTTTGTCCCCATGTCCGCCGCCTACACGCCGCCTTTCGAATCCGCGCTGCTGGACTACGCCGCGAACAAGCGGTTCGGTCCCTTGTCCGGCCCTGCCGCGCACGCAGTGGCGTCCCTCTATGAGGCGGTCGGGTTCGAGCCATCGGCGCTCGACACTTTCGCGCCGTTAAAAGAAATCGCCATGCCCGACCACATCGGCCTCGAACTGGCGTTTATGGCCTTCCTGGCCTTGCAGGAAGAAGCCGCCCGCGGACGGGGGGAAGAACCGGCGGCTCGCAAATGGGCGGTATGGCAGAAGGACTTCCTGGCGCATCATCTGGCGTGCTGGCTGCCGCAGCTTTCCGCGGCGCTCGCCGAACGGCAGGCGAACTTTTACGCCGCCGCGGCCGCCTACGCGGCCGCCTGGGTAAAAGTCGATCTCGAGGAACTAGAGGATGGCTTGAAGGAGGGTTGTAGCTGTGGCCAACAATAGCCGCTACGGAATGGTTATAGACCTGCGCCGCTGCATCGGCTGTCATGCCTGCACCGTAACCTGCAAGATGGAGAACAGCATCCCGGACAACTGTTATCGCTCCTGGGTCTTGGAAGCGGACAAAGGCACGTACCCCAACGTCGCCAGGGTAAAGCTCCCGCGGCTGTGCAATCAATGCCAGGACGCCCCGTGCATGACCGTCTGCCCGGTGCACGCCACTTTTCGGGACCGGGACGGAGGCGGCGTAATCAGGATCGACGCCCGGAAATGCATCGGCTGCCGGTATTGCATCGCCAGTTGTCCGTACAGCGCGCGCTATCTTCATCCCGCGAAAGGCGTCGCGGAAAAATGCGACCTATGCCTGGACAGGGTCAAAGCCGGACTGCTGCCCGCCTGCGTGAGCACCTGCGTCTCCCACGCCCGCTTTTTCGGCGACTTTAGCGACCCCGACAGCGAAGTCAGCCGCCTTGTGCGGGAAAACAACGCGCAGACGCTGCGGCCGGATTTGGGCACACGCCCGTCGGTATACTACATCGGCCTCGAAGAAGCCTTGGCCAACGCGAATTCGACCTTGTTAACGGAGAGGAGGTAATCGCGTGGACATGACTGTTGTATACGAGATTCAGCACAGCATCGCTTTCGGCCCGCTGATCGTACTTTACTTTTTCCTGGCGGGCCTGAGCGCCGGGCTGTTCCTGATCTCCTCGCTCGGCACCGTATTTGGCTGGGAGCAGCTGCGGCCGCTGGCGAAGCCCCTCAGCGCCCTGGCTCTGGCCGCGATCATCCCGGGCGGGCTCGGCCTGCTGGTCGACCTTGGTCAGCCTCTCAGGGCCCTGTATCTGTTCGTCAACTTCAACCCGCTCTCGGTAATGAGCTGGGGCTCGTTCATCCTGATGGCCTACAGTATCGTCGCCGCCGCCTACGCTTGGTTCGTGTGGCGCGACGACTCGCGCCAGAAAGCATGGGGTTGGGCGGGGATCGTCGCCGCCGTCGCGCTTGGATTGTACACGGGCGTACTGCTCGCGGTCGCCCCGGGGCACCCGCTGTGGAATTCGGCCCTCGTACCGGTACTCTTCCTGGTATCGGGCGTCGTCGCGGCGCTCAGCCTGCTCAGCGTATGCCAGGTGGCGCCACTGGGCGCGCTCATCCCGAAAACGGCCGTCGACAATGCCCTCCACTCCTTGAAGGTGCTGTTTGTTGCCCTGGAAATAGTGCTCATCGCCGCCCACCTAATCATCCTGGGCCTGATCGGCTCGTCCGGCACGGAGGTCGCGAAATACCTCGTAACCGGGGCCCGGCAGTTCTCCTTCCTCGGCGTGCAGATCGTCCTGGGTACGTTCGTCCCCCTGGCGATCGTGGTCTTCGCCCGCCGGTCGAGCGCCGCGCTCGGCGTTGCCGGCCTTCTGAGCCTCGTCGGCGTCATGGCCCTGCGTTACAACTTCGTGATCGCCGGACAGGAACTGCCGGCGCAGGGGACGCTCCTGAACACCCTCGAGGGTAGCGGAGCGGTATGGGCCTACACCGCCGCGCTGCTTGCCCTCGCGGTCGTTCTCGGCTACGCGGTACCCGGTTTCTTGGGAAAATACTGCAAGAATTCGCCCGCGTCAGCCCGCGTCGTTTCCTAGACAGGCTGCCCCTGGCGGTCGCAGGCCATCCCGCCTTCGGGGCGGGATGGCCTTTGCTGTCTGCTCCGGCCCCCCCGGCCGTACCGGGATAAAACCGTCGGATGCGGACACAACTACACCAGGGGGTGGCACAGCCATGTTCACAAAAATCGACCACATCGCCTTCACCGTCAAAGACCGGGAAAAATCGATCCGCTTCTACGAGCGGTTGGGCTTCAGGCAATACTTCGAACACGACGTCCCCGCGCCGGAAATCGAGAAAATCGTCTACCTCGAACTCGGCGGCACCGTCCTCGAACTCGTCCACATGCCGCACGGAAGCTGCGGCGCGGTCTACCATTTCTGCCTCGCCAGCGACGACTTTGACGCCGACGTCGCCCGCCTCAACGCCGCCGGCGCCTCTGTCCGGACCGCGCCTCACCCCACCACGCCGCGCAAACCGGGCGAAGAAGGCTGGCGGCGCGTCGTCTTCACCGGCCCCGACGGCGAAGCCGTCGAATTCCGCGGCTGACGCGGCGCAGCCTTTTCACGCGAGCTGCCGGCAGGTTATAATAATAACAAGAAAACGCGGGACGGCGCTCCCGCGTCCCGGCAGGAGCTGACCCTATGGCCCTCTTCCTCGAACACCGCTGGCTCATTCTCGCCGTCCTGGAGGCCCTCGCCTGGGCGTCCACCTTCCTCATGCTCTACGCCCGCTATCGCCTGCGGTCCACCGCGTGGTTCCGGGCCGGCGTCGTCCTCACCGTCCTCACCGGCGTCATCCCCCAGGTAAGCATGGGGACAATCAACTACATCGGCACAAGGGAAATCGACCTTTTCACCGCCGTCATCGTCGCCCTCATCATCTACGGTGCAACTGCCGGCAAAAAAGACGTCCGCAGGCTGGACGCCTGGGTGCGGAACAAATACGGCCGCGAGGAATGAAGCGGTTGCCCCTTCTACCGGCGGGGCAAATAGTGTATAATGTTAACAAAACGGCCACGACGCCGAACGGAGAGGGGATAAACCAATGCTGGCGCTCAACTTCCAGTCCGAACTCCACGAAAAGCTCCTCATCGAACGCAAAAAGAACTACACCGTCCGCCTCGACGACATCAGCAATATATACCTCGAAAATTCCATCGTCTGGATCACCGTCGGCAAGAAATACGCCCCGAAACGCAAACTCTACACCGCCTTCCTCGACCGCGTCAAAGTCAAAAAAATCGCCGAACTCACCAAAGACGACCTCGCCCACCAGAACCCCGACATCAAAAGCGTCGGGGAGCTCATCGCCCTCTTCGAGCAGATCTACCAGAAGACCATCACCGAAGACGACCTCGTCACCGTCATCGGCTTCTCCGAAATCACCGGCGACTAACGCTGCGTCCCGACCGCCCCGCCATCCGTGGCGGGGCCGTTTTTCATCATCCCGGCCTTTATAATAGCCTGCGCCGTAAAGGAATGACAGCCATGTACCTCGTCAAATTCCTCTATACCGTCTTCCTGTTCCCGCCCGGCCTCTTCATCCTCGTCCTGCTCCTCTTCGCCTGGTGGCGGCGCCGCAGCCGCGCCCTCGCCCGCACCGCCCTCCTCGCCGCCGCCGTCCTCTACCTCGCCAGCATCGGCCTCGTCAGCGGTCCCCTCGTCCATTCCCTCGAAACGCGCCACACCCCGCCGGACCGGGTTGGCGGCGACGTCATCGTCGTTCTCGGCGGCGGCGCCACCCTCGACACCCCCAACCTCGGCGGCCGCGGCCACCTCTCCGGCTCGGCCGCCAACCGCCTCCTCACCGGCCTCCAGCTCTACCACAAGCTCGGCGTCCCCATCATCTACTCCGGCGGCCAGGTATACGCCACCGGCGGCGTCGAAGCCGCAATCGCCCGCTCTGTCCTCCTCAACCTCGGCGTTCCCGACGACAAAATCATCACCGAAACAGCCAGCCTCAACACCGGCGACAACGCCCGCTACACCGCCGCCATCCTGGCGGAGCGCGGCTTCACGCGGCCCATCCTCGTCACCTCGGCCTTCCACATGGAGCGCTCCGTCCGCCAGTTCCAGAAAGCCGGCGTCGCCGTTCTCCCGTTTCCCACCGACTACCAGGAAAACCTCGGCCGCCGGTTCCACTACACCGACCTCTGGCCCACCCCCCTGGCCGCCGGCCAGCTCGTAATAGCCCTCAAGGAGTACCTCGGCCTCGCCGCCATCGCCTGGTATTGATTTCCTGCGGCTGCCTAAAAACCCCATCTGCTTGGTTGCTCCTCGGCTGCCATCCTCAGCGTACGTTCGTGTACGCTTCCGGTGTCAGCCTCCGGTGCGCCTTGCATCTGGGGCTTTCTAGGCAGCCTCGGGCTGCCGATACAATCGGCCGCATAACCTCATACAAACATAAAAAGGCCCGCGAAAATCGCGGGCCTTTCCCATTACCTTCCCGGCAGCAGCCGCCTCAGATTCTCTCCCACCTTGTCCGTGATCGCCTTCTCCAGCGCCTCGCGGGGCGAAGAAACCGTAGTGCCGGTGGTGCGGCGCAGCCTCACCACCGCCCCCTCCACCAGGCCTTCGGCCGAAAACGAGCCGCCCACCGTATTCACCACTATGTTATGGAAGCTCATCTGCTCGCCCTGCTTCACGAAATCGCCGGTCATCGACAGGAAGGGGATACCCGAAAACGACCCCTCGCCCATCTGGAAGCTGCCCTCCGCATGACCGCCGCTGGCTCCCTTGCCGTTTAAGCGCGCGTCGAAATCTGTCCGGCCCCTGATATCCTTCTCCGAAAGCAGCGCGGCGTCCACCCCCCGGCCGCTCGCCGTCATATTATACTGCTGCGTCGCCGGCACGATATCTCCCTGCAAGCTCAAAGCGCCGTCCCAGGCGGTTGCGTGCGTATCGCTCAGCGTCAGCGTCCCGCCGGCATACGCGAAACTGCCGCGGCCGTTCGCGAACGTCACCGCCCCGAAGCTCCCCTGCGGCAGCGTGAACGTCCCGCTGGCCGCCGGATTGGCCGTCGTCCCCGAAACCTTCGCCTGGAACGCCAGCGGCCCCTTCAGCGGCGTAGTACCGAGCGCCCCGGCATCGAACGCCGCCGACGCCACATCGAGATCGAGCGCCAGTCCGGCATCGGCCGGCGTAACGGTGCCGCCGGCCGTCACCTTCTGGCCGTTCACCAGCACCGCCGCCTCCTTCAGCGCCACCTTGCCGTCCGTCATGCTCACCTTGCCCGCGCCCTCGCTCAGCGCGTAGCCGGCCACCGTCGCCGCCAGCTTCTCCACCGTCCCCTCGGCGGCCAGGCTCAGCTTGCCGGCCTTCTGCGTCACCGTCACCGACACATTCTTCGCCGTACCGCCCGTCAACTGCAGGTCGCCGGCCCCCAGCAGCCCCAGCGGCAGATCGGCCAGCGCCGCCTGGTCGGCCTTCAGCGTCACCTCGCCGTCGCCGCTTCCGGCCCACGACCCCTTCGCCGCCAGCGGCGTATTGCCCGTCTTCGCCGTCAGATCGAAAGCCATCGCCGGATAGCGCGTGAAATCGACGCTCCCGTTCACCGCCTCCAGCTTGCGCTCGCCGCCCGCCGACCCCACCAGCAGCGTCCCCTGCGTGACGGTCACCGTCCCGCGGAAAGCCATCTCCCGGTCCTTGTCGGTCTTGATCAGATCCTCCCAGTTCCAGCGGCCGTCCTTGCCGCTCGTCAGCGTCATCACCGCATTCTCCAGCGTCACGCTCTTCACCGCCGACAGATCGGCGCGCCCGGCCAGCACATCGCCGACACCGAACCGCACCGCGATCCGCTCGCTCTTGCCCACCACCGCGTTCTGGCGGTCGCTCACCGTAACCCCTTCGGCGATCAGTGACCCGAAAATCGAAAACTCCACCTTACCGACCGTCACCTTGCCGTTGACATGCTCGTTCGCCTTGGCCACCAGCTGGGCCTGCGCCCCGGACGCCATCTTCGCCAGCAGCGAATTCCACCACAAGCCCATGGCGAGCAGGGCCACCAGCCCGGCCGCCAGGGCGATCTTCCCTTTTTTCGATATAGCAATCCCTGTGGACATGAAAATACCTCCTGCCGCTATCCGTTACTTTACTATTAAGCGGCAGGAGGCAAATTTCCTCCCGACTTAAGTCCCCTTATTCTTCCTCCGCGGCCGCGAACGCATCCTGCGACGCCGTCACCGCCGGCGCGTCGCCCAGCCGTCTTTCCTCCCGCGCCGCCAGCCGCGCCGCCTCCACCATTTCCTTCGCCGAGCCGAGAGAATCGCTCGTCTTCACCCGTTCGGGAAAACGGACATACCCGCTCCCATCACGATCGCTCATTTCATCACCCCCGGCTTAGTATTCCCGGGGACGCCGGGTAAAAAAAAGAAGGTCTGCGTTTACACACAGACATCAACAGGAAAAGAAAATTGATATGGCTTACAAAAAATGTATCACATGGGAGGATACAAGTCAATAGAAATCCCCGCCTTTGAGCATAAATCCTTTCCCCGCGGCCCGCACGGCCACGGCGCCGTGTCCGCTGCCGTCACCGCCCCGCCCCGGCGCTCATACAATGGGAAAAAAACGGAGGTGGCACACATGGGCAAAGACCGGCAATCCGCCGGCCTGCTGGCCGACCAGCTAAACAACTACGACCTGACCAGGAAAATTATCGCCCTGCGTTCCTTGGACCTCCTGACCAGGCTCAGCGAAGCCGAGGCCGCCAAACCCGAGCCCGACCTCGCCGCCATCGCCGACCTTGGGTTGGCGATAGCATCCATACTCTCGTCCGTCGGGTGAACCACAAAAGGGGCCGCTTCTGCGGCCCCCGTCTACTCCTCCGGCGGTTTATACACCGTCACCGCCGGCCGGATATCGAGCATCTCCAGACGCCGGCGCTTCGCCAGGTTGGCGTCCGGATACGGATCGGGCTCGGCGTGGTCGTACTTCATCTCCAAACAACTCACCCCCTTGCACGGTCGGGCAACACATCCGCAGGGGCTGATATTCCGGGACGCGCGCGCCGCCCCGCGTCCAGGCCCGCAGCCTTCCCGGCCTACCAACCCCCTCGAGACTATTGTGCGCCGGAAAGCCGCCGCCTAACCTCCGCCAAACGCTGGGAAATTACGGCAGCAACTACGACGGCATCTCCGACGTCCCCTCGGTGAACAGCCTTTCCTGCTTGGCGTACACATCCTCCTCCAGGCCGGCGGCAGGCTGCGCGGCCGCCTTCCTCCGCCGGTCCGCCTCGCTGCGGCTGACCATAGAAAATCACCTCCCGGAGCTAGTTTGCCCCGCGGCGCGAAAAAACCGCCGCCGCAGTTGCCGGCCGCCGGCGCATGCCCGGGCCGGGAATGGGCAATAATGTTTCGCGAGGTGAAAGCCATGCCCTTCAAACCCACCGTCATCCTCGATTTCGACGGCGTCGTCCACAGCTATGCCAGCGGCTGGCGGGGAGCCGACAACATCCCCGACCCGCCCGTGGAGGGGATAAAAGAAGCGATAGCGAATATGAGAAAATACTACCGGGTCGTCATCGTCTCATCCCGCTGCTACCAGCCCGGCGGCATCGCCGCCATCGAGCGCTGGCTGGCCGCGCACGGCATCGTCGTCGACGCCGTCACCGACGAAAAGCCGCCCGCCAAAGTCATCGTCGACGACCGCGCCATCACCTTCGACGGCGACGCCGGCGCCCTCCTCGGCAAGATAAACGCCTTCCGGCCCTGGACCCGGCGCACCAAAAAAGCAAGGAGCTGATCATATGGAAACCATCTTCACCCGCCGCAGCATCCGGCGGTACACCGACCGGCCGGTCGCCGCCGACGCGGTCGAAAAACTGCTCGTCGCCGCCATGGCCGCCCCCTCGGCCGGCAACGAGCAGCCGTGGGAATTCATCGTCGTCACCGATCAAGCCATCCGCGAAGA
>JALHDI010000060.1:16966-17795 GCA_022839045.1 Sporomusaceae bacterium
CGCGAAGAAATAATCCGCATCCATCCCTACTCCCAGATGCTCAGGCAGGCCCCGGTCGCCATCGTCGTCTGCGCCGACCGCGCCCGCAGCCGCTACCCGGTCGACTACTGGGTCCAGGACTGCGCCGCCGCCACCCAGAACATCCTCCTCGCCGCCGCCGCCCTCGGGCTCGGCACCTGCTGGCTCGGCGTCCACCCCGTCCCCGAGCGGGTCGAAGGCGTCCGCCGCGTCCTCGCCATTCCCGAAAACATCGTGCCCTTCGCCATCGTCGCCGTCGGCCACCCGGCCGAACAGGGGGGGAGGGTGGACCGATTCGACCCCACCCGCATCCACCATGAGCGTTACGGTCGCTGATAAGCCTCCATCTGCGGCGTTGCTCCCCCCGGGTGCTATGCCATCCATGGCGCGCCCGGGACTAGGCCCATCCGGGGCCATCCTCCGGTGCGCCTTGCATCTAGGGACTTCTGAGCGACCTCGGCCTGCCGCCAGGCGGGTAAAAATTCTTTCTTTTTCCAAAAGGAGCTGACACCATGAAATTCATCGTCGCCCCCGAAATCTTCGACCTTTTCCCCACCGCCTGCTTCGGCGTCGTCGTCGCCAAAGGCTTCCCCCAGGGTGGGCAGCCCGCCGTGGCGGACAAGCTCGTCGCCTCCCTCGCCGCCGCCGGCGCCAACTTCCCCGACGGCGTCAAAAGCCACCCCGCCATCGCCGTATGGCGCGACGCCTTCGCCAAACTCGGCCTCAACCCCAACAAATTCGCCAGCTCGGTCGAAGCCCTCCACACCCGCGCCGTCAAAACCGGCCACATCCCCAGCATCAACAGCGTCGT
>JALHDI010000061.1 GCA_022839045.1 Sporomusaceae bacterium
GATCTTGTCGATCTCGTCGATATAGACGATCCCCTTCTCCGCCTTCTCCACATCGTAATCGGCGGCCTGGATGAGCTTGAGGAGGATATTCTCCACATCCTCGCCCACATAACCCGCCTCGGTCAGCGAAGTGGCGTCGGCGATCGCGAACGGCACATTCAGAATCTTGGCCAGCGTCTGGGCCAACAGCGTCTTGCCGCTGCCCGTCGGGCCGAGCATAACGATATTCGACTTCTGCAGCTCGACATCTTCCAGCTTCGTGCCGAGATTGATCCGCTTGTAGTGGTTGTAAACAGCCACCGCCAGCGTCTTCTTGGCTTCGTCCTGGCCGATGACGTACTGGTCGAGAATATCCTTGATATCCTTCGGCTTGGGGATATCGCGAAGCTCAAGTTCGACGTCCTCGCTCAGTTCTTCCTCTATGATCTCGTTGCACAGCTCGATACACTCGTCGCAGATATATACCCCGGGGCCGGCGACGAGTTTCTTGACCTGTTCCTGCAGCTTGCCGCAGAACGAGCACTTTAACTGTCCCCTGTCATCTCCAAACTTAAGCATCTTTTCACCTCATTACTTGGGAATTTCCTTGCGGCGCTGGATCATGACGGCGTCGATGATACCGTACTCCTTGGCCTCCTCGCTCGACATGAAGAAATCCCGTTCCATATCGCGCTGGATCTTCTCCAGCGGCTGCCCGGTATGGCGCACGAGGATCTCGTTGCCGATCTCCCTCATCCGCAGAATCTCCCGGGCGTGAATCTCGATATCGGTAGCCTGGCCCTGAGCGCCGCCATGAGGCTGGTGGATCATGATGCGCGAGAACGGCAGCGCGAAACGCTTGCCCTTCGCCCCAGCCGCCAGCAGCAGCGAACCCATGCTGGCCGCCTGGCCGATGCAGATCGTCGACACATCGGGCTTGACATGCTGCATCGTGTCGTAGATCGCCAGGCCGGCGGTGACAACGCCGCCGGGACTGTTGATATAAAGGTGGATGTCCTTGTCCGGGTCCTCGGATTCCAGGAAAAGCAGCTGAGCGATAATCACGTTGGCCACCGCATCGTCGATGGGGCCGCCGATAAAAACGATCCTGTCCTTGAGCAGACGGGAGTAGATATCGTAAGCTCGCTCGCCGCGGTTGGACTGCTCGACTACTATGGGAACGAAGTTCATTAATTATACACCTCGATACCGGTATTTTTCAACCTACAATATTTATCTTCAATACATTCAATATCTATAATATTATCCCGTCGGACCGTTTGCTATTATTCCGCCGCCACGCTGTCGATAACCACCTGGGCCGCCTTCTTGCGGACCACCGAACGGGCCAGGGCCTCCA
The DNA here is from genome assembly GCA_022839045.1 of Sporomusaceae bacterium. The sequence continues at coordinate 1,340 of JALHDI010000061.1, forward strand.
GGCGGCCCTCGGAAAGAATAATCTTGCGCACTTCCTCCACCGGAGCCCGGTAGCCGGCCGCCATCGCGGCCACCTCCTGGTCCAGGTCCTCGGGCGTGGCCTCGATCTCTTCCGCCTTGGCGATCGCCTCCAGCATCAGATCGGTCTTCACGCTCTCCACCGCCGCCTCGCGGTAATTGGCGCGCAGCGCGGCGATATCGGTCTTGGTCGCCTCGAGATACTTCGCCAGGCTCATGCCGCGATTCTGCAAGTTGATATCCATCTCCCGCAGCATATTGTCGATCTCGCTCTCGATCATCACCGCGGGGATATCGACCGTACAGTTGTCCACCGCCGCCTTGATGGCGTTGGTGCGGAATTCGCGGTCCGCCTTATCGGCGGCGCCTTGTTTTAACTTATTCTCTATATCGGCCTTTAATTCCTCTACGGTATCAAAGTCGCTGACCTCCTTGACGAACTCGGCGTCAATGGCGGGCAGTTCCTTGCGCTTGACATCGTTGACCTTAACCTTGAACTCGGCCGTCTTGCCGGCAAGCTCGGACGCGAAATAATCGGCCGGAAACTCCACCTTCACCTCGCGCTCCTCGCCGGCCTTGGCGCCCATGAGCTGATCCTCGAACCCGGGGATGAAGCTGCCGGAACCGATCTCCAGCGGGTAGCCCTTGCCTTCGCCGCCCTTGAACGGCGCCCCGTCGATGAAGCCCTCGAAATCGATGATCGCGAAATCGCCCTTCGCCAGGGCGGCATCCTCGATCACCACCATCTTCGCGTGGCGGTTGCGGAGGTTCTCGAGCTGCTTGCTTACGTCCTCCTCGCTCACCGTCACCGCCGGCTTAGCGACCTTGAGTCCCTTATATTCGCCGAGCTCGATCTCCGGCTTGGCGATAACCGTCGCCTTGAACACCAACGGCTTATCTTCCTCGAACGTGACCACCTCGATCTCCGGGCGGGCCACCGGCTCGATCTTCTGCTCATCCAGAGCCTTGATGTAAGCGGGCGTCGCCAGCATCTCGAACGCCTCGTCCATGAGCGCCGCCTTGCCCAGGCGCATCTCCAGAATCTTACGGGGCACCTTGCCCTTGCGGAAACCGGGGATATTCACCTTAGCGGCCAATTTATGGTAAGCCTTATCAACCGCCTTCGCCACCTCGGGCTGCGGTACCTCTAGCTCCAGGACCGTTTTATGGGCGTCGATCTTTTCTGCCGAAACTTTCATAGATTGTGTGGCCTCCTTATTTAATTATGATTCAGGCTTAGTATTACCAGCGGAGCGAATTTTTCCGCCAAATATGCCATGAATTATATGATAACATAATTATTAACTAAAAATCAAGGTTAGCCGCTTCCTAAAAAACCCATCCACGACCTCAAACCGCCTAAACCGCAAACGGTAGGGGGAAACGCGTTATTCGCGGCAGACCTGGGCGATATAGCCGAAAACCCCCGGATGTAAAATCCGGGGGTTTTCCTCGTGGAGCGGAAAACGAGATTCGAACTCGCGACCCTCGCCTTGGCAAGGCGATGCTCTACCACTGAGCTACTTCCGCACGTTTCGGGGACAAGGGTTATTATAGCGGATTTTTCCCCGCCTGTCAACATAACCGCCGCGAGAAAATTCTCCCTTAAGTGGTAACTACCAAGGTCGGCGAGAAAGCCCCCTCCCTTCCCCCGATGCACACAGAGAAAACCGGTAGCATATTATGTACCAAACGCGCAAAAGGGGGAATTCTGTTGTATTACCGGCTACAGGAATACTGCCGGCTGGTCGCCGGCGCCCGCCGCGGCGCCGTCTACAACCTGCAAACAGGCAAAGTCCTGTCCATCAACCAGGGCGCCCTCCAACTCCTCCTCGCCTGCCAGCAAAGCCCCCTGGAGGACGTCCTGGACATACAAGCCCCCGAGGACAAAATCTTCATCGACTTCCTCCACCGCCTGGCCGAAATGGGCCTGGGCTCCTTCTACCTCGACAAGCCTGCCGCTGTCAGAACCGAAACCCCGGCCGCGGAACCCTCCAAACTCAACTTCCTGTGGCTCGAGCTCACCTCCACCTGCAACAACCGATGTCTCCACTGCTACGCCACCAGCGGACCCTGCGCCGACAGCGACGCCGTGCCCCACGAACGGTGGCTTTCCCTCATCGCCGAAGCCCGCGCCGCCGGCGCCACCGCCATCCAGTTCATCGGCGGCGAGCCCCTCCTCTACCCCCGTTGGCGGGAACTGGTCGAAAAAGCCCGCGCCGAAAACTTCGACTTCATCGAAATCTTCACCAACGCCACCCTGATCGACGACGCCTGCGTCGCCTTCTGCAAACAGCACGGCGTCAACATCGCCACAACCATCTACGCCGACAACGCCGCCGTCCACGACCGCGTCACCTTGAACCCCGGCAGCTTCGCGAAAACCATGGCCGCCGTCGAAAAAATCCTCGCCGCCAAAATACCCCTGCGCATCGCCTCCATAATCATGAAAGCCAACGAGAACGAAGCCCAGAAAATCATGGACCTGTGCGCCAGACTCGGCGTCGAGGTCACCCCTCCCGACGTCGTCCGCCCCACCGGCCGCGGCGACGACAAGGACCTCCTCCCGGCCGCCTACGCCAAACCGCCCATCCGGCCGCCCTTCTACACCGACCCCGACACCTTCGCCAAAGCGCAGCGCTGCCACACCTGCCTCGACGGAAAAATCGCCGTCACCGCCGGCGGCGACGTCATCCCCTGCATCTTCGCCCGCAGCGAGATATGCGGCAACATACTCTCCTCGTCCCTCGCCGACGTACTTAACGGGAGGCGCCTCCAACAGTGCTGGCATACCACCAAGGACCACGTCGACAAATGCAAAGACTGCGAATACCGCTACGCCTGCACCGACTGCCGGCCGCTCGCCCAGGGGGCGGACTCCGCCAAGCGCTGGCTTGCCTGCTCGGTGGACTGTCCGTATAATCCCTATACTGGAAAATGGGAGGAATGAACCTACATGTCCGACGAAAAGCTCAATCGTCCCAAATGGGAAAGCCCGGAGATGGCCGACTGGGATGACGACTGGAGCGATGACGACGACGACCGGCAGCAGCTCATCGGCTGCCCGCCCACCGGCACACCCTGCTTCCCCAACTGCCGGCCGCGCTGCAACCCCGTCTGCGCCCCGCCGGGCTGCAACCCCAACTGTCGTCCCTTCTGCTTCCCCACCACCTGCTTCCCCGTCTGCCGGCCCCAGTCCTGCAACCCGCGCTTCTGCAACCCGCGTTTCTGCAACCCCCGCTGCAATCCCGGCTGCAATCCGCGCTTCTGCTTCCCCGTCACCGGCTGCAATCCTCGCTGCCGTCCGCGTTGCAACCCGATCTGTTCGCCCCCCTGCGGTCCCATGTGCTTCCCCCCGGGGTAACCTCAGCCAAGAGAGCCGCACCTGAGCGTGCGGCTCTCTCCATGTTTTCCCTTTACTGCCTTATAAAAATATGCTATTTTGTATTTAACGTAAAGTCGAAGGAGTTGATTAAATCCGATTCATTGTAACAATTGAATGAATTGGAACGGATATTTAAAACAACCCTTAAATCCGAATAACCCGTTAGCGGACCATTAATGTCCGGATGGTTTATTCGTGATGAGTTGTTTTAAGTATTCTGGGTTTGCCTCTGGCGTCTCAGAATTCTGAGGCGCTTTTGTGTTCCCGAAAAAATGCCGACTTTTACCTTAACCGAATAATTATTAAAAGGAGATACTTGTCATGAAAATTATCAGAAACAATAAACTTGACCTAAACGCATTGGGAAAACTCATTGCCAGACCGGAAATCTTCGCCAAAGGCACCGCCAAATTCTGGGATGACGACCATATATCCGGGCAAATGCTCAAGCTCCACCTGAATACCACCGTCGAAGCCGCCAGCCGAACCAAAGAAACGATTACCGCCGAAGCGGCCTTTATCATCGAATCCACCGGCATGAGCGACGAAAAAACGGTCCTTGATCTTGGCTGCGGCCCTGGTCTTTATGCCGCGGAATTCGCAAAAACAGGGACCAAAGTCACGGGCATAGACCTCTCCGCCAGATCGGTCGGCTACGCTAACGAAAACGTCAGGCCGGTACATGCAAACACGGCCTTTCTGCAAATGAACTATCTGGACATGGCTTTCAAAGAAGAATTCGATATCGCAACCCTCATCTTTTACGACTTCGGCGCATTGAGCACCGACGAGCAGAATACGCTGCTCGCCAACATTCACCGGGCTCTCAAAGCTGACGGAGTTTTCGTCTTCGACGTTATCGCCGCGAACTGGCAAAATCCCCTGTCGTCCGGTATCACGGTACTTGAAACTGGCGGCTTCTGGCGCCCCGGCCCGTATGTCGAAATCCTCACCGCCCATTCGTACGAAAACCCGCGAACCGAAGGACGGCAATACGCGATTATCGACGAGGACGGAGAAGCCGAAGTCATCAGAATCTATATCCGGCTATTCGGCCTGGAGGAGATTACGAAACTGCTAAATAGGCACCGTTTTAAAGTCGAAAAAATTTATAAGAACCTTAAAGGCGACCTTCTCGGGGAAAACCCGGAAACATACGCAATTTTCGCCAGAAAAGCATAACCAAGCAGCGAAAACCCCGGCCGGATCGCTCCGGCCGGGGTCTTATCATTTTATCCTTCGTATCGTCTGGGGCTTGCGCTTGGCGAACGCCAATATCCCCCCCAGCGCGATCGACAGGAACGCCGCCATCAGCACCCGGTACTCGGGCGGCAGCAGAAAGGTCGCGGTATGGGCCGGGATCCAGAACAGCGGCAAGGTTCTAAGCACCACAAAACTCACGAACCCGTGCCAGTCGATGCGGCTTATCACCATCTTGAGTTCTATCTGCCCCAGCCGTCCCAGTTTGCCGTCGGCCAGGTCGATGTACGTATCGGTGATGCGGTGCAGGCCCATGAAGGTCGGCGCGAAAGTCAGGTTCATCACCGCGCTGATCAGGAAGGCGGTCACGAAGGTCGCCGTCGCGCTGTAGCCGCCCGGCAGCATCCCCTTCGCGATCGCCGCCACAACCCCGGCGCTGAACACCTGGAACATCAGCGTGATGACCATCCCCAGCAGGCCCCACACCACCGCCCGGAGCGTTATGCCGACCGGCCGCCGCCACTGCCCGGCGGTTATCCTCTGCGCCAGCAGCTCGCCCATCGTCGCCAGCACGGCGAACTTGGCGAACCCCATCACGTAAGGGTACGCGGTGCTCAGGGCGACGAACGACTGGCGGGTGTCGGGCAGCGCCAGCAGAAGAACGATGGCGCCCAGGCCCGCCAGCCACAGGAAATCCCCAAACCTCATTTACCGAGGCCCTTCCGCACCGCCGCCAGATTGAGGTCGTAAAGCTCGGGCTTCTTCTTGCCGACGACGGCGCCGACAGCCTTCTCGACGCCGGCCATGTCGACCATCGTCAGCTTCGGCAGCAGCGCTCCCAGGCAAACCATGTTGGCCAGGCTGACGTTGCCCAGCTCGTTGGCCATCTCCCCGGCCAGCACGGCGATAATCTCGATATCGTCCCGCTTCTCGGCCGCCGAAACGATCGAGCTGTTCGCCACCAGCACCCCGCCCGGCTTGACGCGCGGCAGGAACTTGTCGTACGACGGCTGGTTGAGGACGATGGCGAAATCGGCGTACTCGATAACCGGGGAATGGATCTCCTCATCCGAGATAACCACCGAGCAGTTGGCCGTGCCGCCGCGCATCTCCGGGCCGTAGGAGGGGATCCAGCAGACCTCGCGCCCGTCCAGCATGCCGGCGTAGGTGAGGATTTTGCCGATGAACATTACGCCCTGGCCGCCGAAACCGGCCAGAAGAATCTTATCCATCACAGCGCCTTCACCTCCTCGGTCATCTTAAGCTCGCCCATCTCATAAACAGGCAGCATATTCTCCTGCAGCCACTTCAGACTGTCGGCCGGCGACAGGCCCCAGTTGGTCGGGCAGGTCGACAGGATACTGACGAACGCGTACCCCAGCCCCGCCTGCTGCACCTGGAAAGCCTTCTTCAGGCACTTCTTGGCCTGCATGATATTCTTCGGCGTATCGACCGAGCAGGCGGCCACATACGCCGCGCCGCTTAAGGTCGCCACCGTCTTCGGCATGTCGATGGGCGCGCCCACCAGGGCGCAGTCGCGGCCGTACGGGCTGGTCGTCGTCACCTGGCCGCCGATCGTCGTCGGCGCCATCTGGCCGCCGGTCATGCCGAACACCGCGTTGTTGACCATGATCGAAGTAATCTTCTCGCCGCGGGCCACCACGTGGATGGCGTGGGAAGTGCCGATCGCGGCGATGTCGCCGTCCCCCTGGTAAGTGAAGACGAGCTTGTCGGGCAGGGCCCGCTTGATGCCCGTAGCCACCGCCTGGGCGCGGCCGTGGGCGGCGCCCACGAAATCGCAGGCGAAGAAATCGAGGGAGAAACCGGCGCAGCCCACCGGCGCCACGCCGATGGTATCGCCGATGATGTCGAGCTCCTCCAGCACCTCGCCGATCAGACGGTGGATGACGCCGTGGGTACAGCCGGGGCAATAATGGAAAGGCAGCTCGGTAAGGCCCTTGGGTCGGCCGAATACTCTTTGCACGCTGTTACACCTCCACCGCCAGGTCGAACACCTGGCCGAGCTTGCGCAGAATTTCGTTCTCGCTGGGCAGCATTCCGCCCAGACGGTTATGGAAATAGACCGGCGCGCGGCACTCCACCGCCAGCTTCACATCCTCCACCATCTGGCCGAAGTTCAGCTCGACGGTCAGGATGCCCTTCACGCCGTCCAGGTTGGCGAACGCCTCCTCCGGGAACGGCCAGAGGGTGATCGGGCGGATGAGCCCCACCTTGAGGCCCTGCTTGCGGGCCTTCAGCACCGCGCTCTTGGCGATGCGGCCGCAGGTGCCGTAGCCGACGAGCAGATACTCCGCGTCCTCGGCGTGGAACGCCTCCCAGCGCTGCAAGTTATCCTTCATCTCAGCGTACTTGGCCTCAAAATGGAGATTGTTGGTCTCGCCGATCTCGTTCGTGAGCGCATAATTGGCCACCTTGCGCTTGGCCCGGCCCTTGCAGCCGCCCACCGTCCAATCCTTGGCCGGCAGGTCGGCCTTGGGCCGTTTCTTGAGTTCCACCGGTTCCATCATCTGGCCGAGGAAACCGTCGGTCAGGATGACCACCGGCGTCCGGTACTTATCGGCGAGATCGAAAGCCTCCATGGTGAAATCGTACAGCTCCTGGCCCTTCGACGGCGCCAGCACGACCTGGCGGTAGCCGCCGTGGCCGCCGCCCTTGGTGCACTGGAAATAATCCGCCTGGGACGGCCCCAGCCCGCCGAGGCCCGGGCCGGTGCGGTTGACGTTCACCACAACCACCGGCAGCTCGGCCGCCGCCAGGTATGACATCCCCTCCTGCTTGAGGCTGAACCCCGGGCTGGAGGAGGCCGTCATCACCCTCGCGCCGGTCGTCGCGGCGCCGTAACACATATTGATCGAAGCGATCTCATCCTCCCCCTGCAGGAGGGTACCGCCCGCCTTGGGAAGATGCTTCGACAGATATTCGACAATCTCGGTCGAAGGGGTTATCGGGTAGCCGAAAAACAGTTTGCAGCCGGCGCGGATAGCCGCTTCGCCGATGGCCTCGTTCCCCTTCATAAGCTCCTTGGACACGCGCTTCATCTCCTTTCCCGCTGCTTACTCCTACTTGTAGATCTCCAGGGCCAGATCGGGGCACACCGTGCCGCACAGCCCGCAGCCGATACACTTGTCGGGGTCGGCCGGCACCACCACGTAATAGCCCTTCGAATTGGGCTTGTCGCCGATGGCCAGCACCTTGCGCGGGCACACCCCGATGCACAGGCCGCAGCTCTTGCAGTACTCGCTCAACACAACGACTTTCGCCATATGCTCACCGCCTTTCCGCCCCGCCCGCCGCCAGGCAGGCCAGAGCGATAGAATATAATTTCCCTTCCGGCGTTTCGGAACGGGAAGTCAGCACGACCGGGTTTCGGGCGCCGAGCACGATCCCGGCCATCTTGGCCTTGGCGTAATAGAGAAGCGACTTGCCCATCGCGTTCCCTGTCTCGATATTCGGCATCAGGAAAAGATCCACCTGCCCGGAAATCCGGCTGGTAAGCCCCTTATGCCTGGCCGCCTCCGGGCTGAGCGCCACATCCAGGGCGATCGGCCCCTCCACGATCCCCGGCGGCAGCTCGCCGGCGGCCGCCATATCGGCGAGCGCCTTGGCGTCCACCGTCGCCGGCATCTTCGGGTTGACCTGCTCGTTGGCCGTCAGCACCGCCACGTTCGGCCGCTCGATCCCCAAAGAGCGCAGCACCAGCATGGCATTTACCAGGATATCCTTCTTCTCCGCCAGGGTCGGGGCGATATTCATCCCCCCGTCGGTCTGGAAAACCAGCTTCGGCTCGCCCGGCACCTCGAACGCCGCCAGATGGCTAAGCAGCCTCCCGGTGCGCAGGCCCACCTCGGGGCTCAATACCGCCTTGAGGAAATCGCTGGTGTTTATCAGGCCCTTCATCACCACCTGGGCCTCCCCCTTGCTCACCAGCGACACCGCCGTCAGCGCCGCCGCGGTCATATCCTTCTCGTCCACCACCGGCGTATCGGCCGGCAGGCCGACCTCCGCCAGCAGCGGCCGGATGACCGTCGCGTCCCCCACCAGCAGAGGGCTGGCCAGGCCGTTGTCCTGGGCCAGCTTGACGGCCTGCAGCACATCCTTGTCCTGCGCCGCGGCCACGCTGATCGTCATCTGCCCCGGGCGTTTGGCCCAGGCGAGGACCTCTTGAAAATTCCTAAGCACTAACTTACCTCCCCACTGGGTCGACTGTGTAAGAAATCCATCTACTGCGTACCCGCAAGGGGCAGGCCGTCGTTCTATGGTGCTAAAGCACCAAGAACTCCGCACTTGCTCCTCAGAGCGCTTGCTTGCGTACGTTCCGAGTACGCGGCGCGGCGCGCTCGCACCCTTTCGGGTATAAGCGATCACATCAACGCTAAAGCGCTGTGTGTCTGCTTATCCGGTGCGCCTTGTATCTGGAGCTTCTTACGCAGTCGATCGCAGAGCGAATATTACTTATAAATCTTAGCTTTTTCCTCGCCGCGTAAAACCCGCAGCGCCCCCAGCATCAGCGACTCCATCTCCTCCTCGCCGGGGGAGACGACCACCGGGGCGATATGCCTGACGCGGGCGGCCACGTCGTCCGTGATCCGCCGCGAATGCGCAATGCCGCCGGTCAGGACGACATAGTCCACCTCGCCGGCCATCACCGTCGCCAGCGCGCCGATCTCCTTCGCCACCTGGTAAGCCATCGCGTCCAGCACCAGGTCGGCCTGAGCGTTGCCCTCGGCCGCCATCCTCTCCGCCTCGCGGACATCCCGCGTGCCGAGGTAGGCGTACATGCCGCCCGCACCCATCATCCTCGTCGCCAGCTCCTTGGCGGCAACCTTGCCTGAAAAGCACAGCTTCATCAGCAGCGACGCCGGCAGCCCTCCGCTGCGGTCGGGGGAGAACGCCCCCTCGTCCTTGCCGTTGCTCACGTCGACCATCAGGCCCTTGCGATGGGCGGCCACCGAAATCCCCGAACCGAGGTGGGCCACCACCATGTTCAGCTCCTCGTAGCGTCGGCCCTTCTCGGCGGCCACCTTGCGGGCCACCGCCTTATGGTTGAGCGCGTGGACGAGGCTTAGGCGCGGCAGCTCCGGCAGCCCGGAAACGCGGGCCACGTCCTCAAGTTCGTCAACCGACACCGGATCGACGATAAACGCCGGAATGCCCAGCTTCTTCGCCAGGTCCAAAGCCAGCGCCGCGCCGAGGTTGGAGGCGTGCTCGCCGGCCGGCCGGTGCTCCAGATCGTCGACCATCTGCGCGTTGACTTCGTATGTGCCGCTGGTCAGAGGCTTCATCAGGCCGCCACGGCCGACCACGGCATTCAGGCTCTCCAGCGCGATGCCCGCTTCCGCCAGCGTTTTCAGGATGAGGTCGAGACGGTACTTCTCCTGGTCGAACACGCGCGCGAACCCCTTCAATTCCTCGCCGTGATGCTCGACCGTCTTCTTGAACAGCGGCGTTTCGCCGTCGAACACGGCCAGCTTCGTCGAAGTGTTCCCGGGGTTGATGGCAAGAATCCTTTCCACAGCAAACCTCCCCAATTCGTTCCGTCTATCGGAACAATGTTCCACAAATACGTAAGTAGATAAATGGGGCCCAGCCCCACTTATCTACTTTTTTCTACTATGATTCTACCTTATATTTTCTGCGCCTGCAACAATATTATCCCAGATTGCCCGCTAAGGCCCCGTCTGCGGCGGACCCGCAGCGGGCAGGCAGGCCGCAAAACTCAGCCGGCGGTTGTCCGGGTCGCCCCGCCCGCCACCTTGGCCGGGCGCGGGTCAATGAAGTACACAAGCAGGAAGGTGACGATCGCCACCGGCCAGGCGAGATAGATGGGATGGGAAACGATGCGGATGGCCGGCACGAACTGCCACAGGGCCAGGAAAACGATGCCGGTCAGCAGCGTCCAGAAGGCCGAGCCCTTCTTGCACAGGCCGGGGGTGAACAGCAGGCCGAGCAGCACGACGGTGTACGAGGTCGTCAGCGTCAGGCCGATGAGCAGCGTCTTGATGATCCCCACCGCATACGTGGCCATCCAGTAAGTCAGGGCGCTGATGCCGAGCACCGTCAGCCGGGAAATCAGTATCTGCTGCTTCTCCGGCAGGTCGGGGTTGATGAAGCGCTTATAGATGTCGTTGACCACCAGCGTCGAGCTGCCGAGCAGCAGGCCGACCGCGGTCGAAACGTCCGCCGCCCACAGGCCGGAGAGAGCCGTGCCGGCCACCCACGGGTTGAGTTCCAGCAGCGTCTTCGGCAGGGCCATAGCCGGGGTGATGCCGGGGAACTTCGCGGCGGCCACGATGCCGAACACGGCGCAGATGAAGCCGGCGGGGAGGATTATCAGGCCGCCGAGGATGAAGCCCAGCCTGGCGCGTTTGCCGTCCTTGGCGGCGAAGGCGATCTGGGCCACCGCCTGAATGGACTGGGTCTGGGTCAGCATGACCACGAACCAGGCGACGATCATCGCCAGCGGCAGGCCGGCGAGCAGATCGAAGCCCGGATGGCCGGCCGGCAGCGAAGAAACCACTTTGGCTATCCCGCCGGCGTTGTCCACCACCATGATCGCCCCGGCGACGACCCCCAGGTAAATGACGATGACGTTGATGATGTTGCTGAGGCCGGCGGCCCAATAGCCGCCCACCAGCGTGATGCCGATGAACACGACCGCGCTGACCATCATGCCGCCGGTGAAGGTGAATATCCCGGGCATGAGCGCGGCCAGGATGGCCCCGCCGGCCACGTACTGCAGCGACGTGATGACCATCTGGATGACGATTTGGCCGAAAACGCCGATAACCCGCCCGGAGGTGTCGAAATGACGCTCGAGGATCTCCGGCACCGACGTCGTCTCGAACTGGCGGAATCTTTCCGCCACCAGGAAACCGGCGGCGACGGCCCCCGCCGCCCAGGCGGCGTTGTACCAGCCGGCGGCCAGCCCCTGCTTGTAGGCCCCCTCGGCCACGCCGATCGTCGACGCGCCGCCGACGGCCAGACCGGCGATCATCGTCGCCACGATCCCGGGGCCGAAACCGCGGCCGGCGAGCAGATACCCGAGGTAGCCGCCGCCCTTGCTCAGCTTGGTAGCATACCAGGACACCGCGTACAGGACGATAATATAAACAATGACAATACCCAGGGCGATGTTCACCTGCACAAACCTCCCTTTTTTACTTGGCCGTCGATGCTGCGGTTGCCCGTATCCCGGCGGCTCCGTCTAGTACCCCGCTGCCCAAAAAACGTCTGACCCTCCCCCTTCATTCTTCTATTCTAATCTAATTGCGGAAAAGTGAGCGTGCCGTGCGGCATGATATGGACCAGGCCGCCGCCTTTCGGCAGGGCCGCCGCCAGCGCCTCGGCCACCGACGCCGCCGGCTTCATCCCCACCCGCGCCGCCGTTTCGGCGGCCAGGCCGCTCACCAGATAAACGCTCTTGCTCTCCAGTATCTGCTTCGTCCTGAGTGCCACGAAGCCGGGCATGGTGAAATTCTTATGCAGCGCCGCGCTCATCGCGGCGTGCGTCTCGTGGCGGAACCAGCTCAGGAACGCCTCCGGGCCGGGCCCGTCGAAGCACTCGCTCACCAGGACGACGGCGCCGCCGTCCTTCGCCGCATAGTCGGCGTTATCGAGCGCCTTGATCGACTGGTAAAGCTGGATATCCTTCGGATAACCGCCGCAACTCGCAACGACGACGTCCGCCTTCTCGCGGATGGGGACGGCGAACGCCTCCTCCACCACCTTCGTGCCGGCGGCGTGGGCTTCGCGCCAGTGGCCGGCGACGATGCCGATGAACTCCTTGTTCTCGTTCACCACCACGTTCAAGAGAAAATCCGGCGCCGCCAGGGCGCAGATCTCGTCCATATCCGCGGCCACCGGATTGCCGGCCAGCACGCCGGCGCCGATCTCCCCCGCCCCCGCCCTGAGGGCCAGGCCGTGGTTCTCCTGGATGGTCGCGTACCCGGCCACGCCCGGGGCGACGCTCTTGCGGCCGCCGCCGAAGCCGGCCAGCAGGTGGTAGGATATGCCGCCGGTCAGGATGAGCTTCGGCGCCTCGTACACCATGCGGTTGAGCAGGATCGCCGTCCCCCGGCTGCTCCTCCCCAGGTCTACAAGGTCGGCCGCCTGGCAGTCGTGGTCGTACACCCGCACCCGCCGCAGCACCTCGTCGCCGACGATCAGGCGGTGCTCCTCCGCCGTCTGGCTGCGGTGGTCGCCGGTGGCGAACACCACCGCCACATCGGCGTCAGGCACGCCCACCGCGTTCAGCTCGTCGAGGAGGATGGGCACCAGCACGTCGCTCCGCACCCACAGGCGGGTCACGTCGCTGACGACGATCACCACCTTGTCGCCGCGCCCGCATACCTGCCGGAAGGGCGGCGAGCCTATCGGCGCGGCCAGAGCGGCCAGCACCCCGGCCTTCATGTCGGCCACCGGCCGGGTGGGGTTGGAGCCGATGACGTTCACCCGGTGCGAAGCGGGTATCTCGAATACTTCCTCGCGTTTGCCGTAATGGACGGAATATTGCATGCTATTCGTTCCTTTCCGTTGCCTTCTCTTCCCCGTACGCCCGGGCCAGCAGCTCGGCCGTGTGCAGCACCTCGCCGTCCACGCCCCGCTGGTTCATCCCGTCGCGGATATGCATCACGCACATCGGGCAGCCCGTCACCACCATATCCGCACCGCTCGCCGCGATATCGTCCACCTTGTGGTCGTTGATCTTGCGCGACAGGCCGTAATGGGCGAGGCTGAAGCTGCCGGCCGCCCCGCAGCAGCGCGCGGGCGCCTTAAGCTCCCTGAAGGTCAGCCCCGGCACGCCGGCGATCAGCTCGCGCGGCTGCCGCCTCACCCCCTGCGAGCGGGCCAGGTGGCAGGAATCGTGATAAGTCGCCGTCGCCGCCAGCCCCCGCATCTCCGCCGTCAGGCCGGCCTCGGCGAGGAATTCGGCGAAATCCTTCGTCTTGGCCGCCAGCTTCGCGGCCTTCGCCGCGTACCCCGGCTCGCCGGCCAGCAGCGCCGCGTACTCCTTGCGGAGCGCCGCCCCGCACGACCCGCAGGCCGTTATCACCGCGTCCACGTCCAGGTCGGCGAACGTATCCACCGTCGCCCTGGCCAGCTCCACCGCCGTCGGCACGTCGCCGTTCACGTACACCGGCGTGCCGCAGCAGTGCTGGCCGGCGGGGATGACCACCGCGATGCCGTTGCGCCTCAGCACCTCGACCACCGCCTCGCCGATCCGCGGATAAACGTAATTGATCATACAGCCGGTGAAAAACGCCACCGTCCGGCGCGGCTTGTCCGCCGCCACCCGCTCCGGCGCGCGGCTGCGGAAAGGCCGCGCGTCCACCGGCGACACCAGCCGCCGCATATCCAGCCCCATCGGCAGCCTGGGCAGCATCCCCTTGCCTCCCGGCGCCGGGCGCAGCAGCAGCCCCTGGAACACCGAACCCATGCTCATCCCGAGATCGAACAGACGGCGGTTCCTCAGCCCCAGGCGGAAAATCAGCTTCTTCAAAAGCGGCAGGCCCTTATCCTCGGCCAGCTTGCGCCGGGCCGCCAAGATAAGCTGGTCGAGCTTCACCCCGCTCGGGCAGCTCTCCTGGCACGCCTTGCACATCAAACACCACGACATCCGCTCCTCGAAGCCCGCGCCGGCAGCGTCCACGTCGCCGCGGATGACCGCCCTGATGAGATTTATCTTGCCGCGGGCCACCGTCGACTCGGCCCTCAGCTCCCGGAAAACCGGGCACACCGACTGGCACGCCCCGCACTTGATGCACCGTATTACTTCCCTCTCCAGCTCGCTCCACTGCACAGCCCCCACCCCCTAAACCAGATCGGGGTTGAGGATGTTATTCGGGTCGAGCGCCCGCTTGATGGCCTGCATCGCCATCATGCCGCCCTCGCCCATCTCCAGCGGCAGATACTTCTTCTTCACCAGGCCGATGCCGTGCTCGCCGGTCAGCGTCCCATCCATCGCCAGCGTCGCGGCGAAAATCTCTTCCGCCGCCTTTTCCACCCGCGCCATCTCGTCCTTGTCCCGCTCGTCGGTCAGGATGGTCGCGTGCAGGTTGCCGTCGCCGGCGTGGCCGAGCACCGCGATGATGATATTGTACTTGTCCGCGATCGCGCGGATAATCCGCACCATCTCTGGTATCCTGTCGCGGGGCACCGTGCAGTCCTCGCCGATGATCGTCGGCCGCACCCTCGAAACGGCGGCGAACGCCGCGCGGCGGGCCACCCACAGCTCGTCGGCCTCCTTGGCGTCCTTGGCCACCTTCACCTCGGTCGCCCCCTGCTCGCGGCAGATGACCTCGATAATGCCGACCTGCTTGTCCAGCACCACGGCATCGCCGTCCACCTCGATCAGCAGCACCGCCTCCGCCTCCACCGGCAGGCCGATGTTCACCGCCGCCTCGATGTTGCGGATGTAGATATTGTCAAGCAACTCCAGCGTCGTCGGGATGACCCCGGCCATGAACACCTGGGCTACCGTCTCCGCCGCCTTCTCCATATCGCCGAAAATCGCCAGCATCGTCTTCTTCGCCTCGGGCAGCGGCAGCAGCTTCACGATCGCCTTCGTCACCACCCCCAGCGTCCCCTCCGAGCCGGTGATCAGCCGGGTCAGGTCGTAGCCGGCCACGCACTTCATCGTCCGCGCGCCCGTCTTGATGATCTCGCCCGTCGGCAGCACCACCTCCAGGCCGAGGACATAGTCCCGCGTCACGCCGTACTTGGCGCCGCGCGGCCCGCCGGCGCACTCCGCCACATTGCCGCCCATCGTCGAAAACGCCTTGCTCGCCGGGTCGGGAGGATAAAAAAGGCCGAGCTTCTCCACCTCGGTCTGGAACTCGGCGGTTATCACCCCCGCCTCCACCTCGGCGACCATAT
>JALHDI010000194.1 GCA_022839045.1 Sporomusaceae bacterium
CAGGAAATTAGTAGCCAAACCTTCAAGGCTTGCAACGGCAGAATCGGCGTCGCGCAGCAGATTCTTCGCCGCGTCTTTCGTCCTGTGAAGGGCCGGCTTTCCGCTGTCCCTATACATCCTTACTATCGCATTCACCATGGCCCGCCCGTTGGCTGATGCGTATGCGTCACGAACTGCTTCACCATACTTGGAGGGGAGCATCCTTAGGAACAGATCTTCTCCGTACGAAGTCCCCTTGGCCGCACCGCCACCTCCTAGCCAGGACAGTGCTCTTCCGAAAATGCTCAACGAGCCGCCAAGCACCTTGCCAGCTGCCCCGGCACCAGCGACCATGGCCGACGAGCCTTGAACCCAAGCTCCCATCACCGAGAGGCTCGCCATCACGAAGTAGGTCGTAACGCCCGCTATTGCTGCGTCCATCAGATAATCCGACCACTTGTCCATCAGCGGCTGGGCGGTCAAGGCATAGATCCCCGCGTAGCGCAGATCGTCCCAGTTCTGCCACAAGGCGACCCCGGCGCTGACTATGACCGACAGGATGACCGCGGCTGCCATCGCCCATGGCCCTCCGGGAACCCTCATGGCGATCGCTATGCCTGCCCCGAAACCGCTCGCGATAGCGGCCCACATCTTGTCCGAGACTTCGTACCCCACTCTCTGCCGGTCCTGAAGAGAGGCGGCATCTTCCCCCTGGGCCTTTTCCTTCTTTGCGGCCGCCACCATGGCTTTCGGCTGGGCGTTCACTCCCGCAGAGCCAATATCTATGCAGTCGCCTATCATCTTGCGGAACCAACGTGTGCCTTTAGTGTACTCTGTGCACGCTTTTATGTTGTTTTGCTCTAACCATTCCTCAATGTTGAAAGATCCCTGACCACGGCCGCCGCCGCCGCCGCCACCTCCCGTTACGGTTCCCCACCCTTCGGGTTTCTCAGGCGTCAGCCCCCCTGCCCCGGAGGTCAGGGCTGCCTGGCTTTTTTCGGCTTGCTCGCGCAGCTTCCGCATGTCCGGGGTCTCGTTCGGCCTGGCGGCGCTCGTCTTCTGGCCTGCGCCGGTGAGCGCAGACGCCTTTATGTACTGGGTGTTACCGTCTTGCTGGAGAATGCCTTTGACAGTTATGGCTGACCCGGCCTTCATGTCGGCCGGCAGCCTGTTCGCCGCCGGGGCCTGGACCAGTATCGTATTCCCATCTGCCATGGCGAGCGATATTTCGGTCTTGCCGCTTGCGGTCTTCATGTCTTTGATAGTTCCGGTAACCGTGATCTCCCCATTGGCGCCTGCCTTCAATTGGCCATTGGCGGTCGGGACACCTTGTCCGTTCTTTACTCCCTTACCGGGCTGCCCTTGCTGGCCATCCCCACCTTCCAGGAGATCCTTGTTCTGGATCTTGTTGTCGGCTTCCTCGTATGTAGCAGTGTTAGTGCCGTCCTTGTCCGTACCGAAGGCTCCTGCCTTGCCGACGCGCATGTTAATGGCTGCCCGGATGAAGAATACGACCCGCTGGTTATTGATGGTGCCTTCGGCCCTAACCAACCATCGGTGACCGGTTTCCCCATCGGAGAGATACGTCCCGTATACAGCCTTTTCCTCGATGACGAAAGGCTGGTTTATAGGAACTTGCCTGCCGTTGAAATATGCCGTGTAGGTCAATTCTTTCGTGTAGTACGGCAGCGACAGTTGCCCCACGATTGGTTTCCCATCATATGGATGGTTAGGTTCGGCCGAAAACTGCACGACGAACAGTTCTCGCTTAACGCCGTTGATAATGACCGCATTCCTGGCTTCCTTGATAGTCGACCATATCCCGGCGTTTTCACTATTGGTCGTGGTGAGCGCCCCTCCGCTGACCTTTACGGTCTGGGTTCGCCCTGACACGTCCATGGCTGTGTAGGTTTGCCCGCTGCTGGTTTGCCCGTCAGCTGTTGCTTCGCTCTTGGGTTCGCCGCTTCTACTTGTGCCAGAGATCATCTTCTGCAGTATGCTCGCCAGCATAATGTTCTGCAGCTGCTCCCTCGACGATACGTTCCCGTTCCCCAGCACGTACGGGTAAAATTGATTGACGATGCCGGCAGTATCCCAGGTCGGATACGTTGAAAAAGCGGGCATGGCCGCTCCCGTGAGCGGGGTGCTCAGGAGGAAGATGAGCAGGGCGATTGTTATAAGCCTAGTTTTCATATGACCTCTCCTTGCCGCGGCTCATGCCCCGCCGCAGTTATATCGCCTCTATGTCGCCCATGAAACGGGTCAAGCGGTTCATGTCCCACGCGTCCTTGGGCGAGGTGTAAGCCGAGTCTTTGTCATAGAGTTTTGGGATGTCACTTGCTTTCATACCGCTGGCCGCAATCAAGGCCGCCGAGGTCTTAAGGATAGATTGCATGCTACCAAAGGTGGCTTTTCGCACTTGGTCGGGCGTCTGCTCGGACTGAACGGCCACGGCTGTGTTCTGATGGTGCTGCTCGGTCTTAGGCGTGTCTTTTCCCTTCAGCATGTTGTGAATGGTGTCGTTTATCGACAGCAGTCCGCTGCCAAATGAATCGAGGCCTGGGATCGAGACGTTGATGTTCGATATACCATTGGTCAAAGCCCCAAACGGCATGTCCACGCCACCAGTCAGCACGCCTAAAGCCTGCTTAAGGTTCATCGTGCCTGCCGATTCCCCACCTGCACCGAATATGCCGTTTGCCTGATTTGCACCGTTAAGCTGGTTGGTGGCACCGAGACTGCCAACACTGCTGCCCAGATTGCTCGAACCTAGATCCACCGATCCGAAGTTGGCGCCGCCAGAGACGCTACCAGGAGTATAATCTCCGCCGGAAGAGCCGCCGAAGGCGCTAAACTCGCTGACCCGGTATGAACACTTTATCGTAAGAGTGCCCGGCTGTGGCGCGGCTCTTGGCGGATAGTACGTATAGGAGAGCGTATAGCTAGCCTGGTACATACCT
>JALHDI010000195.1 GCA_022839045.1 Sporomusaceae bacterium
ACCACATTTACACCTCCCAGCATTGATTGGACTCGCCATTAAAGGCACCCTACGACTTTTGATAAACCGCAGAGATTTGAAAAAGCCTTTTCCGAGCGGTTTCGGGAACCATGCGGACGGCTTAGCCGCCTACGGAATAAAATTTTATCACAGCGCCGTGTGTTTGTCAATTTTTATCTATGAGGACGGAATACGCCTCCATGCCCATGTCGGCCACCGCTTCCACGGTGATCTTGCGGGCCGTCTCCTGGGACAGACGTTCGACCTCTCCCGGCCGCTGCAGCAGCTCGGCCACGCGGGGGTGCACCTGGACGACGACGCGGCCGTGGGCGGCCGGCTTGGCTTTGCCGAGCTGGCGGAGCTGACGCCTCACCGCAGCGGCCACCGTATCCGGCGAGCGGACGAAGCCGCGGCCTTCGCAGCACGGGCACTGGCCGTTCAGCACGGTGGTGATGTCCTGGCGGACCTTCTTGCGGGTCATCTCCACCAGGCCGAGGCCGGTGAGGCCGACGACGTTGGTGCGGGTGCGGTCCTTGCGGAGGTGTTCGTTGAGGGCGGTTAGCACGGCCTGCTTGTGCTGCTCGCGGTCCATGTCGATGAAGTCGGCGACGATGATGCCGCCGATGTCGCGGAGACGTATCTGGCGGGCGATTTCGGCGGCGGCTTCCATGTTGACCGCGAAGACGGTGTCGGCCAGCTTGGTCTTGCCGACGAACTTGCCGGTGTTGACGTCGATGACGGTCAGGGCCTCGGTGCGGTCGATGACGATGTAGCCGCCGCACTTTAGGTCGACCCGCCGCATACTGAGCTTCTCCATCTCCCCTTCCAAGCGGTAGCGGGTGAAGATGTCCTCGTCGCCTTCGTAAAGCTCCAGGCGGGTCAGCATCTCGGGCGAAACGACCCGCAGCAGCTCGACTACGCGGGTGTGGGCCTCGCAGTTGTCGAGAACGAATTTCTCGACATCGTCGCTGAGGTAATCGCGGACGATACGGATGAGGAGGTCGACGTCGCGGTAAAGGAGGGCCGGCGCTTTAACCATCTTGCTGCGGGCCGTCAGGGACTTCCACAGGTTCACGAGGTATTCGCAGTCCTTGCGCAGGTCGTCCTCACTGCGGCCTTCGGCGACGGTGCGCACCACCAGTCCCATGCCCTTCGGCCGCACCTTGGCGGCCAGCTCCTTGAGGCGCTTGCGCTCGTCGGCCGTGCCGATGCGCCGCGACACGCCGATGAAGTCGACGGTGGGCATGAGCACCACGTAGCGGCCCGGCAGGGTGAGGTGGGTGGTGAGGCGCGGGCCCTTGCTGCCGATGGCCTCCTTGGCCACCTGGACGACGATCTCCCGGCCGGTGGTATAGGTCTCGCCCTTGCGGCGGGTCTTGCCGCCGAGGTCTCCCACGTACAGGAAGGCGTTGCGCTCGCGGCCGATATCGACGAACACCGCCTGCATGCCGGGCAGGACGTTCTGGATTTTACCCTTGTAGATGCTGCCGACGATGTGGCCGCTGTGGCTCCTCTCGATCGCGACCTCGGCCAGTTCGCCGGTCTCGAGGAGCGCCATCCTGGTCTCCTCGGGCGCGACGTTGACGATGATAGTCTTGGCCATTTTCCCCTTCTCCCTTGGCGTCCCGCTAAATATCGAGGGGTGAGACCCGGCTGCCCCCGTCGGCGACGAAAAGGCCGGTGCGGGTGACGAGCGCGGCGTCCGGATCGGCGGGCAGACCAAAATTTTCCACGAGCACCTTTATCACTTCCGCCGGCTTGATGCTGCCGGTCGGCGTTATCCTGACCT
Source organism: Sporomusaceae bacterium (assembly GCA_022839045.1). The sequence continues at coordinate 1,790 of JALHDI010000195.1, forward strand.
CGAAGGCGAGTTCCAGGCCTTCTGCGCCACGGGTCGCCGCCACCTCGCGGACGTAGGTTTTGACGTCGATCTCCCGTTTGCCCTTGGGATTCTCCTTGATGTAAGGCACGGCGGCCGCGGCGTTGAAGCGGCCGACCGCCTCCAGGGCTGCGCCGGCGGCCGCGGCGGGCAGCGGCAGGCTGATGCGGTAGGCGGCCAGGTTGACCACCGCCATCAGGGCGGCGTGCCGGGCGCTCACCGGCCTGATCCGCCGCACGGCAATGCCGGGGGGCAACTGGCGCGCGAGGGCCTCGCCCATCGCCGCCGGATCCACCTCGCCGGTCAGCTCGATATCCATGTATTCGGCTTCGCTGGCCACGCCGACCGACAGGGCCGAAGCGAAGGCGATCTTCATATGGGGGTTGAACCCCTCCGAATAGGCGGCCTGCAGTTTGGTCCGCCTGACGGCCCGTTCGATCGACCGCATGTAGTCGAGGTGCGAGACGTAGCGGACCTCTTCGCCTTTGGTGATTGTCAGCCGGTATTTTGCGCTCATGACGATGCCCCCCAGTCGATGATGTCGACGCCCAGCCCCTGGCAGACACCGCAAACGCGGCAGTCGCCCCGCCGGCAGTCGGGGGTCGGGGCGGCGGCGAGGGCCTGGCGGTACTCGCGCTCGAGGAAGGCCTTGTCCACCCCGGCGCTGAGGTGGTCCCAGGGCAGGACCTCGCCGGCGGTCCGTTCCCGCCCGGCGTAAAAGTGCGGATCGACGCCCGTCGCACGGAAAGCGTCCTGCCACAGGTCGAATTTGAAATACTCGGACCAGCCGTCGAACTTCGCCCCCCGCCGCCAGGCGGCGAGCAGCACCTCGCCCAGGCGGCGGTCGCCGCGGGCGAAAACGGCTTCGAGAAAGCTCACGTGGGCGTCGTGCCAGCTGAAGGAGACGCTACGGCCCTTAAAGAGCGATTTCAGCAGCTGCTGCTTGCGCTCCAGCTCGGCCACGTCGTTCTGGCCGTACCACTGGAACGGAGTGTGGGGCTTGGGCACGAAGGAAGAAACGCTGACCGACACCCGGGCGCCGCGTTTGCCCCTCACCTCGCGGTAGATGTCGAGCACGCGGTGGGCAAGGGCGGCGATGCCTTTGATATCGTCGTCGGTCTCGGTGGGCAAATAAAGCTTGACCCCCGACCAGCCAGCCCGGAAGGCCGCGCCGACGGCTTCTTCGAGATCCTTTTCCGTGACGCCCTTGTTGATGACGTCGCGCAGGCGCTGGGTGCCGGCCTCGGGGGCGAAGGTGAGGCCGCTCTTGCGGACCTTCTGCACCTCCTGGGCGAGCTCGATCGAAAAGCTGTCGATCCTGAGCGAGGGCAACGACACGCTCACCCCCTGGTCTTTGAACTTGTCGATGAGGCGGCCGACGATGTCCCTGAGGCACGAGTAATCGGCCGAACTGAGCGAGGTGAGGGATATCTCGCTGTAGCCGGTGTTGTCGACAAGCTCCTGGGCGAGCCGCAGGAGCGTCTCGGGCTTGCGCTCGCGCACCGGGCGGTAGAGGACGCCGGCCTGGCAGAAACGGCAGCCGCGCGTGCAGCCGCGGAACAGTTCGAGCATGATGCGGTCGTGAACGATCTCGAGATAGGGCAACACCGGCTTGGTCGGGTAGGGAACCTGTTCGAGGTCGGCGACGATGCGC
>JALHDI010000196.1 GCA_022839045.1 Sporomusaceae bacterium
ACCGGCAAAGGCGTTTCCATCTGGGCCAACGGCGACCGTTACGAAGGCGAGCTCGTCAACGGCGACCGCACCGGCAAAGGCGTCTATATCTGGGCCAGCGGCGACCGCTACGAGGGCGAATTCAAAAACAACGCCCTCAACGGCAAAGGCATATACCTCTGGACGAACGGCGCCCGCTACGAGGGCGGCTTCTTAAACGACAAGCGCCACGGCAAAGGGACCCTCAAATGGCCCACCGGCGAACGCTACGAAGGCGACTGGGCCAACGGCAACATGCACGGCTACGGCGTCCTCCACTACCCCAACGGCGCCGTCCAGAAGGGCCAATGGGCCAACGGCAAATTCCTCGGCGACAAGAGCAAATGACAAGCAAAGAACCCTGCGCTGGCTGCGCAGGGTTCTTTGCTGCCGGCTCAAAGCGCTTTGCCGCCGCTAGAGGCCGAACTGGCAGATGATGCCAGCGGCAAAAGTGTCCGCCATCATCAAACCCTGTTGCTCGATCCGGTCAAAAATCTCGATATCCTCCCGTTCGCATACATCTCCGTTCGGCGGCGACCCCCCGGCCGTAAAACCGCCCAAACGGCCTCGCCATATCTGACGCGTTCCTTAGCAGGCGGCTTGTCGTCGCCTCAAGGTCTGGCGTCCCGGCGGCGATAGCGATGATGACCATCCTTGTCCAATAAACATGCTGCTCCCACAACATGCGAAAATGCTCGCGCAATCTTACCGCCGCAACGCTCAGATACATATCGTCCTCGAAACAATCCGGGCGGTCCCCCCGGGAAACGTTCATAATCGCTCCTCCCAATCCGTCATTCTGCTACATAACATGCAGGCATCAGTAAATATGCGATTGCCCGTACCCTCCCCGCCGAGCAGAAAACAAAAGGCTTTTAGAAAGCGATCCCAACACCGCTTCCTAAAAGCCTCGCCGCTCACAGGCACGCCCGCTATTTCCTGGACTCCCAGTCCGGTATCGGCCACACGATCTCCCTGCTTGCCAGCTCGAACGGCCACACCGTCCAGTACCTGCCGCCCTGGATCTGCAGCACCACGTTCGTGCCGTACAGGTTCTGGTTCTTGTCGTCGAACTTCACGCCCTCCCACGGCATCACCAGGGCGCTCCCCGGGTAATTGGTCGCCTTCAGGGCCGCGCGGATCTTCTCCGGCTCGGCCGCCCCGGCGCGGTTGACCGCGTCGGCCACCACCATCAACGCCGTGAAGGAATGGGGGATATAGCCGCTCAGATCGGCCCCGTCCTTCTGCTTGAACAGCTCGTTAACCTTCTTGACGATCGGCTTCTTGTCGATCAGGTCGGCGCTCCACGTCGCGCTCGTCATCACATATTCCGCGTCCGGTCCCAAGTTCTGCACGAAATCCGGCGCCACGTGGCCGGCCTCCATGCCGATGACCGCCGCCGGGCTGAACTTCAGCTCCTTATACATCTTCTGAAACAGGATGGCGTCCGCGCTATACGACGTCATCAGCATCGTGTTCACGCCCGTCGCTTTAAGCTTCAGCACCTCGCTCGTCGCATCGCCGGTCTCCTTCGGGTAAGGGATATCGGCGGCAATCTGGCGGCCGGCGGCGGCGGCGAACTTCCTCTCCGCATCGGCGGCCCCCTGCCCGAAAAGCGAATTCTCGTACACCAGGCCGATCTTGCCGACCTAGACGCCCTTCTTCTTCTCCACACCGTCCAAAAATACGAATAGCTTCTCCACGAAGCTGCGATCATGCGGAATTAGGCGGAAAAACCACTTGAAACCGCGCTCGGTCAGCTCCGCCCGCGTCGACTCGGGATTGACGAACGGGATGCCGCTGCGCTCCGCCACCTGGCTGGCCGGCGCCGTCGTCGAGCTCGAGTAGGTGCCCATCAGCACGGCCACCTTCTCCTGGTTTACCAGCCGCTCGGCCTCTCTGCGGGCAACCTCCGGCTTACCCTGCGAATCGGCGAAAATCAGCCTGAGCTTCGCCCCGCCCAGGTTGGGCAGGCCCTCATCCTTGGCGAGAGGCAGCTCGATATCGTACTTGCCGTTGACGATCGCCGCAGCCAACTCCATGCCCTTCTTCTGATCCTCGCCGATCGCGGCCATCGTCCCGCTCAGCGGGTAGATGACGCCAATTCTGACCTCCTTCGTCCGGGTGGCGGCCGGCGCGCCGCCGCAGCCCCCCAGCACAACCGTGAACAGGAAAATCGCCGTAAGGATAAGCATCGTTGTTTTCTTCAACATACCCACCCTCTCCATGCAACCTTAAGGCTAGTCTATTCCATATAATAGCCTCCATATAATAGCCTCCATCTCCTGCTATACCGGCTTTTCCCGCTATTCCCCGGCAGCCATTGACATCGCCCTATAACATCGTTATACTGATAATATAACAACGTTATAAGGCCGCCGCCTGCGGCCCGAGGAGGTCAGCGAATGGAAATCCTCGTCCTGAACGGCAGCCCCAAGGGCGACCTCAGCATCACCATGCAGTACGTCGCCTTCCTCGCCAAAAAGTATCCCGGCCACACCTTCCCCGTCGTCAATGTCGCCCAGCGCTCAAAGCAGCTCGAAAACGACCCGGCCGCCTTCGACGCCGTCGTCGGCCGGGTCCGCAAAGCCGACGCCGTCCTGTGGGCCTTCCCCGTATACTATCTGCTCGTCGCCGGTCCTTATAAGCGCTTCATCGAGCTGGTCGGCGAGCGCGGCGCGGCCGAAGCCTTCCGCGGCAAATACGCCGCCGCCCTCTCCACCTCCATCCGCTTCTTCGACCACACCGCCCACAACTACGTCAACGCCGTCGCCGACGACTGGGGCATGCGCTACTTCGGCCGCTACTCCGCCAAAATGAACGACCTCTTCGACCCCGCCGAACGGGGCCGTCTCCACGCCTTCGCGGGCGCGGGCAATGGCAGCCTCGATACGATCAGCGAAAGACACCACCCCGTCGGGCGGCCGCTACACCCCCGGGCCTGCGGCCGCCCCCGTCGCCACGGGCGGCCGCAAAGCGCTCATCGTCACCGACGCAGGCCCCGGCGACGCCAACCTCGCCGCCATGACCGCCCGCCTCGCCGCCGCCTTCGCCGGCCCCGTAGAAACCGTCAACCTCCGCGACCTCGACATCAAAGGCGGCTGCCTCGGCTGCTGTCGCTGCGCCTACGACAACACCTGCGTCTATGAAGACAAGGACGGCTTCACCGCATTCTACAGAGAAAAAGTCACAACCGCCGACATCGTCGTCTACGCCGGCGCCATCCGCGACCGCTACCTCTCCGCCCGCTGGAAAACCTACTAGTTCGCCTTCCTCGTCAGCGGCCCCCTCGTCCAGCTCGCCAACCTCCGCCAGATCCTCGAAGCCTACGGCGAATGCCAGCACAGCGCCTTCCTCGGCATCGTCACCGACGAAGGCGAATCCGCCGAAACCGACGCCCTCATCGACCGCCTGGCGGCCGCCGCCGTCGAGCAGGCCGAACGCGGCTACCTCCCGCCGCCCACCTTCCTGTCCGTCGCCGGCGGCAAACTCTTCCGCGACGAGATCTGGGGCCGCATGCGCTTCCCCTTCGTCGCCGACCACCGCTACTACCAGGCCAACGGCCTCTACGACTTCCCCCAGCGCGACTGGGCCGCCCGCCTCAGAAGCGCCTTCATGTACTGGCTGGTCCACATCCCCGCGGTCCGCAAACAAGTCTACGGCCCCCAGATAACCACCCACATGCTCGCCCCCCTCAGAAAGCTGGTCGACAGCCTATGACCGCCGCCGCCGGCCCCGACACCACCCGCGACGCCATCCTCACCGCCGCCCGCGCCCTCTTCCTCACCAGCGGCTACCATAAAACCACCATGCGCACCATCGCCCGGGCGGCCGGCATCTCCACCGGCCCCCTCTACCACCACTTCGCCAGCAAAACGGAAATCTTCTTCCACATCTGCGGCCAGGGCTACGGCCGCCTCCTCGCCGGCTTCGCCGCCGCCGCCGGCAACGGCGAAGCCGCCGGCCTCAGGCTGCGGGCCATGTTCCTCGCCTACTGGGACTTCTTCCATACCGAGCCCGAGCTGTTCGCCATCCTCCACCTCGCCGGAAACCCCCTGGCCGGCATCGACCTGCCCGCCGAACTCCGGGAAAAACTCGACGGCTTTCACCGCCAGATCATCGCCCTCATGGAAAGCGTAATCCGCGAAGGCATCGTCGCCGGCGAACTCCGCGCCTTCGACCCGCCCTCCCTCGCCCTCTTCCTCCACTCGGTCGCCGAAGGCGTCTTCCAGGCCCACAAAAGCGGCGCCATCCAGGGCGCCGGCGCCACCCTAGACGCCATGATCGCCACCGCCGTCGGCGTCCTCGGCCACGGCATGGTCCTCATCCCCGCCGCGCCGGACCACCCCTGCCGGGAAAGTGACAACCCATGAAACCGAAAAGCTCCGTCCGGGGCGTCGGCACCCAATACGCATCCGCCACCGCCGCCCCTCTCTCACCCCAGGTACTTGCTCCCCTCGCGCACGCTCAACGAATGCAACTTGTGGCCGGCGACAAACGCCCTCACCCACTCCCGGTCCGTTTTCGAATACTCCCTGAGCGCCCAGCCGATCGCCTTGTTGAGGAAAAACTCCTTCGTCCCGCAGGTATTGCGGATCACCAGGCCGAGCACCTCCGTGTCGGTCTTCTCTTTATACTTAAGCTGAAACAGGATCGCCGTCCGCGCCAACCAGATATTCGCCCCCTCCGACCACCTCACGATATGGCTGCCGACCAGTTCCGGGTGCCGGGAGCACAAATCGCCGACGACAATCGTCGCCAGGCCGTCCACCGTATCCCACCACGATTTGGCCGTCACCAGCCCCGCCAGGCGGCCGATATCGCCCGCCGCCACGCGGCCCCTTACCGCCGCCAGGTAATCGGCCGCCAGGTACTGGAACTCCCGCTCCGGCAGCGCCCACAGCCGGCCGACCAGCTCCCAGTCCACCGCCGCCGCCTTCCTCGCCCGCCGCAGGAAATCGCGCTGCAGCGCCGCCCGTTCCGGCTTCGTCAGCCCCAGGAAGGGGAACCTGTCCTTCATATACGCCGCCATGAACCCCGCCTTCGCCGCGTCGCGATGCGCGTAATAATCAGCGATAACCCTCTCAGCCACAAAACCACCGCTTTCAGCACTATTATTCCCGGCCTTCGCCGCCCATGCGCCGAATCCTGCCTCTCCCCGCCCGTTTGACTCCCGCCTGTTCCAGAATTATACTGTTTATATATCGGTTCCGCATCCGCAAAGGGGGACAGAACAATGGCAGAAAATATCTCCGACCGCTTCCGGCGGCACGCCGAAGACCGGGCCCTGTACGAGCAGGCCAAAGACTACGCCCTCGAATACATGCGCACCGTCCAGGACCGCCCCGTTTTCCCCGGCCGGGAGGCCATCGCCGGGCTCGACGCCTTCCGCGAACAGCTGCCCGACGGCCCCGCCGACCCCCGCGACATCCTCGCCAGGCTCCACCGCCACGGCTCCCCGGCCACCGTCGCCCAGACCGGCGGCCGCTACTTCGGGTTCGTCAACGGCGGCGTCATCCCCGCCGCCCTCGCCGCCAAATGGCTGAGCGACGCCTGGGACCAGAACGCCGGCCTGTACGTCATATCCCCCGTCGCCGCCGTCCTCGAGGAGGTCTGCGAAGGCTGGCTCGTCGACCTGCTCGGCCTGCCCGCCGGCACCGCCGCCGGCTTCGTCAGCGGCACCTCCACCGCCAGCCTGTGCGGCCTCGCCGCCGGACGCG
>JALHDI010000197.1 GCA_022839045.1 Sporomusaceae bacterium
GCCGTGCGCGCCGAAGGCGGCCGCTTCGCCTCCCTCGTTGACTTCTGCTCGCGGATCGACATGCGCCTCGTCAACAAACGCATGCTCGAGAGCCTCATCAAATGCGGCGCCTTCGACTCCTTCGGCTGGAAGCGCTCCCAGCTCCTCGCCGCCCTCGACCAGGCCGCCGAAGTCGCCGCCGCCCGCCAGCGCGACCGCGATAGCGGCCAGCTCGGCCTCTTCGGCGACGACAGCGACGCCGGCGCCGACGACATCACCCCGCCGCACCTCGACGAACTCCCGCACGAAGAACTCCTCGCCATGGAAAAAGAGATGACCGGCTTCTACGTCACCGGCCATCCCCTCGATAAATACCGCGAAATCATGAAAAGCTACACCGCCGTCGGCTTGCTCTCCGAAGGCGAATACGGCGACGGCCAGCCTGTAAAAGTCGCCGGCCTCGTCGCCGGTGCCAAGCGCATCACCACCAAAAGCGGCGACATGATGTGCTTCGTCGCCCTCGAAGACTTTACCGGCCAGGTCGAAGTCGTCGTCTTCCCCCGCCTGTTCGACCGGGTCGGCCGCTTCGTCCTGCCCGACGCCGCCGTCGCCGTCGGCGGGCGGCTCAATGTCGGCGAAGAAACCGTCAAAGTCATCGCCGAAGACATCGCCCCCCTCGAAGCCGGCGCCCAGCTCGCCAGCGGCAAAAAAAGCGGCGAAGTACGCCTCCGCCTCGGCGAAGGGCAGGAAAACGACGCCGTCTTCGACCTCCTCAAAGGCGTCTTCGCCCGCCACCGCGGCCAGGCCGTCGTCTACCTCCACTTCACCGCCAGCCGCCGCGTCGTCCGCGCCGACCGCCAGTACTGGCTCGACCCCACCCCCGAAGCGCTGAAAGAGTTGGAAGAAATCCTCGGCCCCGGGACTGTACAAGTAAATTGAGCATAAAAAAATCCGCCGGAAACGGCGGACTTTTTTATGCTCGTCTTTATCGCCTAAAAGCCATCGCCGCCATCGCCGCCCCCTCGCGCAGATAATTCCGCACCTTCAGCGGCAGACTGTCCGGCATCGGCGCCGGCGCCGCGCTCGCCTCCAGTCCCAGGTCGCGGGCCAGCACCAGCGTACGGTGCACATGCGACGCATTCGAAACGATGATCGCCCGGCGGTACCCCTGGGCCGCCATCACCGCCTGCGAATTCGCCAGATTCTGGTACGTATTGTACGAACCGTCCTCGGTATGGATACGCTCGCCGGGGATGCCCTGTCTTATCAGATAATCGCGCATCGCGAACGCCTCGGCAACCTCCTCGTCCTCGCCGCGCGCCCCGCTCACGATGATCGCCGGCGCCAGCCCCTGCCGATAAAGCCGCACGGCCTCCTCCAGCCGCAGCCTGAGCATCGGCCCCGGCTCGCTGCCGAACACCCGCGACCCCAGCACGATCATCACATCCGCCGGCGCCGGCCTGGCCAAAAAGCCGCCGGCCACGACCGGCAGCTCCACCGCCGCGAACCCGAACAACAGCGCGACCAGCACCCACTTCCGCCAGCGCCGCCAAACACCCATCGACAGGCCCTCCCGTTCTCAAGCGCATTATTTACTATTATAGCACCTTCGCCGCGCAGTGTTCAAAGAGGACTTCCCTTCCAGTCCGCGCCGCCTCACGGCGCGGACTGGAAGACAGCTGTCGTGTCGTCCTGTAGATAAATAGCGACAAGTTTGTACAGAATTATATACAGTTGACTGTCACGCCATATGGCGGCCAAACGCCTGCCGGGCGCCCCGAAAAACCTCTTCCGTCCTGCGGCGTCGGCCGTCTGCGCCGCTGTCCCGTTAACTGTACACACAAACGGCGGGGGAGGGGAGGGGAGGCCCGGCATACGCCGGAAAGACCGTTATATCGGTGTTGGCACGGTATTTGCATGGATATAACGTGAAATCATTAACGGGGAGTGAATCGACCATGGCGAAATTTATCACCGCGCCGGAAGCCGCCCAACTCATCAAAGACGGTTCGGTCGTAGCCACCGGGGGCTTTGTTGGCATCGGGCATCCGGAAGCCATCACCGCGGCGTGTGAAGAAAGATTCCTCGCAGAAGCCAAGCCCCGCGACCTGACCCTTGTCTACTGCGCCGGTCAGGGCGACGGCAAAGACCGCGGCCTCAACCACTTCGGGTTCGAAGGCATGGTCAAGCGCGTCGTCGGCGGCCACTGGAACCTCGCGCCCAAACTCGGCAAACTGGCGGTCGACAATAAAATCGACGCCTACAACTTCCCCCAGGGCACCCTGACCCACTGGTTCCGCAGCGCAGCCGGCAATAAGCCGGGCGTGATCACCAAGGTCGGCCTCAACACCTTCTGCGACCCGCGCGTCGAAGGCGGCAAAATCAACAGCGTCACCAAAGAAGACCTAGTCGAAGTCATAGAGCTCGGCGGCGAAGAATGGCTGTGGTACAAGCCCTTCCCGATCACCGTCGGCCTCATTCGCGGCACCACCGCCGACGAGAACGGCAACATCACCATCGAGCGTGAAGCCCTGGCCCTCGAGATCCTCCCCATCGCCCAGGCGGCGAAAAACTGCGGCGGCATCGTCATCGCCCAGGTCGAGCGCGTCGTCCAGAAAGGCACCCTGAAACCGATGGACGTCAAAGTGCCCGGGCGGCTCGTCGACTACGTCGTCGTTGCCGATGACGCCGGCAAGCACGCCCAGACCTTCGCCGAGCAGTACAACCCCGCCTACTCCGGCGAAATCCGCATCCCCCTGTCCGCCATCCCCCCCATGGCCCTCGACGACCGCAAGGTCATCGCCCGCCGCGCCGCCATGGAACTCATCCCCGGCGCCATCGTCAACCTCGGCATCGGCATGCCCGAAGGCGTCGCCATGGTCGCCAACGAAGAAGGCATCGGCGACACCATGACCCT
>JALHDI010000198.1 GCA_022839045.1 Sporomusaceae bacterium
TTGTTGTCGATGGTATGGAGGTATTCCCCCATGAACATGGCCTCATCACCACCTCGGTGGATTTTTCAACCACTTTACACCACAATCCACCACTTTTATTGTTTTTTTCTCGACAAACTAAAAAAATCCTTCATATTTTTGAAGGATTTTTTTGCTTTAATTATCCATCGACGGCCTTTTGCTTTAACAAATAACGGCCAGGCACAAGATGTTGTGGCCGCCAAGCAAGCGCCCCCTATATATGCGGGCTGCCAGCCAATTTATGGCAGAAAATTTTTTTCGTTTTTTTTTGAAAATGGGCCGTGGAGCCAGGTAAATCGCGGTTTCGGGCGCGGTTTTCGGGGGTTGACAGCGACGCGGAGGGACGCTTAGGGGTGGGAATGGTTTGACGCCGCAGATGGGTGCCGCCGGGCGGCCGCTAGTTACGGATGAGACCGAGTCTTTCAATGAGCGGGGCGGCGGTAAGCCGGTAGTAGAAGCTGCGGAAGGTTTTGCCGCTGTGGTAGACGGGGATGCGTTCCAGGGCGTAGGGGTCGCTTTCGAGGCCGACCTGGCCGTAGCGGATGGTGAAGGCGGCCCGGTAGCCGGCCTGGCGGACGAGTTCTTCGATCTTGAGGGTGTAGGCGCCGGTGGGATAGGCGAAGTAGCGGGGTCTGGCGCCGAGCTGGCGCTCGATCTCGGCGGCTGATTCGGTGAGTTCGGCGGTTATCTCCTCGGGGCTGAGCTTGGTGAGCGGCTTGTGGTTGACGGTGTGGGAGCCGAAGACGAAGCCGTTTTTGTGCATTTCCCGCACCTGGTCCCAGGTCAGGTAGCGGTCGACGTGGCCGACGAAGGCGGTGACGAGGAAGATGGTGGCGGTGAAGCCGTATTTCCTGAGGATGGGGTAGGCGTTGGCGTAGTTGTCGGCGTAGCCGTCGTCGAAGGTGATGAGGACGGGCTTGTCGGGCAGGGCGCGGCCGTATTTGAGGTAGCCCATGAGCTGGTCGGGGGTGATGGAATGGTAGCCGTTTTCGGCCAGGTAATTGATCTGGTCTTCGAATTCGGCGGGCGTGAGCGAGAGGCAGTGGTTGAGGGTATCGACTTTGTGGTAGTTGAGGATGGGGACGTCGGCGAGGTCGGCCGGCAGGTGCTGGCGGCCGGCGACGGCCCTGGTGCCGGTGACGGAGGAGGCGAGGAGAACGAAGAGGAGCAGGGCGGCCAGGCACGCCAGGGCCGTGCGTTTTTTCAGGTAACTGGTGTACATGCCTCTCCCCCACCCCGTTGTGGGTGTTTATTTCGTTCCTTATGTACTGCCGGAAGTTGTCTAGAAAGCTCCAGATGCAAGGCGCACCGGAGGATGACACCGGAAGCGTACACGATAGTACGCTGAGGATGGCAGCCGAGGAGCAACGCCGCAGATGGACTTTCCAGGGAACTTCCCCCTTATTTACAGACGTCTATGACTTGGGCGCCGGTGATTTCGCGCAGCCTGTCCGGGCTGACGGGCAGGGCCGAATTGGCCGTGCCGGCCGCGGCGTAGACGATGGCGAAGTCCCACAGGCTGCGGTCGAGGTAGAGGGGCACGCCGGGAAGGATGCCGACGGGGGATACGCCGCCCGGCGGGAAGCCGGTTTCGCTCCGGACGGTTTCGGCGTCGGCGAATTTGATCTTTTTGACGCCCAGTTCGCGCGCGAGGGCTTTGACGTCGGTGCGCTTGTCGCCACAGGTGGTGAGGAGGACGGGCCGGCCGTCGGCGAGGAAGCAGAGGGTTTTGGCGATCTGGGCGGGGGTGACGCCGAGGGCCTGGGCGGCGAGCTCGGAGGTGTGGGTGCTGCTGTCGAAGAGGATGATCTCAAGGTCGGGGTAACGGCTGAGAAATTGTTTTACGCGTTCGAGGGGCAAGGTGGGTACCTCCTTATGGTTCCTCTGCCGACGGGCGGCTGCCCCGCAGGAGCAGGCCGAGGGCGGCGGCGGCGGCCAGGATGCTGAAGAGTTGGGCGAGACGGACGCCGCAGACGATTTCGCCGTCGAGTCGCAGGCCGGCGAAGTAGTAGTGCCCGGCCGAGTAGAGGATGATGTATGTGAGGAAGAGAGCGCCCGGCGGGAGGCCCCGCAGGAGCCGGCCGACAGCCAGGAGGACGAGCAGGAGGAGCAGGTTCCAGGCCGATTCGTACATGAATACGGGGTGGAAGAAGTCAAACTGTTCGTAGCCGGCCGGACGGAGGGCGTAGTCGATGTAGACGCCCCAGGCGAGGTCGGTGGGATAGCCGAAGGCTTCCTGGTTGAAGAAGTTGGCCCATTGGCCGACGGCCTGTCCGCAGGCGAGGGCGGGAGCGGCGAGGTCGGCCAGCCCCCAGAAGCGGAGGCGCCGCCGCCGGGCGTAGAGATAGAGGACGAGGATGAAGGCGAGCAGGGCGCCGTGGATGGCCAGCCCGCCCTGCCAGAGGCAGAGGCTGTCGAGCGGGCGGTCGCGGTAGAGGTGCCAGTTGGCGGCGACGTAGTAGGCGCGGGCGCCGGCGACGCCGGCCGGCACGCTCCAGAAGAGGAGATCGAAGACGGGCTCGACGGGCAGGGATTGCTTCCTGGCCTGCCACAGGGCGACGGCGAAAGCGGCCGAAACGGCGGCGACGATTATCAGGCCGTACCAGTAGAACTGCAGCGGTCCCAGCGTGAACGCTATTTTGCACATCTTTCAAGTCACCTTCGCATCAGCCGGGTTCTACCGTGGCAGGTCTTTTTTTCCGATAGTGTAATTTTAACTCCCGGGCCAAAAAATTGCCAGCTTTTTTGTCGTATAATTGTGTTTAACGAGGTCATAATAACAGCGAGGGTTCGTAATGGTCGAGCCAAGATCGGTATCGGATCCTGCGCCGGGTTCGGTATCGGTCGGCCAAAGATTGGTGTCAGGTCTGT
>JALHDI010000062.1 GCA_022839045.1 Sporomusaceae bacterium
CTGCCGCAGCCGATCGTCGACATCGTCCAGCAGCACCACGGCACGACGCTCGTATCTTATTTTTACCGGCGGGCCACCGAGAACGAACACGGCGAGTGCATCATCGAGGCCGATTTCCGCTACGAGGGGCCGCGCCCCCAGAGCAAGGAGGCGGCGCTGGTGATGCTGGCCGACGCCTGCGAGGCGGCGGTGCGCTCGCTGTCGCGCCCCAACGTCAACCGCATCGAGTCCACCGTCCGCAAGGTTATCCGCGAGCGGCTCCACGACGGACAGCTCGACGAGTGCAATCTCACCCTCAAGGACCTCAACACGATCGGCGATGTCTTCATCCGCGTGCTGTCGAGCATGTTCCATTCGCGGATCGAATACCCCGACGCGCTGAAGGAACTGGAGAGGAAGAAGGCGAAGAATGGAAATAGTCCTAAGCAGTATCCCGGAAAAGAGGGAGCCGGCTCCGAAGGTGAAGGAGACGGTGACGGCCGTCCTAACTGAGGCGGCGCAGGTGCTGGGCATATCGCCCCGGGCCGAGGTCGGCGTGGTGTTTGCCGACGATGCCTATATCCGCGAGCTTAACCGCGACTACCGGGGAATCGATGCGGCCACCGACGTGCTGTCCTTCGCCCTCGAGGAAGGGGAGGAGCCGGCGGTGCAGGGCGGCCCCGAGGAGGCGCTGCTGGGCGATATCGTCATTTCCCTGGATACGGCCGAGCGCCAGGCGGCAGAATTCGGCCACAGCCTGGAGCGGGAAATGGCCTACCTGACCGTCCACGGCATGCTGCACCTGGTGGGTTACGACCACGAGGACGAGACCGACAAAGCCGCGATGCGCCGGCAGGAGGAGCAAATCCTCGCCGCCCTGGGCATCGGCCGTGAGGGATAAATGATGACTGAAGACGTCCGCGGAACAATCCTGAGAGAGTTCAGGCGCATTCCCGGTGTCGGCCCGAGAATCGCCGAGGACTTATGGGACCTCGGCCTTCGTTCTGTTGGGGAGCTCAAGGGGCGCGATCCGGAGGAGTTTTGCGCGGTTTATTACGCCACCGCCGAAGGCTCGATCCCGAGCGCCTGAAATGGTGGAACTGGCATGATAAAAAGATCGGCAGAGGGTAATTTCATGGCCGGCCTGCTGCGGTCGTTCCGCTACGCCGCGAGCGGCGTGGCGTACTGTTTCCGCACCCAGCGCAACCTGAGAATCCACGCCGTTGCCGCGGCGCTGGCGCTGGCCGCCGGTTTCCGCCTCGGCCTGTCGGGGGCGGAGCTGGGCGTCTTGGCGCTGACGATCGCCGCCGTGCTGGTGGCGGAGATGTTCAATACGGCGGTGGAGGCGCTGGTGGACATCGTGTCCCCCGGGTACCATCCGCTGGCCAAGGTGGCGAAGGACGTCGCCGCCGGCGGCGTGCTGGTCACCGCCCTGATGTCGCTGGTGGTGGCGTATGTGCTGTTCGCGCCGCGTATTTTTGGCTAGAGGAGAGGGAACATGGAAGAACTTATTCTGGCGGCCCTGGCCGCCCGCGAGAGCGCGTACGCCCCGTATTCCCGGTTCGCCGTCGGCGCCGCGGTGCGGGGAGGAAGCGGCCGCATCTACAGCGGCAGCAATATCGAGAACGCTTCGTACGGTTTGACGATCTGCGCCGAACGGGTGGCGATTTTCAAGGCGGTTTCCGAAGGGGAGAAGCGGCTCGCCGCCCTGGCGGTGACGGCCGATACGCCCTTGCCGGCCTCGCCTTGCGGCGCCTGTCGCCAAGTCATGGCCGAATTCGGTATAAACGAGGTTGTCATGTGCAATACCAAGGGGGAGCGGCGGACGGTAACGCTCGCGGAGCTGCTGCCGTACGCTTTCGATAAAGCCGATTTGCCGGGGGAATGATCGTGCCAATGAATGATGACAGGAATTTCAAATCAGGGTTCGTCGCCGTCGTGGGCCGGCCGAACGTCGGCAAGTCCACGCTGGTCAACAGCCTCATCGGCCAGAAGATCGCCATAATGTCCGACAAGCCGCAGACGACGCGCAACAAGATCCTCTGCATCCTCAATCTGCCGGACGCCCAACTGCTGTTCATCGATACGCCGGGCATTCACAAGCCGCGCCACAAGCTGGGCGAATACATGGTGCGCACGGCCGAGAACACGCTCCGGGAGGTTGACGTGGTGCTGTTCGTGGCCGATGCCACCGAGGAGCCCGGGCCGGGGGAGGAGTATATCCTCGAGCGGCTGGCGGCGGTGTCGACGCCGGTCATCCTCGTCATCAACAAGATCGACAAGTTGCCCCGCGCCCAGGTGCTGCCGATCATCGAACGCTACGCGGCCAAGCGCGATTTCACGGCCATCGTGCCTGTATCGGCCCTGGTCCGCACTAACCTCGACAGTCTGACGGGGGAGATCAAGAAGCACCTCGCCCCCGGGCCGAAGTACTATCCCGACGATATGGTCACCGACCAGCCCGAGCGGCTGCTGATCGCCGAGCTCATCCGCGAGAAGGTGCTCCAGTTGACCCGCGAGGAGGTGCCCCACAGCATCGCCGTCGATATCGAGGAGGTGGCGACGCGGCAGAGTGGCGACCTCTACGTGCGGGCGGTGATTTACGTGGAGCGCGACTCGCAGAAGGGGATCGTTATCGGCGCCGGCGGCGCGGTGCTCAAGGAAGCCGGCCGCCTGGCCCGTATCGACGTCGAGAACCTGCTAGGCTCGAAGGCGTATCTAGACTTGTGGGTAAAGGTTAAAAAAGATTGGCGGAATAGGAAAGGTGTCCTAAAATCCCTCGGGTATGAGTAGAGGCCGTTCAGAACCCTCCAGATGCAAGGCGCACCGGAAGAGCGCGCCGCGACGCGTACTCGGTACGTACGCTAGCAAGCGCTCTGAGGGGCAACGCAGCAGATGGGGGGTTATCAACGGCCGACAAAGGGGAGAGGGGGAGAAACTGATGCAGTCGTTTACCGAGGTGTTTGTCAGCCAACTGATCGACAAGCTCGTCATCGACAAGGTCGGCAACCGCGTGGGCAGGGTCGGCGACGTGCTGATAAAGTCGGAGACGGGGTTTCCGAAGGTGTGCGGCGTCGAGGTCAAGCGCCGCTGGGAGACGGTGGTCGTCGGCGACGACCACATCGCCATGCTCAACAAGCAGATCGTGTCCCTCAACATCGTCCGCGAGGGCATCCAGCCGGGAAATCTGACCGGCGACGAGCTGTATCTGCGCCGCGACTTGCTCGACCGCCAGATCGTCGACACCGACGGCGCCCGCGTGGTCAGGGTCAACGATCTCAAGATCACCCAGGTGAACGACGAATACCGCCTGGTGGCCGTCGATATCGGCTTCCGCGGTCTGGTGCGCCGGCTGGGGGCCGAGAAGACCATGCGGCGGGTGGCCGGGATGCTGGGGCGCAACGTGCCGGAGAAGCTCATCTCGTGGGGCGACGTCGATCTCATCACCCCCGACCTGTCGGCGATTAAGCTGTCGGTATCTCAGGGCAAGCTGGCCGCCCTCCATCCGTACGACATCGCCCAGATCGTCGGCGATCTCGGCGCCCAGGAGCGGTCGGCCATCTTCCAGACGCTGGATAACGAGCGGGCGGCCGAGACGCTGGCGGAGATGGAGACGGAGATGCAGGCCTCGATCCTCGAGGGGATGAGCAAGGACCGCGCGGCCGATATCCTGGAAATCATGGCTTCCGACGACGCCGCGGACGTTCTCAACGAGCTGCCGGACGACACGGCTGAAGAACTCCTCGATCTGATGGAGCACGAGGAGGCGGCCGAGGTCAAGGAACTGCGCGAGTATGAGGAGCACGAGGCCGGCAGTCTGATGACGACCGAATATATCGCCCTGCCGGAGAACCTGACCGCCGACGAGACCATCAACGAGCTGCGGCGGCTGGCCCCCGAGGCGGAGACGATCTATTATATTTACGTGGTCGATGCCGAGGAGCACCTGGTGGGCGTGCTGTCGCTCAGGGAGCTGATCATCGCCAAGCCAGACACCCGCCTGGCCGATATCATGCGGACCCGCATCATCACAGTGGGCGACGAGGCGCCGACCGACGACGCCATCAGCATCATCCGCAAGTACGACCTGCTGGCCGTGCCGGTGACGGATAGCGACGACAAGCTGGTGGGCATCATCACCGTCGACGACGTTATCGACGCGGTGATACCGCCGCGAAAGAAAAATGTGCTGAAATTCAGTTGATGAAGAGGGCTGCCGGCAGGCGGCCCTTTAAATTTATTGACCGCAATAATTGGCAATGTTATGATTGGTTCAAGGGGTGAATTATGAAGAACCTGTCCAGATACTTCATCAATGGTCTGATTGTCATCGTGCCGATGGCGATTACCTTTTTCGTCGTCGTTCAGATACTCGAATTTACCGAAAAGATTCTCGGTCGCCATCTGCCGGTGAAGTTCCCCGGCATCGGCCTGGTCGCCGTCGTCGCCGTCATCCTGGTGGTGGGCTGGCTGTCTTCCCACTGGGTCATGCGGCGGTTCATCGAGCTGGGCGAACGGGCGCTCTCGAAGATTCCCTTTCTCAAGTTCATCTACAACAGCGTCAAGCAGTTGTCGACGGCGGTGTTCGAGTCCCAGAACATGTTCAAGCATGCGGTGCTGGTGCCTTTCCCCCATCCCGGGGCCAAGGCGCTCGGCTTCGTCATGACCGACCTGTCGGCGCCGCTCGCCCGCCATATGTGCGAGGAGTGTGTCTGCGTCTTCATTCCCATGAGCCTCAACATGACCGCCGGCTTTAATATTATTGTGCCGAAGCGGGATATAATACCCTTAGACGTGACCAGCGAAAGCGCGCTGCAATACATCCTGACCGCCGGCACCGTGATGCCGCGCGGCGGCGAAGCGACCAAACCCTAGGGGGAGATGCGCTATCGACTCGTCTATCAATAGCCTCGTTGCCCTCTCGGCCGCCTTGCTGCTCGTGCTCTTGAACGGCTTTTTCGTCGTCGCCGAGTTCGCCCTGGTGAAGGTTCGCAAAACGCGGCTGGAGGAGCTAAGCGCGCAAGGTGTAGGCAGCGCTAAGCTTGCCCTGAAGATAGTATCGTCGCTTGATGCGTATCTGAGCGCCACCCAACTCGGCATAACGCTGGCTTCGCTGGGGCTGGGCTGGCTGGGCGAGCCGGCCGTCGCCGCCCTGATCGCGCCGCTGGTTTACGATCTTTTCCCCGGGGCCACGTGGCTGGTCCATACTGTTAGTGTGGCCGTCGGTTTTGCTATCATTACTTTTTTGCACATCGTCCTCGGTGAACTGATACCGAAATCCATGGCTATCCAACGCGCCGAAAAGATGACGTTGTGGGTCGTCCGGCCGCTTTATATCTTCAGCAAGCTGGGCTATCCCATTATTGCGTTATTCAATAAAGTCGCCTGGGCCGTTCTGGCGATGATGGGTTTCAAACCGGCCACGGAGGCCGAGGTGGCCCACTCCGAGGAAGAGCTCAGGATGATCGTCAACGCCAGCCACCGCGGCGGCGTGCTCGACCAGATGGAGAGCGAGCTGATCGACAATGTTTTCGATTTCGCCGACCGTCTGGCGCGGGAGGTCATGGTGCCGCGCCAGGATATGGTGTGCCTGTTCACCGACGACCCGTTCGCGGAGAACATGCGGGCGGTGAGGGAGACCGGCCACACCCGTTATCCGCTGTGCGTCGAGGATAAGGACCATGTTATCGGCATGGTGCACATCCGCGATCTGATGGACCTGGATGTCTGCGGACCAGGAGAGAAGGATCTGCGCACCGTCATGCGCGAGATCCTCGTGGTTCCGGAGGGCATGTCGGTGGCCAGGCTGCTCCAGGCGATGCGCCGCAAACGCACCCACATGGCGGTGGTGGCCGACGAGTACGGCGGCACGGCGGGCCTGGTGGCCCTGCAGGACGTGCTGGAGGAGATCGTCGGCGATATCCAGGACGAGCACGATGCCGTGGGCGAGGAGGAAATCCAGCGCTTTGAGGGCGGCAGCTTCGAGTTCGACGGCCGGGTGCTGCTCGACGATGTGTCCGAGCTCCTCAACATCCGCCTTGAGGAGCATGAGGAAGACACCCTCGGCGGTTATATCTTCGGCCTGCTCGGCCGACGCCCCGAGGTGGGCGATGAAGTGAATATCGGCGATTACTGTTTTTCCGTCCTCCAGGTCAACGGCTTCCGGGTTGTGAGGGTGAAAGCCGAGCCGCTCAAGGCGTCAGGCGAAGAGGCCCCGGGGGAGGACGACGGCAGGAGCGGCTTGCCGTAGCCGGCGAATCCCGCTACGCAAAACACCGAAGGGATGTGCGCGTATTGCTAAGGGAACTGATGTGGGATATCTTCCTCAGTACCGGTGATATCAGGGCGTATCTGCTTTACCGGCATTGCAGCGATCATGCGGCGGATTCCGCCCGGACCGGCCGGAAGTAGAACCGGCATGGGTGTATACAATTGCGAGGCCATCCTGCTGGCGGTGCGGGACTACGACGCCGTCAGCAGGATGGTGACTTTATTTTCCCGCGAGCACGGCAAACTCTCGGCCGTGGCCTACGGGGCCCGCCGGCCGCGCAGCGAACTGGCCGGCTGCGTTCAGCCCTTCGCCCATGTGGAGTTGGCGTTGGCGGCGGGGAAAAATATCGAGGCGCTTAAACAGTGCGCCGTCAGACGGTCGTTCCGTGAGTTGCGCGAGGACCTCGACAGGATGGCGTACGCGGCCCTGCTGGCCGAGCTGACGGCCGAGCTGTGGCCGGAGCGGGAGCCGGAGCCGGCGGCTTTCGACCTGCTGCTGGCGGCTTTCGCCCTGTTGGCGAGCCGCAACGTCCGGGTCGCCGCCCTGGCGGCCGCGCTGCAGCTCCTGGCGCTGGCCGGGTTCCGGCCCGAGTATGAGCGCTGCGTGGTGTGCGGGCAGGAGCTCGCGTTCCCGGCCCGTTTCGACGCCGCGGCCGGCGGCGGGGTCTGCACCGCCTGCGCCGAGCCTCACTTGACCCCGTTCGGCCAAGACGGCAGGGATTTCCTCGCCCGCATGCTCGACCTCGACCTTCTAGACCCGGGGCATTTCTCGGTAACCGGCGCCGTCCTCATGGAGACCGAACGGCTGCTGGGCGAGTTCCTGACCTGGCGGCTGGACAAACCCTTGCGGTCGCTGGCGTTCATCGCAACGCTGGCGCAGGATAAAACCGGCGGCGGGTGGGGACAATAAGCGAAACGGCAGCAGGAGGAAAAACGATGGAAGAGATTACCCTCGAGAAGATCGATATTATCCGCGAGCGCACCGGGGTTTCCTACCGGGAGGCCAAGGACGCGCTGGAGCGCGCCGACGGCAATGTCCCTGAGGCGCTGATCGACCTGGAGGCCAAGAAGCCGGGCGGCTGGACGGAGGAGTTTTCGGTGAAGTCCGGCGAGGTGGTGGACAAGGTAAAGGAACTCATCCGTCAGGGCAATGTCACCAAGATCCGCGTAAAGCAGGACGGCAAGACGCTGGTGGAGATACCCGTGACGCTGGGGGCGATCAGCGCCGTTTTTCTGCCGCAGTTGGCGGCTTTAGGCGTGCTGGTGGCCGTCTTCAAGCGCTGCACCATCGAGGTTGTCCGCAGTGACGGCGGCAGCGAGGAGACCGACGTGCGGCCGACCGACGACCGGGAAGGGCCGCGCGGCAGTTTGTAAGTTGACAGTTGAGGGCAAATTTGCTATATTATTATAGCAAAGCAGGGTGATGACGGAATAAAGTAGCCAGCCACATCCAGCGAGCCGGGGAGGGTGCAAGCCCGGCGCAGGCGGGCGAAGGCGTTCCCGAGCCGCGGGAGGAAATTCCGTAAGGGAGAGTAAACCCCGCTATAAATTAAGGCGGGCCTCAGGGCCAATCAGGGTGGAACCGCGGGAAGCATGCTCCCGTCCCTGTAACGATAAGTTACGGGACGGGAGTTTTTATTTGATTTCAGGAGGCGATGACATGACCTTTCAGGAGATAATCCTGACCCTTGAGAACTTCTGGGCTGGGCAGAAGTGCATCATCCAGCAGCCTTACGACGTGGAGAAAGGCGCGGGCACGATGAATCCGGCCACTTTCCTGCGCGCCCTCGGCCCCGAGCCGTGGAACGTGGCCTATGTGGAACCTTCCCGCCGCCCGGCCGACGGCCGTTACGGCGACAACCCCAACCGCCTGTTTCAGCACCATCAGTACCAGGTTATCATGAAGCCCTCGCCGGCCAACATCCAGGACCTCTACCTGGCGAGCCTGGCTAAACTGGGCATCGACCCCGACAAGCACGACATCCGCTTCGTGGAGGACAACTGGGAATCGCCAACTCTCGGCGCCTGGGGCCTGGGCTGGGAAGTGTGGCTTGACGGCATGGAGATCACCCAGTTCACCTACTTCCAGCAGGTGGGCAGCATCGACGTCAAGCCGGTGTCGGTCGAGATCACCTACGGCCTCGAACGGCTGGCGATGTATATCCAGGGCAAGGAGAACGTGTTCGACATCGAGTGGGTGGAGGGCATCACCTACGGCGACGTCTTCCATCGCAACGAGGTCGAGCAGTCGACCTACAACTTCGAGCTTTCCGACGCGGCTATGCTGTTCACGCTCTTCGACATGTACGAGAAGGAAGCCATCCGCGTCGTCGACCTCGGCTATGTCCTGCCGGCCTACGATTACGTGCTTAAGTGCTCCCACGCCTTCAACCTGCTGGACGCCCGCGGCGCGATCAGCGTCAGCGAGCGCACCGCCTTCATCGGCCGGGTCCGCAACCTGGCCCGCCTGTGCGCCCAGGGATACCTGGAACAGCGCGAGAAACTCGGCTATCCGCTTCTGAAAGGGGGGAAATAACATGGCCAAGGATTTGCTCCTGGAAATCGGCAGCGAAGAGATTCCCGCCAAGTTCATGCCGGCCGTGCTCGCTCAACTGGCCGACATCGCCAAAGCCAAACTCGCCGAGCGCCGCATCGCCTGCGGCGAGGTGCAGACCTTCGGTACGCCCCGCCGCTTGGCGCTGATCGTCAGGGGGCTGGCCGAGCAGCAGTCCGACCGTAACAGCGAGAACAAGGGCCCGGCCGTGAAGATCGCCTTCGATGACGCAGGCGCCCCGACCAAGGCCGCCCAGGGCTTCGCCCGCGGCCAGGGGGTGGACGTCAAGGACCTCGTCGTCAGGGACGGCTATGTGTACGCCGTCGTCCACGAGGCCGGTCAGCCGGTCGCCGGCATCCTGCCCGAGCTGCTGCCGGAGATCATCACCGCCATCACTTTCCCCAAGAGCATGCGCTGGGGCGATCTCGACCTCAGGTTCGCGCGCCCCATCCGCTGGCTGGTGGCCCTCTTCGGCCGCGACATCGTCCCCTTCACCCTCGCCGAGGTGACCGCCGGCAACGTCAGCTGCGGCCACCGCTTCCTCAGCAAGGGGCCGGTCAAGCTGGCGTCTGTGGACGAGTATTTCGTCAAGATGACCGATAATCACGTCATGGTCGACCAGAACCTCCGCCGCCAGGTCATCCGCGAGCAGGTGGAGAAGCTCGCCGTCCAGCAGGGAGGGACGGCGGTCATCGACGAGGATCTCCTGGAGGAGGTTATCTATCTGGTGGAATATCCGACCGCGCTGTGCGGGCGGTTCGAGGAGAAATACCTCGCCCTGCCGGCGGAGGCGGTCATCACGCCGATGCGCGAGCATCAGCGCTATTTCCCCGTTTTTGCGGCCGACGGCCGGCTGCTGCCTGTTTTCATCACCGTCCGCAACGGCGGCCAGGACTATATCGACATCGTCCGCCACGGCAACGAACGGGTGCTGAAGGCTAGGTTGGCCGACGCGCGCTTCTTCTTCGAGGAGGATAAGAAGGTGCCGCTGGCCGACCGGGTGGAGAAACTGAAGACGATCGTCTTCCAGGAAGGACTGGGGACGATGTACGACAAGACGATGCGCCTGGAGAAACTGGCGGCTGCGATCGCCAAGGCGGCCGGCCTGCCGAAGGCGGAGCTGTCCAAGGTCGAGCGCGGCGCCCACCTTGCCAAGGCCGACCTCGTTACCGGCATGGTGTACGAGTTTACCGAGCTGCAGGGCGTGATGGGCCGCGAGTACGCCAAACTGAGCGGCGAGGCGCCGGCGGTGGCCGAAGCGGTGTTCGAGCATTATCTGCCGCGGTTCGCCGGCGACAGCCTTCCCCAGACGCCGGCCGGCCGCATGGTCAGCATCGCCGACAAGCTCGACAACATCGTGGCCACCTTCAGCCGCGGCCTCATCCCCACCGGCTCCCAGGACCCGTACGCCCTCCGCCGCCAGGCCCTGGGCATCGTGAACATCCTGATCGCCGCCCGCTACCATGTTTCGCTCAAGGAGCTGGCCGCCGCCGCCATGGACCTGCTCGCCATCAACGGCGAGCGCCGCGCCAAGCTCGGCGAGGATATCGGCGAATTCTTCCGGCTGCGCCTGAAAAACGTGCTGGCCGACGAAGGCGTGCGCTACGATATGGTCGACGCGGTGCTGGCGGCCGACACCGACGATGTGTACGACGCCTGGCTGCGGGCCAAAGCCCTCGCCGAGTGCGGCGCGACCGAAGCCATGCAGCGGGCTGTCCAGGCGCTGACCCGGGCAGGCAACCTGGCCAAGAACGCGACCGGCGACGCCGTCGACCCCGCCCTGTTCGCCGCCGACGGCGAGAAGGCCTTGTACGCGGCCCTGGAGAGCGCCCGCGAGAAGATCGCCGCGCTGACCGCAGCCAGGGATTACGCCGGCGTACTGAAGGTGGCGGCCGGGCTGACCGACCCCATCGACGCCTTCTTCACCCAGGTGATGGTCATGGTCGACGATGCGGCTGTCCGCAACAACCGGCTCGCCCTCCTGAAGGGCATTACCGCGCTGACCGCCAAGGTCGCCGATCTCAGCAAAATAGTTGCCGCATAGCACCGCTTGCACGCCCCCGAGGAGACAGGGTATAATAACTCGGGGGCCTTTTTATTCTTCGGACCGTTGATAAGCCCCCATCTGCGGCGTTGCTCCTCGGATGGCCCACTCGACGTACGCAACCAAGTACGCCCGCGGGCCATCCTCCGGTGCGCCTTGCATCTGGGGGCTTCTGAACGGCCCTCTGTCAGGAGGAAATTTTATTATGCAACAAGAGATAATCTACGCGCTCTCCGACTCCATCGGCGAGACGGCCGAGCTGGTGGCCCGCGCCACCGCCAGCCAGTTCGACCTCAGCCGGTTCGATATCGTCCGCGTACCCTACATCAATTCCGTGCGCCAGATCGAGGAGGTGCTCGAGGCTGCGGCCAGCACCGGAAGCGTCGTCTGCCACACCCTGGTGTCGCCCCAGCTCAGGGCGGCGGTGGTGGAGCTGGCGAAGGCGCACGGCGTCCATACCATCGATATCATGGGGCCGATGATCCAGGCGGTCCAGCAGGCGACGGCGCTTACCCCCAAGCTGAAGCCCGGATTGATGCACAAACTCGACCAGGAATATTTCCGGCGGGTGGAGGCGGTGGAGTTCGCCGTCAAGTATGACGACGGCAAGAACCCTTGGGGCATACCCAAGGCGGATATCGTCCTTATCGGCGTTTCCCGCACGTCCAAGACGCCGCTGAGCATGTACCTGGCCCACAAGCGGGTCAAGGTGGCCAACGTGCCGCTGGTGCCGGAGGTGCCGCCGCCGCAGGAACTTTTCCAGGTGCCTGCCCACCGCATCGTGGGGCTGGTGATCAACCCTTACAAGCTCAACGAGATTCGCGCCGAGCGACTGCGGACGATGGGCCTGGGTTCGGACGCCAGCTACGCCAACATCGACCGCATCACCGAGGAGCTGGAACACGCCAAAAGCCTGATGCGCAAACTGCAATGCCCGATCATCGACGTGTCCAACAAGGCCATCGAGGAGACGGCCAACAAAATCCTGGAGATCGTCCAGAAAGGCGCGCCCCAGGGGAGGTCATGATGAACATCATACGTGAAGCCGGCGAATGGCTGCACAGTATCATCCTCGCGGCAGCCATCGCCCTGGTTATCAACGTTTTCGCCTTTCAGCCCACCAAAGTCATGGGCCAGTCGATGGAGCCGACCTTCCATGAAGGCCAGCGAATCTACCTTTCCAAGTTGTCCCATACTTTGGGCAGGCTGCCCGGCTACGGCGACATCGTGGTTATCGACAGCCGCGTCCACCGCACCCGCGGACTCGCCGACGACCTGACCGAGCCGGTGAACAATGTCGTGACGCTCGTCAAGGGCGGCGTGCCGGCCGGCCATATCTGGGTAAAGCGGGTCATCGGCCTGCCGGGCGACGTGCTTGAGTTCAGGAACGGCAAGGTTTACCGCAACGGCAAGGCGCTGGCCGAGGATTACATCAAGGAGCCGATGCGCTATTCTTCGCCCGGCAAGGTGACGGTGCCGGCCGGACATGTCTTCGTGATGGGCGACAACCGCAACAACTCCAGTGACAGCCGCTTCATCGGCAGCATCCCCGCCGGGCATATCCTGGGGGTTATGCTGTTTTAGATCCGGGGGCCGGGAAGCGGCGATGAAAAACCCCCGGCGCCCGCCGGGGGTTTAGTGTCGGTTTTATCCGCCCGCTCCCGACGTTATCGGGAGGGTCGGCTGGATGATGGTGTTGGTTTCGACGTTGTAGGTCACCCTGTCGGCGGTCCAGGTGGTGTCGTTCTGAGTTACCTGAACGTTGCCGCTGAAAACGCCGAGCTTGCTGTTCCAGTTGAACTCCACCCGGTCGGCGGTCACGGACAGGCCGGTGCGTTTGAAGGTGACGCCGCCGTCGATTTTGGCCCGGTCCTGCATGCCGAATACATAGACGTCGTGGCCGGTGAAGTAGATGTCGCCCTGGGTGACGGTGACGCCGCCGGTGCCCCAGACCTCCAGCGAGGCGATGCTGACCCTGGCCATGTCGGCGGTGATGATCCGGTCTTTAACTTCTATGTAGACATTGCCCTTGAGGACGTAGAGTCCCGTGTTGACGTCGAAATAGGTTTTGTCGGCTTTGATTATCGGTTTCGCCGGCGCGGCGCCGGCGATGCCGGTGAGCAGGAAAAGGGCCAGGAGGGTAGCGAGCAGCGTTTTCCGTTTCATTGTTGACCCACCTTTCTACTTAAAATTATAGCAGCGGCGCCGAAAAAATGATATTGTTAATATATGTAAACGGGTCGCGCTGTTTTTATAACGGAACAAGAAACGCTTATCGCCGGGAAGCGAATGGGGGATTGGCCGTGGGGCTTCATAATTATCTCGTCTTCGTGCGCAAGCTCAACAACATGGGCCGGTGGGCGACCGAATTCATGCACCAGCGGACGACGGTTAGCGAGCATTCCTTCCTCGTCGCCCAGATCGGCCAGATGCTGGCCCTCATCGAGGAGGAGAACGGCGGCAAGGTGGACTGGGGCCGGCTGTTCCGCAAGCTCATCAACCACGATGTCATCGAGTCGATTACCGGCGATATCCTCAGCACGACGAAATACAAGAACCCCGAGCTTTCGGCCGCCCTTACCATCATCGAGAAGGAACTGGCGGAGGAGAACTTTTTCGCCGAGATGGAGCAGCCTTACCGCACGCTGTACCGCGACCTGCTGTTCGACGGCAAGGACGACAGCCTTGAAGGCGAGATACTGCGTGCCGCCGACAACATCGACGCGTTGATGGAGTGCATTTTCGAGGTCAAGCTCAACAATATCCGGCCGTTCGAGGAAAAGTACCACACCATCCTCAAGAAACTGAAGGCGAGCAGCCTTGTCAGCGTCCGCTACTTCATCGCCAATGTGCTGCCGGGGCTGGTGGCCGACTGCGAGCGGTTGGCAAAGAAGACCCCGGGAAAATAATAAAGGAGGATGCAAAGATGAAAGCCGATGATCCGCGCGACCAAGCCGAGCAGACGACCGTGCTTAAGAATCCCCCCGCCGGGATAAGCGAAAGCCAGCGGGAAGGGGTTTTTGTCAACGGTTTCATCTGCCAGCACTGCGGCCTGCACTTCAACCTGTTTTCCTGGAAGGCCAACCGCCACCGGGCGGACAATACCTTCTGCCCGGAATGCGGCCGCCGCGGGGCGTTCATCCACTATCGCAGGATGCTCAGCGACAAGACTTGCCGTGACGAGACCTCCAAGGACGAGATCTTCCGCCACGTGCCCTGGCCGGGCAGCCAGCTGATGGGCGATTCGGTCATTATGGCGTCGCCGCAGAAGAACAACGACTGAAGACCGGAGCTCCGGCTCCGGTCTTTTTGCTGCTTAGCAAAATATCTTGTCTTTGTCAAGGGGGAAAAGAGGATATTTCTCATTTGCCTTGAATAGTATTAATGCAAAAAAGATAAAGTGTCCGCGTCGGTCGAGTCCGCAACAACTATATTGTTCATGGGCGCTAAGGTGAGGTTATATGAAAGATGCTGTTTTCGACGATTTTATCGACAGGCTGCGTTCCCAGAGCGATATAGTCAGCGTCATCTCCGAATACGTACCGCTAAAAAAACGGGGGAAGAACTACTGGGGTTGCTGCCCGTTCCATCATGAGAAAACGCCGTCCTTTTCCGTGACGCCCGACAAAGGTTTTTTTTATTGTTTCGGGTGCCAGGCGGGCGGCAACGTTTTCAACTTCCTCATGAAGCTGGAGAACCTGACCTTCATGGAAGCGGTCAAGAAGCTGGCGGCGAAGATGAACGTTCCCGTGCCGGAGAAGGAGAAGTCCGAGCACGAGCGGCAGGTGGAGCGGGAAATGGCCGGCCTGCTGAAGGCCAACGCCATGGCGGGCGATTTTTTCCACGCCTGTCTCACCAAGACGGGCTACGGCAAGGCAGCGAGGGAATATCTCAAGGCCCGGGGGGTCGACGACGAGACGGTCGCCGCTTTCCGGCTGGGGTTCGCCCCCAAGGCCTGGGATAAGCTGACGACCGCTCTGACCGGCCGCGGCTTCACCGCCGAAACGCTGGCGAAGGCCGGTCTGGCGGTGGCGAGGACGGGCGGCGACGGCGTCTACGACCGTTTCCGCGACCGGATCATGTTTCCGATCGCCGACGCGCGGGGCCGGGTGATCGGCTTCGGCGGCCGGGTGATGGACGGCAGCCAGCCCAAGTACCTCAACACGTCCGAGACGCCCGTATTCAACAAGCGCTACGTCCTGTACGGGTTCGATCTCGCCTACCAGGCCATTAAGCAGGCCGGCCAGGCGATCGTCGTCGAAGGGTACATGGACCTGATCGCGCTCCATGCCAGCGGCATCAAGAACGCCGTCGCCTCGCTCGGCACGTCGTTCACCCCCGAGCAGGCCAGGCAGCTGGCGCGCCATGCCGGCGAGATCTATTTCGCCTACGACAGCGACGCCGCGGGCCAGAACGCCACGCTGCGGGCTCTGGCGACCGTGCGGGCGCTGGGGCTTGCCGTACGGGTCATCGTTCTGCCGGACGGCAAGGACCCCGACGAGTTTATCAGAAAGCACGGCGCCGACGCTTTCCGCACCCTTATGGATCAGGCGCCCGCCCTGCTCGCTTACCAGGTCGCCCAGGCGTTGCAGGCGAACGACTATTCCGACGCCTCCGGAAAGATGGGCGTTCTCGCCCAGGCCATCCCGGCATTGGCCGAAGCTCCCGATCTGGCCGAAGTCAACGAGCATATCCGGATGCTGTCCCAGACGCTCGGCATTCACGAAGAGGATATCCGGCGGGAGATACGCAAGACTCAGCAAAAGGATAAAGCTGCCAACCGCGGGCAGAATAGTAACGTGTTCAGCCTGTCGCAGAAGCTGGCGCCGAAGACGGTCGCGGCCGAGCGGCAGCTCATCCGCCTGATGCTGGAGGACAATTCCATCATCCCTTATGTCCAGGCGGAGCTGGACAGCGAAGATATTCAGGGCGGAGAGCGGAAAACGATAATCAATTCGCTGTTTACTGCGTATAATATGGGAAAAAGTCCCGCCGCCGACAGCCTGGCCATCAGCCTGTCGGAGGCAGCAGCCGCGGAGTTGTCGAATATTATGGTAATGGAGATACAGCTCAGCGACATTTCCCGCGTTGTCGACGATTGTATTAGGATCATCAGGGTTGCCCATCTGGAGCCCCTGATCATGGTTCACAGTCTGCGGGCCGAGGAATTTCTACGTTTGGGGGACGAAAGCAACTATCGGCAGGAATTAGCCGAAAGTCAGCGAATAAAAGATGAAATTAGCAAATTGCACCAGACATGACACACGCTTTACCTTATCCGGGGAATGCCAGGGGAGGAGGGG
>JALHDI010000002.1 GCA_022839045.1 Sporomusaceae bacterium
CCGGTGTTAAATTTTGTCCTGTTGCCGCTGTCTTTAATATCCATTCTCCACCGTCCACTGAAGTTATTTCTGATGCTCATCACCTATTCTGCAATTCGGGCTGTTCTTCCTCCTTGCATCTTCCTGTTTTGACTACATGTGTCGAGACTCGGGCGGCGGCCATGGGGATTAGTCCAAAGAGGTTTTGTGGCGAGTTGCATATAATACTTCCATAATTAGGATTCTTCCAAATATACTATATAAATAGGGGAGTATATAAATGACCTTTGGCCAAAACGTTAAAAGAATCAGAAAGCAACAAGGCCTTTCCCTCAAAGTCGTGGCTGAGGCTAGCGACGTCAGCGTGTCCATGCTGTCCAAGATTGAGCGCGACGAAAAAAATCCGACCCTGAACGTAGCGGTGCGGATAGCGCGGGCCCTTAAGACAGCTTTATCAGTGCTGGTCGAGGAGGTCCCCAAGCACAACAAAATAATAATCGTTCGAAAAACACAGAGAAAGATACGTATAGAATCGTCTTCGGGGGTCCGGGGAGAGATGATCACGTCGATGGTCCCGTCGGGCAAAATCGAAATGGTCCATTTAGATTTGAGCCCCGGTGCTTCGACGGGTTTTTTTCCGCCGCATCCGAAAGGTGTCAAGGAATATCTATTTGTTCTCGACGGTGCGCTAAGATTGTATTTCGAATCCCGGGAATATGATCTTGAGCAGGGCGACTATGTTTACTTCGAGCCGGACAACCCGTACCAGTTGGAAAACCTCGCCGACGGTCTTTCGTCGCTATTCGTTGTCATCAATCGGAACGATTAATCTATTCCTGATAACCGGTGTCGTACTTCCGCCTTTTCGGCGGAAGTTTTTTGTTTGGGGTAAATTGTTGTTTTGGAGAGTAATAAGTAAGAATTTATGCGCTTATTGCAGGAAAATAGCTAAAATTGTCATATAGTATAAATTAATGGAAATAATTATACTATAATACAATATTGCTAAAATTGGGGATAGTCATGAATTTTACCGATTGCTGAGACGTCATAGGAGGTGCGGCGAAAGTCGGCTGCGGCTCCGGGCTCGTGGAGGAGGGATAAGGCAATCAACCTTTTCACCAATAAAACAAGGAGGTCTGCTATGAGGGAGCATGTCGTGGTTTTTCAACTCGGAAGGGAAAAGTATGCGGTTCCAATCGAACAGGTCAAGGAGATTATCGTTTACAAATCGCCCACTGCGCTGCCGGATATAGCTAATTTTTTCGAGGGGATCATCGACCTCCGGGGAGCGGTAATCCCTGTGATTAACCTGGCGGCAAGGTTCAACATCGTTTCGGATAAGGGGCAGGGCCTTAAGGGACAGATTATCGTGGTGGAGATAAACGAACATATCGTGGGGCTGGTGGTTGAGGAGGTCACCGAAGTAGTAAATCTTGCGGCAGAAGCCATCCATCCTGCTCCTTCGCTCGTTTCCACCATCAACGAGTATATCTACGGTGTGGCGCAGTATAACGAAAACCTGCTGATCCTCCTCGATATAGCAAAAGTGCTTTCCGAGGATCAGCTGGCCAATCTCAAGCAAGCCGTCTGAAATCGAACCAGAACTAATTCTACGTAAATTGATTAATTGGAGGAGAGAAGATGAGCGAATTCCGGACTATCGTCGATTCGGCGGAGAAATGGCAGACTTTGATGCCGCTCGACTGCATCATCATGATTTGTGATGCCGAAGGCATAATTGTCAAGTATGTCCCGGCCAAGACTTTCGATATGGGGGTCGTGGAAGGGGAAAAGGCGCAGAGCGGCGGGTCATTGGATAAGTGCCTGAAGACGCGGCAAGAGGTGCATATGGTGCTGCCGAAAGACTTATACGGCGTGGCGATAAAGGCGATTGCAACTCCGATCGTCGAAGAGGGGAAGCTGATCGGAGCGATCGCCACCGGAACGAGCATGGCGACTCAGCAGACCCTCCATGAGGCGTCGCAGACAATTGCCTCGACAGCCGAGGAGATTACGGCGACGACCGAGGAAATGGCGACGATGGCGATGCACCTGTCAGAAGATCTTTCCAAACTGAAGGACGGTGGCCAAAATGTGCTCGCCGAGATTAAGAAAACCGACGATATATTGCAGTTTGTGAGCGATGTTGCCGCCAATTCGAACCTGCTCGGCCTGAACGCGGCTATCGAGGCCGCCCGCGCTGGCGAGCACGGACGCGGCTTCGCCGTAGTCGCTGACGAAATCAGGAAGATGGCGGACAACAGCGCCAAATCGGTCAAAGATATCAAGGCGATTCTCCAGGCGATACAGAACGAAGTTACGCAAATCGTCGATACGATAACCCAGACGGCTGTGGTAGGAGAACGCCAGGCCGCAGCTTCCGAGGAAATCTCAGCGTCGATGGAGCAGTTGGCCGCTTCGGCCCAGAATGTCGAGAGGATTGCCGAAATCGTCTAAAATCATCCAAAAAAATCAAATGTGAGAGGTTGGTCTATTCAAGGGTTGTCGGAAAGCTTCTCCGACGCCCCTTGAATCTTCAAAGTATTTCGTCTTGCAACTTATGTAAACAGTAATCTTGCAGGCCAAAGTGTTAATGTCGGTTTCTTTATGGTTGACACAGGGGGGCGGTTTTGGTATTATAAAGCAAAATATATTCCAAATACGATGACGGGGAAGAGTAAGTGCAAGGTATCGCGCAGAGAGCCGGTGAGTGGTGGAAACCGGACGATGGCCTGCAGTGAAGTACGCCCCCGAGTTGCGGGTCAAACCTCACGGAAGCGCGCTTCCGCGTCAGTAGGCCTCGCCGGCAGCCGCCGTTAGCTGGATAGGATATCGGAAGCCTCGGCTTCTCGTATCTGAAGGTGGTAGCAATGCAAGATGGGTGGTAACGCGGGAATAAGATCCCGTCCCTGAAAGGGACGGGATCTTTTGTATTTTATCGTCAGTACACAGGCTTACATGCAAGGGGGATGGCGGATGATGAACATCATTCTGGTCGGTTTTATGGGTGCCGGCAAAACGACCACCGGGAAAGTACTGGCCCGAAAACTAGACAGACATTTTGTCGATCTGGACCAGGAAATCGAGACTGTTTGCGGGATGACTGTCAGCGATATATTCAGAATACACGGCGAGGCCTTCTTTCGCGAACAGGAGCGGAATATGATCAGGGAACTATCGCAGCGGAACAATAACGTAATTGCTACCGGGGGTGGGGTGATGCTGCACCCCGAGAATGTCGCCAATCTGAAAAGCAACGGCTGGGTAGTCTGTCTGACGGCTACGGCCGATACGATTATCAGCCGTATCGGGACTGATAAGACGCGGCCCCTGCTCAACGCA
Organism: Sporomusaceae bacterium; assembly: GCA_022839045.1. Next base: position 3,325 of record JALHDI010000002.1, read on the forward strand.
CCCAATAGGGAGAAACTTATCGGCAAAATGCTGCAGGAGCGCGCCGATAGGTACCGCCTGGCGGATTATACCGTGGATACGAACAGGTTGACTCCGGATGAGGTCGCCGACAGAATTATTGCCTTTATGTTGGCATAATGGCTGCAATGAGCGACAAGCCCCGTCGGGGCTCGTTTTTCGTGCGATTTCCGCCGGTTGCTGTTTGGCTGTTGTCCAAAGCGGACAGATGACTAGGGCGAGGCAGTGTGCTCACAGATTGAACTAATCAAAGCCATGCTTTAAAATTTAGGTAGTGAGAAATTCGCATTTTTGATGCAGCGCAGCAGTTGGCCCCAAGGCAGTGTTACTAGATTTAGCCGGGAAGGGTGAGTCGTTTGGGGAGAAAGCTTATCGGACAGGGAGCAAGGCCGTTGATATGCACGCCTTTGACGGGCCAGACCAAGGAAAAGATAGCGGGGCAATTGGAACAGGTTCTTTTGAAGCAACCTGATGTTATCGAATGGCGCGTCGACTTTTTCGAACATGTTGACGATACGGAGCAAGTACTCGCTATTGTCGATACGGTAAAGAAAAAAATTGACGACAAGCCGCTCATTTTCACCCTCCGATCCGTTCGCGAAGGCGGGCACCCTGTTTCCCTGACCGGTGAGGAAGCCATCGCCCTGAACGCCGAGGTGTGCCGGCGGACGGCGGTTGAATACGTGGACTGCGAGCTGAGCAACGATCCGGCGCACATCCGCTATCTCCGCAAGGTCGCCGCCGACAACGGCAAGCTGGTGATCGGTTCTTTTCATGATTTCAACATGACGCCAAGCCGGGATGTTCTTTTGGACAAAATCATCGCCGCCGAACGGTTGGGCCTCGATGTGGCCAAGGTGGCCGTTATGCCGCAGAGCCTCGAAGATGTGCTCGCTCTGCTCGGCATGACGCTCGAGGCCAAGCAGCGTGTACGAATCCCCGTCATAACGATGTCGATGGGAAAACACGGCGCCGTAAGCCGGATGGTGGGCGGAATTTTCGGTTCCTCGCTCTCGTTCGCCGTGGGGGCGTTTAGTTCCGCTCCGGGGCAAATCCCGATCGACGACCTGAAAACCGTTTTTGATATTATCGACAGGATGAGCGGGAGCAACGGGGATGAGTAGTTGGCCGGGCCGCTCGCCGGCCCCGGATGATCGGAAGGCGAAAGCACCCGGGCTGTGTCCGGGTGCTTTCTTGCTTGGGTTATTGGCGGTTGGCGATGTTTTTCCGGTATTCTTTGGGGGTACAGGCAATCTGTCTTTTGAAACTTTCGATATAGTAGCTGGTGCTTCCGAAGCCTACGGAGTCGGCTATCTGGCTCACGGTCAGGTCGGTTTCTTTCAACAGTCCGATGCTTTTGTTGATTCGATAGTTCATGACGTATTCGAAAACGGTGCATTTGACGACCCGCTTGAAAAAACGGCAGCATTCGCCTTTGCTGATATTGACCACGGACGCGATTTCCTCCAGGGTGACCTTTTCCATGTAATGTGCGTTGATGTAGGCCATTATCGCCTTTATTCTCTGTTGGTCGATGTATTCGCCCACGTTCGCTGCCGGCATTATTTGCTTTTGCCTGGCGATCAGCTGCCGCCAGATGGCCGCCAGCGCCATGCCGATGTCGAGCTCGTAGCCGAAAGCCTTTAGGATGTGCAGATGGTAGATTTCTTCAATCTTGGTCAGTATCGTTTGCTGCCAGTCCACCCCGCGCTCCAGGACCACGGCCGAGAAGCCGCGGAGTTTCATGAAAGGCTTGATGTACTTCTGTTCGATGGCGCTTCCCGGGAAGAACGACAGCAGCCTGGCGTCGACGTTTATGCAGATATAGGTGCTGTCCGGCTCGGCGGCCGCCCGCGCCATGTGCAGGCAGCCGCTGTTGATGAAGATGCCCTGGCCTTCCTTCAGCACGTACACGTTTTGATTGACCAGGAACTCGACCTCTCCCTTGGTGATGAGCGAGAGCTGGATTTCGTCGTGCCAGTGCCAGTTGACGAACCCGAGGAGGTTTTTGTCCAGTTGGTCCAGGTAGACCGCCAGGGGGAAGTCGTAGCTGCCGTGCAGGGTGGTTTCCCGGTTGTTCTTGTCGATTTGGATGTTCGTTATCTGCATTTTCGCCTCCTGGCGCAATATAGCGATATTATCGGTCAATATCGTTATAGAAATATAAAATAATATCAATATAATTATATATTGAACAGGGATTTATGCAATGCCGCAAGGCAAGGCTACAATCCGTCGGGCGGGAAGGACGGAGAAAAACAGACATGAAAGGGAGGATTGTCGTGAATAGGCAGGTGCAGGAGACCATCAGTTCTTTGGAGAGTCGGCTGATTTCTTTCGCCCGGGACCTGGTCCGCATCAAAAGCAGGACAGGGAGGGAGGCCGATCTTGTGGAGCGGATAAGGCAGGAGATGGAGAGGCTAGATTACGACGATGTAATTGTCGATAAGGTGGGCAACATCATCGGCGTGATCGGCAACGGGCCGGTGAAACTATTGTACGACTCCCATATGGACCACGTGGCGGTCAACGACGCCGGCGAATGGGTCCACGGCCCCTACAGCGGCGACATCGAGGACGGCAAGCTGTACGGCCGGGCTTCATCCGATATGAAAGGTTCGCTCGCGGCCACCGTTTACGCCGGGCATATCATGAAGAAGCTCGGCCTGGCGGCGGGCAAGACGATCTACATTTGCGGCACGGTCATGGAGGAGGACTTCGACGGTGCGGGGCTTTACCGCGCCATCGTGGACAACGGGCTGAAGCCGGATTACGTGGTCATCTGCGAGCCGAGCCACCTGAACATCGCCATGGGCCACCTTGGCAGGGCTATCTATAAGATCAACGTGAAAGGGGTTTCCGCCCACGGGGCGGCCCCGGAGAAAGGCGACAACGCGGTTTACAAGGCGGCCAGGATCGTCGGACGCATCGAGGAGCTCGGCAGGAAATACATGGCCATGACGCCGGAGCGCCCCTCGATAGCCCTGACTAAGATCGAGAGCGTTTCCGCTTCGCTCAATGCCGTGCCGGGCAGCTGCACGCTTTATATCGACCGCCGCATCTGCCCGCACGAGACCGAGGAAGCGGTCGGCGAGGAGATGACCAGGCTGATCGGCGACGAGGACGCCGACTGGGAAATCTATGACGCGGTCGGGCAAAGCTACACCGGGGAAGAGATTGTGCTGCACTCCTATCTGCCGGGGTGGGAGATCGGGAGAGAGCATCCCCTGGCGCAGGGTTGCTTTGCGGTCTACCGGGAGGTGTTCGGCGCGGAGCCGAAGACGTATAAATGGAACTTCTCCACGAACGGGGTCGCCTCCGCCAAGCTGGGGATACCGACGATCGGGTTCGGTGCCGGAATAGAGAAAATGGCGCATATGGCCAACGAGTATTGTCCTCTCGAGGACATCGTACAGGCGTGCAGGTTCTTTGCCTTGCTGCCGCAGAAGTTGTAGGACATTTTCGGTGTACTCGAAGGACTCGACGGGAGGAACGGTTATGGGCAAAATTCCCTTTGGGCCGACATACGATGAGATGCTCGACCCCGGCACCCTGGACGGCGCCCTGCGGGCAAAGGCGCTCGCCGCGAAGGCGGATGAGCTCGACCCTGTCAATCTTTTCAACATTACCTGGAGGGACGAAGCGAATGAGGTGCGCAGGCTGGTCCTGCCGCCGGAGCTGACCGGCGTCGATGCCAATATCGTCGTGCTGCTGGGCTGCGGTTTCCCCTCCGGCTCCCACAAGGTCGGGCCGGCCTACAGCACGTTGATGGAAGGGCTGGTGGGCGGGGAGATCGTCCCCGGGGAGCATACCATCCTCGGCCCCTCGACCGGCAATTTCGGCATCGGCACGGCTTATATCTCCAGACTGCTCGGTTTCCGCGCCATTGTCATCATGCCGGACAACATGAGCAGGGAACGGTACGAGCGCATCCAGAAGTACGGCGGGGAACTGGAGCTGACGCCAGGGTCGGAATCGGATGTCATCCTTACCCTGGAACGGACCCATGAGATGATGAAGAACCCCAAATATAAGGCGCTGGCCCAGTTCGAGCTTTTCCCCAACTACCGCTTCCACCGCCACGTGACCGGCAACAGCGCCGTGGCGGCGGTCAGGGGGATCGGCAACGGGCGGATCGCCGGCTTTACTTCCGCCCCGGGGTCGGCCGGGACGATCGCCGCCGGAGATCAGATCAAGGCCGTCTTCCCGGAAGCGAAGGTTGCCGCCCTCGAGCCGTACGAATGCTCGACGCTGGCCAACGGCGGCCGGGGGCAGCATCGTATCGAGGGGATTGGCGACAAGATGTGTACGTTGATCCACAATGTGCTGACAACCGATTTCGTCGTGCTGATAAAAGACGAAGAAACGGTGCAGGGGCTGAAGATTTTCCGCGACGGCGCCGAGACGCTGGCAAAGCTGGGTGTGGACCGGGACTTCGCCCTGGGGCTAAGGGACTGCTTCGGGCCTTCAGGGATCTGCAACGTGTTGGGCGCGATCAAGCTGGCGAAGTTTCTGCGCCTTGGCCCGGGGGACAATGTGGTGACCGTGGCGACCGACGGTTTCGACCGCTACCGGTCGGTGCTGGACGAACTGAATGGCCGCTATCTGGAAACCGCGCCGTTCGTGCTCGACCGCTGGGCGGGCGATATCTTCCTGGGGGCGACAGACGGGCATGTATTCGATTTCCGCAAGACAGACGCGAAGGAACGGCTTTTCGTCCAGAAGGCGAGCGACTGGCTGAGGTTCGGCTACAGCAAGGCATTTCTCGACGGTATGCGGGACCAGGCCTTCTGGGAGGAGCAGTACGGAAAAGTCGGCTATTACAATAAGAAAATCGTCGAACTACGCGGGTAGGCGATTGCCGGATTTACCCGCTACTGCAAAACGAAAACATCGGCGACCTGGGTGCCGATGTGGGGAGCGAATATCGGTTGTTCTGATTCCTGGTGCGGGGCGGGAGGTGCTGCTGGGCGCGGTGCGGAAGACGGCCGGCTACCAGGCGAACAGATGTTGGATGAGTAAACCGGCGGCGAACAGGAGGCCGAACAGGGTGTTCGTCTGGGCGGTGGCCACCATGGCGGGCATGAGCGCGGCCGGGGCGGTGCCGCCGCCGTTGAAGCCCCGGACGGCCCGGAGCTGTTTCGGCAGGCTGGCGAGCGCGAGCAGCGCCCAGGGGCCGATGACGCCGGCGAGCCAGAGGTAAACGACCCAGAGGTCGGCAAGGGCGAACATGGCCGCCAGCAGGACGGTGGCCGGCTTGCGGCCGATGAGGATAGCGAGCGTGTGTCGGCCGTGGAGCTTATCGCCGTCGAGGTCGCGGATGTTGTTGGACAGCAGGATGGCGCCAATCAGGATCGAGGTGGGAACTGACACGAGGATGACTTCGGCGGAAACGAAGCCGGTCTGGATGAAGAAGGTAACGGCGATGATGACCAGCCCCATGGTGGCGCCGGAGAAGACTTCGCCGAAGGGGGTGGCGGACAGCGGGCACGGGCCGCCGGAATAGAGGTAGCCCACGGCCGCGCCGCCGAGGCCGACCGGCAGGAGCCACCAACTCGCCTGCTGGCAGAGATACAGGCCGAGGAGGAACGCGGTCGCGACCGTGAGCCAGGCCAGCGTCAGGACGGTTTGCGGCGTGACGCCGTCGCGCACGAGCGTGCCGCTTATGCCTACGGACTGCGCGTTGTCCAGGCCCCGCCGGTAGTCGTAGTATTCGTTGTACATGTTGGTGGCGGCCTGAAGGAGCATGCTCACCAGCAGCATGGCGGCGAACAGGGAAAACCGGTTAGGTCCGTAGGGGAGCGCGAAGGCGGTGCCGATGGCTACGGGGACGAAGGAGGCGGTGAGGGTGTGCGGGCGGGTAAGCTTGAGCCATGTATCCCAACTGCCGGCGGTTTTGAACGGCGCGCTTGACGGACCGCGGCCGGTTCTTATTTTCAGTTCCATCGAAATTCCTCTCCCATGAATGTCGGGATGCGGCTGGCGGCGCCGCGGTTTGCTATTATTATAGCAGGGCGGACGCCCACCTGGCAAAGGGACGTGAAAATACGCCCCCCGGGAAGGCGGCGGCGGAAGGATTATGCGCGGCTTCCGGGGAAGTAATCGAAAGTTTGGCAAGCGAGCGGAAAAACCGCGAGGAGGTATGGATTGATGAATCAAGGCAAATGCGCGGCCTGCAAGGTGCCCAACAAAGTGTGCCGCACGCCCGGCGGCCAGAACCCCGCTTTTTGTTCCACCGTTTTGTACGGGGAGGCTCTCGCCAAGGCGGCGGCGGAGTACGAGAAGCCCGATATCCACGAGTTCGCCCGCCAGGCGGCGGTGCAGGAAGGGGAGTGCTACATCGACAGGGAGGCGCAGCCTCACTACCTCTTCCCGGTGAAGACCAGAATCCAGGAGATCATCGAGTTTTCCCGCAAGATGGGCTACCGCCGGCTGGGACTGGCGTTCTGCGGCGGGCTGCATCAGGAGGCGGCGACCGTCAGCAGGATTCTCGAGGAGCATGGCCTGGAGGTCGTGTCGGTGGTGTGCAAGGTCGGCGGCGTGGATAAGGGGGTCATCGGCGTCAAGCCGGCGGAGCAGGTGAAGATCGGCGAATACGAGTCGATGTGCAACCCGATCGCCCAGGCGGAGGTGCTCAACGCGGCCGGCACCGATTTCAACATCCTGCTGGGACTGTGCGTGGGTCACGATTCGCTGTTCATCAAGTACTCCAAGGCGATGGTGAGCGTACTGGCGGTGAAGGATAGGGTGCTGGGGCATAACCCGCTGGCGGCGATATATACGCACGATTCGTATTACCAGCGGTTCAAGCAGGACCGGCTGAAGGAACTGACCGTCGCGGACGGGAAGAAGGATTAGCACGCGATAGCAAGATGACCGCGAAAGCCGCGCATGGCCGGCCTTCCAGGGCCTGACGCCAGCATTGGGGCGGCCGTGAAAAAAGAAGCTGACGATTGCAAGTCGAATTTGAGTTGCAATCGTCAGCTTTGCTGCTATATAATGGACGTGAGGTGAGGAGATGGAAATAAGTCTCAGGAGGCAACCGGCGGAACTGTCGGCCGAAAGGCTCGCCGTCGCCGCTCTCCGCCCGGGAGGGCAGGAGGTGAGGCCCAACCAGCTGCTTAGGGCGGCGGGCCTGACCGGACGCCGCGATCCTCTTACCGAGTTGCAGCAGAAGATACTGACTGCGGCGATCGCGCTCAGCCACGCGGGTGGCAGGCCGGAGCCGGAGCGGACGGTTTACGCGATGAAGACGGGCGATTTTTTGGCGCTGTGCGGGGCGGGAAGTGACGACCCATACGCGTTCCTGGCCAACGAGACGGAAAAACTGGCGAGAAAGGGCGTTTGGCTGCACGACGAACAGACGGGGGCGCTGACCAGGACGCAGTGGTTCCAGTCGATCGGGTTCGGCGGCGGGGAGATTGTTTTCCGTTTTTCCGCGCCGGTGCTGGCGCTGATCGCCGCCATCGAGCCCGGCGACACCGAATACCAGTTGGTGAAGGGGATCCAGTACAAGGGCAAGCACACCAGGGCCGTTTTCGAGATCATCTGGGCGGGAAGGTCAGCCGGGGTGGTGGAGTACAGCATCCCCGAACTGATGAAGCTGTTGTCGCTGGAGCACACCCGCTATTCGTACGGTCAGCTGAGGCTGCGCGTCCTGGAGCCTTCCCTGCAGGAGATATACGACTGGGACGAAGAGATAGCCGTCCGCTTCGGGCCTACTTTTTCCGGCCGCAGGGTCGAAGGGGTATGGTTCGAGGTGAAGACCGGGAGCGAGGCCCGGGAACTGCGGGCGAAAGAGCCCCAGTTCAGGTTCGCGCCGCCGGAGGAGCGGCCGGTCCAGGGCGATTGATAGTCAGGAGATGAGGTTATGGACAAGGGTATCGCCAAGATAGTCTACAAGGCCCTCGACGGGGGCGAAATAACGGCGGCGGAGATAAAAAAACTGTTCAGCGTCGACTGGCTGTCGGAAGAAGGCTTTTTGCTGCAGTATGCGTCGCGGAAGATGAGCGAGGCGACGACGAAGGGCAAGGCGGAGGTGCACGGCCAGGTGGGCATCGATGTCGGCCCGTGCCCGAAGAACTGCGAGTATTGCTCGTTTGCCGCGAAGCATAGTGTTTTCCCCATCCCTGAGGTTCATCCGCTGACGGAGATCGTCGAAGCCTGCCAGGGGCTGGAGGCGGCCGGGGCCAACGCCGTTTATCTGATGGCGACCGCCGCCGTCGCTCTGCCGGATTACATCAAGATCGCCAGGGAAGTCCGCGCCGCCCTCAGACCGGAAACACCGCTGATCGCCAACGTGGACGATTTCGACGGTGATGGGGCCAGGGCGCTCAGGAAGGCCGGCATCGCCGGCATTTACCACTGCGTGCGCCTCGGCGAGGGCAAGGTTACGGCTATCGACCCCCGGGTGCGGGTCCGTACCATCAGGGCCGCGAAGAAGGCGGGACTGCTGCTGGGCACGAGCGTGGGGCCGGTGGGGCCGGAGCACACGGTCGAGGAGCTGACGGCGACGACGGTGCTGACGAGGGACCTGAAGCCGGTGAACAGCGCCGCCTGCCGGCGGATCAACATCCCCGGCCTGCCGCTCACGGCCCACGGGTCGGTGAGATACGGTCAGATGGCGCATATCCTGGCGGTCGTCAGGCTGGCGAGCGGCTACGATGTCATCGGTTTCGGCACCCACGAGCCCAACGGCATGGGGGCGATGGCCGGGGCCAATCTATTCTGGGCGGAGCGGGGGACAAACCCGCGCGACACCAGCGAGACGACGGTGCGGGGCTGGACGGTGGAGCAGGCGCGGGCGCTGCTGGTAGAGGCCGGCTGGGAGGCGCTGGAGGGACCGTCGGCGATGTTCGGCGGAAGGTAGCGGCCGGGCGGCCGGTACGGATAAAGACGTTGAAGGAGGAGCGGCAATGCGCAGTTTTCAGGAGTTTGTCGATGAAACAAGGAAACCGCTGGTCAGGGACCGCTTGGACATCTTGCAGGTCAACATAGGCTATGTGTGCAACCTGCGGTGCAATCACTGCCATTTTGAGGCGGGGCCGCACCGGCGGGAGGCGATGAGCCGGGAGGTCGTGGACGACTGCCTGCGGTTCGCCAAGGGCGCCGGGACGATCGACGTTGATATCACCGGCGGTGCGCCGGAGGCGAACCGCCATCTGACCTATTTCATCGGCGAACTGCGCCGCCTGCAGAACGTTAAGCGGATCATCGTGCGTTCCAATCTGGCGATTCTGGAGGAGGCGGAGAAGAAAGACCTGCCGGATTTTTTCGCCGCCCACGGGGTGGAGATTGTTTCGTCGATGCCGTGCTATCTCGAGGCTAATGTAACCGCCCAGCGGGGCACGGGCGTGTACGGGAAGAACATCAGGGTTCTGAAACGGCTCAACGCGTTGGGCTACGGTACCGGGCGGCTGAAGCTGCATCTGGTGTACAACCCCGGCGGGGCTTTCCTGCCGGGACCGCAGGCCGAGCTTGAGGCGGCGTATAAGGAGAATCTCGGCAACGATTTCGGCATTGAGTTCGACAGCCTGTTCACGATAACGAATGTGCCGATCGGGCGCTTCCGGGCCGACCTGGAGGGCCAGGGGCAACTGGCGGGTTATCTGGAAATGCTCGCCGGCAGCTCGAACGCGCGCAACCTGACGCAGGTGATGTGCCGTAGCCAGATAAGCGTCGACTGGCAGGGAAGGCTGTACGACTGCGATTTCAACCAGGCGCTCGGCATCACGGCGACGGCGGGCACGATCGGCAGCGTCGCCGCCGAGGAACTTGTGGGGCTGCCCATCCGGACCGGGGACCACTGCTTCGCCTGCACGGCCGGCGGCGGCAGCAGCTGCCAGGGGAGCCTGGACAAATGCGGCTGACCGCCAGTCGCGTGCTGGCGGCGATTGTAGCCCTGCTGGTGGCCGCACTGGCGGCGGGCGGGTGTGCGGGTAAGGCCGCAACCCAGCCGCAGGGGGCCGCGCCCGCCGGCCGGGAGATCCGCGTCGGCGTCGTGCCGCTGCCGCATTACGCCCATATGTGGGTGGCGAAGAAAAAAGGGTTTCTCGATGAGGAGCTGAATAAGGCGGGCTACAAGCTGAAGTGGCAGCCCTTCGCCCTGGGGCCGATGGTCAGCGAGGCGTTCGCGGCCGGGCATCTGGATTTCGGGGTCATGGGCGATTTCCCGGCGTTCATCGGCCGGGCCGCCGGCACCGACTACCGGATCGCGGCGGTCGCCTCGTCAGGTCCCAAGACGCTGGCGATGGTGGTGAAAAAGGATTCACCTGTCGCGAGCGTAACCGGACTTAAAGGCAAGAAGGTGGCGACGACCAAGGCGGCTTACGGGCAGAAACTGCTGCACCTGCTGCTGGAAAAGAACGGGATGACCACGGACGATATCAGGTTCATCCATATGTCGATGGACGATTTGGCGACCGCGCTGGTGCGCGGCGACGTGGACGCGGGGGTTGTCTGGGATCCGCTGCTCACCCGCCTGGAGGAAGCCGGTGAGATCAGGGTGCTGGCTGACGGGACGGGTATTTACGAGGCGTACGCCGTGCTTATGGCGAGCGAGGAGATGACCGAAAAGCACCCGGCGGCGGTCGACGCGGTGCTGAGGGCGTTCCGGCGGGGCAGCGAGTACCTCGGGCAGCACCCCGAGGAATGCAAGAAGCTGCTGCTGGAGGATATTAGGATGCCGGAGACGCTGCTGACGAAGATTGTCGGCAAGTTCAACTACGATGACAGGATCACCGACCGCTTCGTGGCCGATATGAAGGATACCGGGACGTTCATGAACAAGATCGGCCTGCTGAAAAACCCGGTGGATGTCGAGACTTTCGTCCGCCGGAAATGACGCTGGGGAGATAACGACGATGGAGTTTGCGCTCAAGATCGCGGCAACGTATAGGGAGAGTCTGGCGGCCGGGCGACTGGGCTGGAAGAAGGCTGTATTGCCGGCGATGCTGCTGGCCGTATGGCAGACGGTCACCGCCGCCGGGCTGGTCAAGCCGATTTTGTTGCCCCAGCCGGGGCAGGTGCTCGATGCTTTGCTGGCGATGGCGGGCAGCGGCGAGTTGGCCGCCCATCTGGGGGCAAGCATCGTGCGGGTGCTGGAGGGATTCGCGCTGGCTGCCGTGCTGGGAGTGGGCCTGGGCCTGGCGCTGGGAATCTTTCCGCTGTTGTTTTCGCTTGCGGACGGCATTATCCAGCTTATCCGGCCCATCCCGCCGATCGCTTGGCTGCCGCTGGCCATCCTCTGGTTCGGGATCGAGGAGGGCTCGAAGGTTTTCATCATCACGCTGGGCGCCTTTTTCCCGATCTTCGTCAACGTGCTGGACGGCGTCCGCCAGACGGATAACAAGTTTCTGGAGTTGGCCAGGGTGCTGGAGGTGCCGAAGGGCAAGTTTATCGCCAAGGTGGTGATTCCCGGGGCGCTGCCCTTCATCGTTGCCGGGCTGCGCATCGGGCTGGGCTATGCCTGGATGTGCGTGGTGGCCGCGGAGCTGTCGGCCGGGATGAAGGGCGTAGGGTACATGCTTACCGACGCGCGGGCGCTGGCGCAGACCGACCGGGTACTGGTGGGGATGCTGGCGATCGGCGTGGTGGGCAAGGCGATGGACGGCGTGCTGCGTGCGCTGGAAAAGAGGATTGTCAGATGGAGAACCTCCTTTACCGGAGAATAAGCGACGATCTGCTGGTCGTCGCCGGCTTGGCGAAGACGTATAGGGGCCGTGACGGAGGGGTGCCCGCACTGGGCGGCATCGATCTCCGCGTGGGCGCTCACGAGTTCGTCAGCATCGTCGGTGCGAGCGGCTGCGGCAAGAGCACCCTGCTGAGGATAATCGCCGGCCTGGACGACGACTACCGGGGGACGGTGACGGTACGCGGGCGGCGGGTCGCCGGCGCCGGCCTGGACAGGGGAATCGTTTTCCAGGAACCGCGGCTGCTGCCGTGGCTGACGGTGGCGGAGAACGTGGTGTTCGCGCTGGGGAAGGGGAGCCGGGAGGAGAAGGCGAGGATTGTCGCCGTTCACCTGGAGAAGGTGGGACTGGCCGGGTTCGCGCAGGCTTACCCCGGGGAGCTGTCGGGAGGGATGGCGCAGCGGGCGGCGATCGCCCGGGCGCTGGTCAACCGGCCGGAAATCCTCCTGCTGGACGAGCCGTTCGGCGCGCTGGACGCGCTGACGCGCCTCAGGCTGCAGCACGAGCTGCTCGAAATCTGGCGCAGCGGCGGGACGACGATGATTATGGTGACCCACGATATCGAGGAGGCCGTGTACCTGGGAGACCGGGTGGTGGTGATGTCGGAACGGCCGGGGACGGTGAGGAAGGAGTTCGCGGTCGGCCTGCCGAGGCCGCGGAGCCGCTCCGACGCCGCGTTCCAGCAGCTCAGGCAGGCGATCGGCCGGGAGTTCCACGAGGACCTGGCGTAGATGGCGCTGTAGGGAGGGAATGGTAATTATGATGGCGATAAGACGGGCCGAGGCTTCGGACTTTAGCGAAATATGGCCGATCCTCCATGAAGTTTTCTCCCGGGGGGATACCTATTCTTTTGCGCCGGATACCTCCGAACAGGAAGGCTTCCGCATCTGGATGGAAGTGCCGCTCGCGACTTATGTCGCGGTGGAAAACGGACGGATAGCGGGGACATATTTTCTGAAACCCAATCAACCCGGGCTGGGTTCGCATGTTTGCAACGCCGGGTATGCCGTCAGTTCCGCGGCCCGCGGCCGGGGAATCGGCCGGGCCATGTGCCTGCACTCCATGACTGAGGCGCGGGAGTTTGGGTTCAAGGCGATGCAGTTTAATTTCGTGGTCGCCACCAACAAGGTGGCGGTCGAGCTTTGGCAGAAATGCGGCTTCACGATCGCCGGCAGGTTGCCCAAGGCCTTTGCGGATAAGGAACAAGGGCTGGTGGATGCCTATATCATGTACCAGTGGCTGGGATGAGGGCGGCGGCAATTTGCGAATCCGGGGGGGCGTGGTTGTGATGAAGAAATCTTTGGGGATACTGACGCCGGCGATGCCGTTGCCGGTGTGGGTGATCGGCAGCTACGGCGGGAACGGCTCGCCCTGCCTGATGACCGCCGCCTGGTGCGGAGTGTGCTGCTCAGAACCGCCCTGCGTGGCGGTGGCGGTGCGGAAGTCGCGGCTGACGCACGCCAATATCGCGGCGCGCGGCGCTTTCACCGTCAATATCCCCTCGGAGCGCTACGCGGCCGAGGCGGATTACTGCGGTCTCGTTTCGGGACGGGACGCGGACAAGTTCGCGGCGACGGGGCTGACGGCGGTCGGCAGTGATTTGGTGGACGCTCCGTACGTCGAGGAGTTTCCCCTGGTGCTGGAGTGCACGGTGGCGGAGGCTGTCGAGCTCGGCAGCCACACCCTGTTCGTCGGTAGGATCGGCGATGTGAAGGCCGACGCGGCGGTGCTCGGCGAGGACGGCCTGCCGGACATGGCGAAGGTCCAGCCATTGGCGTGCAGTCCGACGGACAGGAATTATTACGCCGTCGGCTGCAGGCTGGGGGGGACGTATTCCCTGGGGCGCGGCATCGCGGGGAAGAAATAGGCTAAGGAACATGAAAAAAACGGGCTGACCCGATTAATCGGGGCGGCCTTTTTTGCTGTCCGCAGCATGCCGGCAGATGGAAGGGACTGGAGTTTTTTTTTGGGAAAGTGTGTGTCAAAATGAAAAAACGCGCGGGATTTTCCCGACGGCGCACGCGGACGCTGCCGAGGCGGCGCACCTTCGGAGGATTTTCCGGCGATGGCACGGATATTGCAAGTGCTTATGCATGTATAAGCCGGGAGTCGGGTCGCGGGGCTGTTCCGTCGACCGGCGTGCAGAACCGAAATGACAACGAGCCTTTGAGGAGATGGTCGGATGCAGATGATCAGGGTCGAGGATGCGGTCGGCAGCGTGCTTTGCCACGATATCACCAGGATTGTGCCCGGCAAGGCCAAAGGTCCGGCGTTCAAGAAAGGCCATATTGTCTCCGCGAGTGATATCCCCGAGCTGCTGAAACTGGGCAAGGAGCACCTGTATGTCTGGGAACTCAGGAAGGGGTTCGTGCACGAGAACGACGCCGGGCTGAGGATAGCCCGGGCGCTGCAGGGTCAGGGGCTTTCCCTCACCGAACCGAGCGAGGGCAAGGTGAAGCTCGTCGCCGAGACCGACGGGCTGTGCGTCATCGACGAGGATAGCCTGTTGCGCATCAATATGCTGGAGGAGATCGCGGCGGCGACGATCAACAACGGCCGGCCGGTTAAAAAAGGCACTGTCGTGGCTGGGGTGAGGGTTATCCCGCTGGTCGTCGCGGAGGAGAAGCTGACGCAGGCGGAGGAGTTAGCGCCGGCGGACGGCGTCATCGCGATAAAGCCTTTCCGTTCTTACAAGGTCGGGGTTATCACCACCGGCAGCGAGGTTTACCACGGACGGATCGAGGATAAGTTCGGACCGGTGGTTAAGGCGAAGGTTGAGGCGTTCGGCTGCCGGGTGATCGAGCATATCATCGTGCCGGACAATGTGGCCGAGATTTCTGGCGCGATAAAATCGCTGCTGGCGAGCGGCGCCGAGATGATTCTGACGACTGGCGGCATGTCGGTCGACCCGGACGATGTAACGCCGACCGCCATCAGGACGGCGGGTGCGTCGATCGTGACGTACGGGGCGCCCGTGCTGCCGGGAGCGATGCTGATGGTCGCTTATATGGGCCAGGTGCCGATTCTGGGGTTGCCCGGCTGCGTGATGTATCACAAGACGACGGTTTTCGACCTGGTGCTGCCGCAGGTGCTGACCGGGCAGGCTGTCACCCGGGCGATGATCGCCAAGCTGGGGATGGGCGGGCTGTGCCTGGAGTGCGAGGTCTGCCGCTATCCGCAATGTTCGTTCGGCACAGGCGCATAGAGGGGACGTAGATAAGATGAAAAGAAACGTGGCACTGGAAGAAGCGCAGGATTTACTGCTGAAGATGGCATGGCCGGTGAAGGAATGCCAGATACCGCTGTTCGACGCCGTTGGCCGCGTTTTGAGCCGGGAGATTCAGGCGCCGATCAATCTGCCGCCGTTCGATAGGTCGCCTCTCGACGGTTATGCGGTGAGGGCGCAGGATACCGCGAAGGCTTCGGAGGCCAACCCGGCCGTTCTCGAGGTGATCGAGGAGGTCGCAGCCGGCCATACGGCCAGGCGGAAGGTGACGGCGAAGACCGCCATCAAGGTGATGACGGGGACGCCGATCCCGGCGGGGGCCAACGCGATCGTAAAATTTGAGGATGTGACGCGGGCGGGAAATATCTGCAAGCTTTTTTCCCCGCTCAAGGCAGGAAGCAATATCGTTCCTGCCGGCGAGGACGTCAAGAAGGGCGAGGTGATCGCCGCGCCTGGGACGCAGGTATCGCCGGCCCTGGTGGGGCTGATTGCCGCCCTCGGCTTTGCCGAGGTGACGGTTTACAACAAGGTTAAGGTAGCGGTAATAAGCACGGGCGACGAGCTTATCGATTCTTCCCAGCCGCTGCAGCCGGGGAAGATCTACAACAGCAATCTGCCCAGCCTGGTGGCGGCCTGCCTGAAGCTGGGGGCGCAGATCACCGCTTTGGGCAACGTGCCCGACGAGTTGGACTCGATCGCCGACATCATTTCCCTGGGACTGGCGGACGCCGATATCGTCCTCACGACCGGCGGGGTTTCGGTCGGCGACTACGATGTTGTGCCAGACGCACTCGCCCAGCTGGGGGTGAACGTGATTTACCGGGGGGTCAACATAAAGCCCGGCTCTCCCGTGGTCGCCGCTGAGTACAACAATAAGTTCATTATCTGTCTGTCGGGGAACCCGGCCGCGGCGCTGATAACGTTCGAACTGATCGCCGTGCCGCTGCTCAAGAAAAAGATGGGGCTGACCAGCCACCTGCCGACAAGGCTGGGAGCCGTCCTTGAGGAGGATTTCGCCAAGCCGAGTCCGCAACGCCGTTTCCTCCGCGGACGTTTTCACGTTTCCGAGGGGACGAACAGCGTGGCACTGACCGGCGAACAGACCAACGGTGTCTTGAAGTCGCTGGTCAACTGCAACGCCTATATCGATGTGCCGGCCGGCAGCGGCCGGATGCATGCCGGACAGGATGTTTCGGTGCTGATCGTCGGCGACGTTTTCGGGCGGTAGGCACTGGCGGGGGAGGTAATCGCGATGGCGGTCAGCGGCATAATTATGGCCGGCGGGCGGAGTTCGCGGATGGGCAAGGATAAGACGCTGCTGGTGGTCGAGAACGTAACGCTCATCGAGCGGACGGTGAACGAGCTCCGCGGCGTGACGGATGAAATCATCATCGCCAGCAATGCGACGGCCAAGTACGGCCTGCGGGGCGTACGGGAGGTGCCCGATGTTTTTCCCGACATGGGGCCGCTCGGCGGCCTGTATGCCGGCCTGCTGGCGGCGCAGTACGACGACGTGTTCGCGGTTGCCGCCGATATGCCGTATTTCACGGCAAGGCTGGCGGCCTATCTGCTAAGCCGCAAGGGCGGCCACGACGCGGTTGTGCCGCAGACGTGCGGGGGATGGGAGCCGCTGTGCGCGGTGTATACCCGCGCCTGCGCCGGGCCGATCGAGCAGTGCCTGCGGTTCGGGATAAGGAAGGTGTATCGTTTTTATCCGGCGGTGAAGGTGCTCGCGGTGACCGGGGAGGAACTCGACGCCGCAGGACTGCCCGCCAATATGTTTTTCAACCTCAACGCTCCGGAGGATTTGGCCATGCTGCGGCGGGGAACGGGTCATGAGGATGGCCCGGAAGTTTCCGGCGGGGCGCCGGCGCAAAGCTCGCTGCAGACTTAACTTAACCAGGAGGTACAGTTATGAAAACCACGATCATTGTTTTCTCCAAGGTGCCGAAAGCGGGCGTGACCAAGACGCGGCTCACGACCGACAGGGGCGGGATCCTTACGCCCGAGGAAGCGAAGGATTTATACGAGGGTTGTGTGCTTGACGCGATCAACGCCTGTATTGCCGCCGACTGCGGCGATGTGCGGGTTTGCTACAACCAGGGCGGCGACCGGGAATATCTCGACGGCCTGTTGGCCCGCGTTGCCGATCGTGAACGCATCAAGGAAGTGTTCTGCGACAAAGGCGGCTCTTTCGACGAGTGCATGCAGTACGCCGCCGACCATGTTCTGAAGAACGGTAACGCGGAGCGGCTGGCCGACGGCCTGCTGATCATCGGCGGCGATCTGCCCAGCCTGCAGCCGGCGATCGTCCGCGACGCGGTGGCGAAGCTGGCGCGGCTGGCGCTGACCGATGCCGGGATGACGGCGGCCAGATTCAAGGGCGAGCCAGTGGGCGCAGCCCTTGTCGAGGGCGCCTGCCAGGAAGGCGGCTTTTCGATCATCGGCTATACCTACAATACACCGTTCGAGTTCGATAAGGTGTTTTACAACATGGACGGGATAACGGCGCTCGACGTGGCGCTCGGCAAGGCCCGCGAGCGGGGCATCCCGTTTGGGTACGTTGAGATGGTTCCCGACGTCGATATTCCTGTCGATCTGGCGGGGATGATCCCGGTGGTGCGGAGCATCCAGTTGGCGGCCAGCTACGACGACGCGGTCATGCTGCCGGTCAACACCATCAGGGTGCTGGAAGCGATCGGCCTGGAGGCCACCGCGCCGCCGTCGCCCCAGCGCTGACGAGGACGGGGCCGCGCGGCGGCCGGAAAGGCGCGGAAGAGATGGAGAAGAAGATTAAAGAGCTGGCTGACAAGTGTAGCGAGTGCGGATTATGCGCCGGGAGTTGCCCGCTGCTGGCCGAGTTGGACGAGTCGCCCGGGAAGGCGGCGGCGCGGGGGGCGACGGCATGGGAGGCTTTCAGCTGCGCGCTTTGCGGCGGTTGCGAGGCCGCCTGTCCGGCGGGGCTGAGTCCCAAGGAACTGTTCGCGGCGGGACGACGCGCGGCCGTGGCGGCGGGCGAGTTCAAGCTAGATGACTACCGCTACCTTTTCCCCGACCGCGAGGACAATCTGATGAACGTTTATCGCCGGTTCAGCGGCATCGATTACAGCGATATCGCCGTGAAGGGTGAGGCTGAGAGTTGTTTTTTCCCGGGATGTACGCTGATGACTTATGCGCCCGAACTGACGAGAGCGGTGTACGCCCGCCTGCGGGACAACAGCGGCTGCGACGGATTGGTTGCCGAATGCTGCGGCAAACCGCTGACCCAACTGGGGCTGCCGCAAAGGGCGGACGAGGCGGCCGGCCGGCTGCTGACGAGCCTGAGGAAGCGTAAGGTCCGCGAATTGATTGTCGCCTGCCCGGGATGCTATTACGAGCTGCGGCCGCTTCTTTCGCCGGCTGGGATAACCCTGCGGACGGTGTACGAGGTATTCGAACCGCAGGCGGCCATAGCGGGAACGGGCAAACTGTGCACCGTGCACGATTCGTGCCCTGACAGATTTGATGGCATTTTTGGCCGCCAGGTGCGGCAACTGCTGGCGAAAAGCGGCTTTTCGACGGTGGAGATGGCTCATGGCAAGGAAAACACCATCTGCTGCGGCAGCGGGGGAATGATCTCGAATTTCCGCCCGGACTTTACCGAAGAGCTTGTCGGGCGACGTCTGGCGGAGGCTTGTGGTACGGGAGCCGACCTTCTCGTGAGCTACTGCGCCAGTTGTACCGCCAAATTCGCCGCCGCTGCGGCCGGTATCCGCGCGGACCATGCCCTAAGCCTGCTGCTGGGGCGGCGCGACGATTTCACTGCCGCCAAGAAGGGGATGGCCGCGATGCTGGAGGGCCCGGGAGGAGCCGAGCTTTGGGCGAGAATGATGACGGATTGACCAGGAGAGGAGTTTTAACCAGTGCAGAACAAGATGCTTGCCGAAGCTATGCGGAAGGCGCTTGCCCTTAGATGGTCCCCGGTGGCCGTGAGGCTGATGCGGTCCGGCGAGGAGGTCCCGGAGGGGGTCACCGAGCCGGCGGACCGGATCAGGCACTGCCAGTCGATAACCGCCGCCCGGCGGGGGAATTGTCTCTACCTCCCGCCCCGCAAGCATGCCTGCCCCGACGGGGCCGGCATCATGGGGCTGATAACCATGTCGCCCAAGCTGCGGTCGGGCGACCTGTACCTGTTGTTCAAAAAGCTGCCGACAATCGAGTGCGCCCGCAAGATGATCGCCTCGCGGCCGGAGTTCGCGCCAGGCAGTTATGCGGCGACGCTGGTCGCGCCCCTGGAGAAGGCGATGTTCGAGCCTGATGTGGTGATCCTGACTTTATGGCCGGAACAGGCGATGTGGCTGTGCTGCTCGTCCACCTACGGCAGCGGCGAGCGGCAGGTGTTCCATACGTCCGGCTACAACTCGACGTGCGCCGATCTGACCGTTCAGGTGATGAAAAGCCAGCGCATGAATATTTCGTTCGGCTGTTACGGGGCAAGGGCTTCTTCCGATGTCGAGGATTTTGAGGTTTATGTTTCGATCCCCTACGGGCAGCTGGCCGCAATCGTCGCTTCGCTGGAGAAGCTGGCGGCCAAGAGCATCCCGGAAGCGCGGCGGCGGCTGTATATGCCGCCGGTGATCGACAGCGCGGCCCATAAAGGACAGGCGGACGCGCAGCGGGTCGAGGTGGTCGTCGACGCGGACCGTTGCAACGGCTGCGGGATATGCGAGGCTTTCTGCCCGGAGTACGTGCTCAAGCTTGCGGAGACCGGTCGCGGCGAAAAGGCCCGGGTGGTCGCGGGCGAAAAGTGCTGTGCCTGCTATACCTGCGTCGGGCAGTGCCCGCAGCAGGCCATCCAGCTGAGGCCTGCCGGGAGAAGCTGACGGGCGGAAGATGCCCGCGAGGGGGATGCTGATGCTGGACAGAACGATTTCCTTCGCCGGACCGACCGATGAGGAGGTACTGCGCGGCATGCTGACCGACGCCGGCATGGATCTCGCCGGCGAGATCGAAGAGCACGTGGTACTCAGGGAAGGCGCCGCGATTTTGGCGGGTGGCCGGCTATACCAAGCGGATGCGGATTTGTTCCATCTGATGGTATTCGCGGTGGCCCGGCGGGAACGCGGTCGGGGGACGGGTCGCCGGCTGCTGCGGGAACTGTGCGCCCGGCCGTGGGAGTATTGCCGCGATGCGGCGGAGCCCCCGGGCGGGTCGTACCGGGTCACAACCGTGGCAAAAGGGGAGGCCGCAGCCTTTTATAAGCGGTGCGATTACCGGATGTGCGAAGCTTCGCTGCTGCCGCCTCCTTTCGACAGGCAGTGCGAGGATTGTCCCGACCGCGAGCCTTGCGGGCCGGTGGCGATGGTTTTTACGCGTACATACCGTAAACGCCGCAAGTGAGGAGGAAGGACAGATGCCGTCATCTTTCAAGATACTGGGGAGTGGGGCTGGACCGGGGGCACCGTCGTTTTTCTGCGATTGTCCGGGATGCCGGGAGGCGAGGGCCAACCCGGTATTGTCGAGAACGCGTAGCGGGGCGCTCATCACCACGGAGCGGGGCAATATGCTCGTCGACGCTCCTCCCGACCTAAGGTTGCAGCTTGTCAGGGAGGGGGTAACCCGTATCGATAACGTACTGTTGACCCACTGGCATTACGATCACTTCGGCGGCCTGGGCGAGCTTGAATATTACGTGAAGCTGGAGCGCAAGGAACCGATACCGCTTTTTCTGCCGCCCAGCGCCAGGGAGCAGTTCATCGCCGCTTTCCCGAATCTGCAGGAGATTTTCCGCGTTGTCCCCTGGGCTTTCATGATGGAGTACCGTTTCAGCGAGTTGGCCGTGACGCCGCTGCCCGCAGCCCACGGGGTCGAGACGGCCGGTTTTCTCGTGCAGTCGCCCGCCGTTCGGCTGGCTTATTTCCCGGATACGGCCGGCCTGCCGAAGGCGACGGCCCGGCTGACGGAGGGGGTGGATTGGCTGATCTGCGACGCTACCTTCTACGACGAGAACTGGTATCCGAACACCCACATGTCGGTGGAGCAGGCGATCGAGCTCGGCCGGGAGGTGAAAGCCCGGCATACTGTGCTCACCCATTTGTCCGTCCATTACAGCCGGCCTGTCACCAGCAAGGAGCTGGAGGCAGCCACGGCTCCGCACCCGAATGTGTCGGTGGCTTACGACGGCATGGTGTTCGAGCTTTAGCCAGATTACCGATCGCGGGAATTATGGTCCGGGGAAACCGGGTTGGGGGGGCGTTGACATGCTGGACGGTTATGCGCGCAACATCAATTATCTGCGGATCTCGGTGACAGACCGCTGCAATTTCCGCTGTGTCTACTGTATGCCGCCCCAGGGGAAGAAGTGGCTGAACCATGCAGATATCCTCACCTACGAGGAACTACTCAGACTGATTACGGTATTTAACCGGGAGGGCGTGACAAAAATCCGCCTGACCGGCGGAGAGCCTCTGGTGAGAAAGGGAATCGTGGAGTTCGTCGCGGCGATCACGGCCCTGGGACGGATCAAGGATATTTCGCTGACGACCAACGGCAGCCTGTTGCCGCCGCTGGCCAAAGACCTGAAAGCCGCCGGCCTGAACAGGGTGAACATCAGCCTTGATACCATAAATCCGGCCAACTTCGCGCGGCTGACTACCTGCGGGCGGCTGGAAGATACCATGAAGGGGATCGAGAGCGCGATGGCGGCCGGTCTGTCGCCGGTCAAGCTCAACGTGGTTTTGACAGAGGCTTTAAACGAGAAGGATCTGACCTATTTCGTCGCGCTTGTGTACAACCATCCGATCGCGGTCCGGTTTATCGAGTATATGCCTATCGGCGGCCGGGGTTTCAGCGAGGGACTGGATATCGCCACGGTGAAAAAGCTGCTTAGCGAGGCCGGCCGGGCGCGGCTGAAGCCGACGGGCACCGTCCGGGGCAACGGGCCGGCGAAGTATTATCAGTTTCCCAAAGCGCAGGGGGTATTCGGGTTTATCACCCCGATATCGGATCATTTCTGCAGCGCCTGCAATCGCCTGCGATTGACCGCCGACGGCAAACTGCGGCCGTGCCTGCTATCGAACGACGAGATCGATATAAAGACCCCGCTCAGAAACGGGGCTGGCGACCGCGAACTGGCGGAGCTGTTCCACGCCGCCGTGGCGGCAAAACCGCAGGGACATTCGCTCTGCCGGTCCAGCGGTTTTCCGGATTTCAAGCGGACGATGTCGCAGATCGGTGGCTGAGTTTTTCGGTGAAGAATCTGGAGCGCGAAGGTGGGCGTTATCGTGGAACTCACTCATTTCAACGACGCGGGCCGGGCCTGGATGGTCGACGTTTCGGGCAAGGGCGACAGCGCGCGCGAGGCGGTCGCCGAGGGACGGATAAGGATGCTACCCGCTACTTTGCAACTGGTAAAGCAGGGGCTGCTAAGCAAAGGGGATGTTCTGGGCGTCGCCCAGGTCGCGGGCGTCATGGGCGCCAAAGCGACTTGGCAGCTTATCCCGATGTGCCATCCGCTGCTGCTGACCGGGATCAATATCGAGTTCAGCCTGGACGAGGCGGACAGTGCGATCGGGATCGCCGCCACCGTCAAGACCACCGGCAAGACCGGCGTGGAGATGGAGGCGCTGACGGCGGTAAGCATTGCGGCGCTGACCGTTTACGACATGTGCAAGGCTGTGGATAAAGGGATGGTTATCGAGTATGTGCGGCTGATCGCCAAATCCGGCGGCAAGAGCGGCACTTATCGCCGGGAAGGCTGATAAATACCCGTAAAGGAGACGACCGAGAGATGCAGGGGAAGATTATCGCAGTATGCACCAGCGCCAACAAGGGGGAACGAAAGAAGAACATCGGCAGCGCCCGCCTGCTTGCCGGCCTGGGACTCGAAGGGGACGCCCACGCCGGCTTTGCCCATCGTCAGGTTAGCCTGCTGGCACTGGAAAGCATCGAAAAGATGCGGCAGGCGGGTCTGGATGTCAACCCGGGCGATTTCGCCGAGAATCTTACGACGACGGGCTTGCGGCTGCCGCAGCTGCCGGTGGGTACGCGTCTGAAGATCGGCGACGCCGTTCTGGAGGTTAGCCAGATCGGCAAGGAGTGTCATCAGCGTTGCGCGATTTATTATCAGGCGGGCGACTGCGTGATGCCCAAGGAGGGTATCTTCGCGACCGTTGTCGCCGGCGACACGGTGAGCGTGGGCGACGTGATCGAGGTATTGAACTAGGTCCGCGGGGATGCGGAAAACGACGGAAGCGGCTGGGAGCCTGAGATGGGAGGCGCTTCAAAAGGGCGTTACCGGCAATGGGAGGAGTAGCAATGCTTATAAACTATCGGTACTACACGACAACGGCGATGGTAGATATGCTGACCAGCGAAAGTATCTATTACTCCCGCGGCAATTTTGTCGATCAGGGACGCTTGCACAGGCCTGATACCGTTTCGCTGCGCTTCGAGAGGGGCGGCGGCGACCCCGGCGGAACGATCGTCATCGACTGTGAAGTATACAACCGGGTGGAAAGCATCGAGGATATCCTGAATAAAAAAGGCTTCGCAGTGGATGAGGCGGCGGCGAAACGATGGAAGCAATGGCGGTTTTCTTTCCCGCGCAAGCTGGATGCGGGCAAACTGGCCGGCATGGTTTTGGCGCAAATCAATGAGGCTGTGGAGGATATGCCGCTGTTGATGTACGCCTCGCCGGCGCACAGGGCGATCGCCGATTATCACGGGTTCATGACTTCCGACCGGTCTAAGATCAGCTATGGCGATATCATGCAGCATTTGGGGTACTGGGACGACGGCAGCGTTTACGAGCTGGACGCGTACGCCGACGACGCCGACCGGGAATTTTACGTTGCCAAGTACAAGCGAGGGCGCTGGACGGCCTGGACAAGCGGCGATCTCATTCTGCCGCTGTTCGCATCGGAGAGCGAGGCAAAGCAGTATCTCATGAACAGGATCAAGCGGGTCTGTCAGTTCGGCCCGACGATCAGGACGGTTTCGCCGGCTCCCAAAGGTTGTCTGCCAAGCGTGTACGCTTTGGTCGATCATACGAAGAACGTCAAGGAGAGAGTGGCGTGGCTGCGCTGCGAGCTCGACCGCCTCGAAGCGCAGAGCGAGGCGTACTGCTCCTAGGAGGCGCAAGATATGCAAAAGGCCCGGATTCAGGGAGAGGGATTCGGGCCTTTCGGGACGCCGGCGTGGCGGGCTGTCCGTGAATCAGGTCTTATATTGAGGCGGCGAAGCGTTCGACTTCGGAGGCTGTCGAGGCCAGCTGCTGCATGGTGGCGGAGATTTCTTCGGTGGCTGACGCCTGCCGTTCTCCGAGCTGGGCGGCGGCGGCAATATTACCCACGACTGTTTCGGTGTCGCGGTGGATGCTGTCGAGGATATCTTTGATATTCTTGACCGATTCCGCGCTGTTGGTGGCCATTTTGCGTATTTCGTCGGCGACGACCGCGAAGCCCCGGCCGAGTTCGCCCGCGCGCGCCGCTTCGATGGCGGCGTTCAGCCCGAGAAGATTCGAGTTTTGGGCGACGTCGCTAACGAATTGCAGGATGCTGCCGGTCTTTTCGATTTCTCCCAGGACGGTTTCGCTGACGCTTCTTATCCCTACCAGGTTTTCCGCCAGTTGGGCAGCCGTGACCGCCAGTTCTTGGGAGGTTGCGGTCATTTCTTCGGCGATCGAGGCGATGTTTTGGGCTGCTTCGTGCAGAGTTGCCGCCGTCTGCATGTTGATGGCGTTGCCGATTACTCCGGAGAAGGTGCCGTCTTCTTCGAATACCGGCCGCATTATCGCCCTGAGTTTTACCCCGTAGGCTGATTCGGGAACGTCAACCCTGACAGGCTTGCCTGTTTCGATGACTTTCTTGGCTGCGCCGCCGGGGGCGGGCTGGCCGAGAGTGACGTTTTCCTTGAAGGTTTGCGCCTGGACGTGGTGGAGGATGATCCCTTGGGCGTCGGTGACGATAGCGGAGCAATCGAAGGCGTTGAGGTCGCGGAACAGTTCCGCGGACTTGATGGCGGCTTCCAGTTTGGTCATTGTTAGGACCTCCTTAATCGAGCTCCAATATGAATTTATAACCAATCGGCAAAATTTCCTATATTAGGCATTTTTTGTCGAATTTTCTGAGCAAAGGTACCGCCCTGCTGTTGATTCAACAGCAGGGCGGTTTTCTCTTGCGGTATCCACAGAGGCTTACGGGACGGCCCTATGTGGGCTGATATACGGTTTAGTGGCCGACAGTGTGCGTTTCCTGGGCGAGCTGGTCGAGGGATTTGCCTTTGGTTTCCTTCTTGACGAACAGGAAGGCTGCCAGGGCGCCGATAATCGCCGGGATTACGTAGAAGAGGAAGGACATCTGCGGGCCGAGCTTCATGCTCATGATAGCCCCGGCCACGATCGGGGCGAGTGCGCCGCCGAGACGGCCGAACGCCTGGCACCAGGCGACGCCGGTGTTGCGGAACTCGGTCGGGTAGCCTTCGGCCATGAGGGGCTGTACGGCGGTGATGGCGTAGTTGATGGCGAAGCCCATGAAGATGTTGGCCGCCAGGATGATGCCGAAGCCGCCGCTGACGAAGGCCATGATGACGATCGATACGCCGCCGAGCAGGTAGCTCATGATGAGGTTCGGCCGGCGGCCGATGATCTCGGCGACGAAGCCGGTGGAACAGTTGGCGATTACGGCGGCGGCGTTGTTGGCGATGGCCAGCGCATAGGCGGAGGTGAGCTTGAAGCCTTTCTCAAGCATGAGGGAGGGCAGCCAGGCGTTGAGGCCGTATACGGTGAAGCAGCCGCAGAAGTAGGTGATCCAGACGCCGGCGGTGATCATCCAGTAATCCTTGGAGAAGAGGGCCGCGGGGCCGACGACTTTAGGCTTCGGCGGGACGACGAGGGCTTCGGGGTCACGCGGGGTGACCTTGCCGGTGGCAGTGTGCTCGATGTACTCGAGGATCTTGATGGCTTCCGCTTTGCGGCCCTTGCCGGCCAGCCAGTACGCCGACTCGTGCATCCTGAAGTAGAGGAAGAGGGCGTAGAGGGCGGGTGCGCCGCCGATGAGGTAGCAGATGCGCCAGCCGTAGTGGGGGACGAGCAGGGTGGGGATGAGGCCGCCGAGCACCCAGCCGACGATCATCCAGGCCATGCCGAAGGTGATGAAGAGGGCGCGGCGCGGCGTAGGCGTGGATTCGGAGAAGATGGTGGTGACGACGGGGATACAGGCGCCCAGACCGACGCCGGCCATCACGCGGAAGAAGGCGAATTGCTCGAAGCTGGTGGCGAAGTAGATGGGGATGGTAAGTATCGAGTAGGTGGCGATCGAGTAAACGAGGGTATTGCGGCGGCCGACCTTGTCGGAGACGATGCCGGAAATCGCACCGCCGATTATCAGGCCGAAGAGGCTCCACGACGACAGGCTGCCCATCGCGACTTTGTCCAAATGCCATTCGGCGGCAATTTGCGGCATGGTATAGGAAACAACCATATAATCATAGCCATCGAAAACCATCGACATGCCGAGGAAGAAAAATACCGACCAGGTAAACTTGTTTACCCCAAAGGAGTCAATTACTTCAGAGATGGTAAAGTTTTTCACTTTTTCATTCTCCTTTCGCTAACCCACTGTGTAACGCGAGGTTCTTCGGAAAAACTGACAGGTTGTTTTGAGATCATGAATCCTCTGTGTCCGTGGTGGCACTTTGCGGGGCGCTCCGCCGGTATCCCGGCGCCGTCAGACCCCCGATCAGTATTTCGGCAGCTCTTGTCATCGCGTTATTGAATGTGATGTTGTTTTGAGCGAGAAATTGAAAGTCGAGTAGTTGATCAACTGTACCATTGTATATCTTATTCAGAATGACCAAGTCTACCTTTGCCAGTTCCCCTTTTTGTGTCCCTTCGTTAAAAATCTGTTCCAGCATCCGCCACCTTTCCACAAAAAATTTCTCAAATTTCTTCCATTCCTGGGGCATAAAGCGTCGGATATCCTCGATCACCTGCATGGTGACCGGGCCGAACCCCTTAGGGTTTAAGATCAGCAGGGCCTTGACCCTGTCGACGGTGTCGAGGTTCTCGTCGTCGACGATGCCGGCAATCTGCTGCCGCAGGTCGGCCAGGATGGTGTCAAGAACTGATTCTATCAGGTCTTCCTTGGAGCTGAAGTGATCGTAGATCGCCCGCTTGCTGATGCTCAGTTCGCGGGCCAGGTCGGCGGTGGTGAACTTGATGCCGCGCACGTTCATCTGGCGCAAAGCAGCCGCCAAAATTCTGTTTCGCAACTGGACACCTCCCTCGGTACTGACATAGTTTCGTTAGTACCACAAAGAATTTGGGGGAGGCTGATAAGGCGACTTATACTCCCCCGATCACGGCTATGTTTGTGCCGATGGCGTCCGACTGCCGTCAACCACCACCCCATGGACTAATTGGCAATGTTTATAAGGCCTATTTCTCGGCTTTTTCTTCGGCAGGCAGTTCGGTTTTGCAGAAGGGACAGACTTTCTGCTTTACGCCGCCGATCGAGGCGATCTTCTTTTTGCAGTTCGGGCACTCTTGAGGCTTAGCTACTCCACCTGGGCGAAAACACATTTTCGAGATACCTCCTGAATTTTTTGTTGTTGGGGGATATGCTTGGCCCCCTGTTTGTAGTGCTGTTGGGCATGTTCGTTACCAATAATATGCAATAAGCGTGCCAGCTTCGCAGCGGTTGCCCGAAGCGGTTCCGCTGCCGGGCTGCCGGGCTCTACCGGGCTGCGGAATACGGCGGTTTCATCTCTTTTTGGCGCTGCGTTTTTCGTTCTCAAATTGGTACGGCCGGCGAATCGCCGGTCGCGGACCAATCCTTTTTTGCGAATTCAGTGTCATTTTGGAACCGGGCCGGCGTTGCGGCGGTTTGTAAAGCGGTGACGGGGGGGAGGGCAAAAAAAAGCTCCCTGCTCGGGAGCTTTTCGCTTGTCGGTGTCAGTAAGCGCCTTAGTAATCGATTTTGAAGTCCTTGAGTTTTCTGTACAGGGTCGAACGGCTTATTCCCAGCACTTCGGCCGCAGTGCGGGGGCAGTTGTTGGCGTGGAGCAGGGCGGCCTCGATGGCGGCTTTTTCGAGTTTTTCCAGGCAGAGGATTTCGCCGAACTTCTTGCTGGCGTCGCTCATTTCGTTCGGTTTGACCGGACAGGAATCGACGAGTATGTAGTTGGGCAGGTTTTCCGGTTTGATAATGTCGCCCTGGGCGGTGTTGACGGCGTGGATTATGGCGTTCTGCAGCTGTCGCACGTTGCCCGGCCATTGGTATTCGCTGATTTTCTTCTGGGCCGCCGGGCTGATCTGGGGGATTTTCCAGTGGTGGCGCTGGCAGTATTGTTCGATGAAGTGTCTGACGAGCAGTTCGATGTCGCCGCTTCTTTCCCGCAGGGGCGGGATGCTGATGGTCAGCACCGATACGCGGAAGTACAGATCTTCCCGGAATTGGCCGTCCTTGACCATCTTGTAGAGATCCTTGTTGGTGGCGACGATTATCCTGAAGTCGACTTTTTTGTAACGGTTGCCGCCGACCCTCATGACCTGCTTATCTTCGAGGGTTCTTAGCAGCACAGCCTGGAGTTCGAGCGGCATGTCGCCGATTTCGTCGAGGAAGAGCGTTCCCCCGTGGGCGAGCTCGATTTTGCCGGCTTTGCCGCTCCGTTCTGCGCCGGTGAAGCTGCCGCCTTCGTAGCCGAACAGTTCGCTGCCGATAAGTTCGCGGGGCATGGCGGCGCAGTTTACCGCCATGAACGGGCCCTCGGGACGATGGATGTTGTGGATGGCCTGGGCGAAGAGCTCTTTGCCTGTGCCGCTTTCGCCAGTGAGCATGATGTTTTCGGCCGAGGCGGCGAAGCGTTGGGCCAAAGCGATGGTTTTTTTGAAGTCGGGGTTGTCGGTGATGATGTCTGCGAAAGTATGGACGGCCATGCCGTTGGTTCTGGCACTCGCCTGGGCGGCCGCTTTCTCGGCGGAGATGAGCTTCAGGACGGCGACGTTAAGTTCGCTGGTTTGTTGGTTGATTATCGGGCGGATAACCACCTGGAACGGGAGTTGCCGGTCATTGCCGACGCCGATCTGTTCGTCGACGCGGGCGACTTCGCCTTTTGCCGCGATGGACATCAGCTGTGAGTCGCGGCTGAGGAATTCCCGGATGTTGCGCTTGCCGACATCTTCGTGCCGAAGCTTGAGGATGCGCATGCCGTCCCGGTTGGTGAAGATGATTGTCCCGTTCCGGTCTACAGCCACGATGCCTTCCTCGACGAAAGCCATGGTGGCGTTTAGCGTGTGGTGGACGGCGATGAGCTTATCGGTCGTGTTGCGGAGGTGGTTGTCAAGGGTTTTGATTTTCTTGTTGGCGCTGCAGAGCTCGTTGACGGTCTTGGTGAGCCGCAGCCCGGTTTCGATGGCCACGGCCATGGAGGTGGTGAGCGCGAAGCTGTGCATGCTGAGGTTTTTGAGGGTATCCTCCCCCGGCGGGTCCTGCATGGGCGGGCTGAGCAGCACCAGGGCGGCCTGGACGACGCCATTTTCGTCCTGGATCGGCGCTGCCGAGGCGATGCTGTTCTGAAAGGCCACGCAGTAATGCTCCGGGCCTAAGAGCTGTACGGGCCGTTTGAGGCGGAAGCACAGTTCGTGGGCGGTGGTGCCTTCGGTATGTTCGTCGGCGACGATGCCCGTACGGGAGGTGCGGTCGGAGAAGAGGGGCGGGAATTTGCGCCAATCACCTTCGTTGAGCAGAACGACGCCGGTTTTGTCAAATAGGTAGAGGAGGTAGCCGCAAGAGAACAGCAGATTTTTGAAGGAGCGGGCCAGCGAGTTGGTGATATCGATGAGCAAGCGGTGCTGGTCGAGGAGCTTCGAAAGCTGCTCGGGCTCGATGTGGGGACTGGTCACCACGGTGTTGGGATTGACCCCCAGGTTGCGGGACCGGATCCACGACGCGGCGACTTCCCGGTCCATATAAGGATAGTCGCGCGGGTCTTCGGACTCGTTCTGCAGGAAAACCTGCTTGTACTGCAACAGGGCCTGCCAACGTTTATAGGATACCAGTTCGCTGTTGGGCATGGCCTCGTCGCTGGCGAAGAAACTAACTTGTTCGGCTGTGGATTTTTCGCTCCGGCTCATAGTGCTCACCTGCACTTTCTCCATGTTTATATTTGGAAGCAACGGGTGAGGTGTGTTTATATCTAAGCCCTTAGGACGACCCTTGTTTATTCATGTTTATTCGCAGAAGTGCACAGCTATACAAATTAATTCTACCCCAATAACTTATTTTTTTCCAGCCTCAAGATCGTGAAAAATGTCCCATACCTTGGGTTTGTTCTTGAAAATTCGCAATATTCGTTAACGATCGGCGGAATAGATGGCAATGCTTACGCTTACGAGGCCCTAGGGGCCTTTATTTATTGCCGTCGCCGCTTCCGGTCGAGCGACGTGGTGGATGGTTACAGCGGTCGATGAGTTCCAAAATGACACTACAATCGCAAAAAAGGATTGACGTACAAGCGGTTCGGTCTATTTGCGCAACCTGCGGGGAAAATGGCGCCCGAACCCCAAAAAGTTCCGCGACACTTGAATTTGACGCGGGGAAAATACGACGGCGTCGTCGTTTACGCGTTGCTGATAAGGTTTGCGGAAGCCTGGCACGTTTATTGCAGTAGTACGGGAGGGGTCGAGTTTGCCGCCGGAGCAAGTCTGTCCGGAAATTACCGCGAAGGAGGTCTGAACGCCGCGTTTTCTATGAGGCATTATGAGAGTACGGTTATTTCCGCTCTTCGGACTTTAGCTTTTGGGGGTATCGTTTGATGAATTATGATTCGCACAGATGGGTGTCGCTGGTGGCGTGTACAATCGCCAGCATGTGCACCGGTCTTTCTTACGCCTGGAGCGTGTTCCAGAAACCGTTGGTCAGCCTGTTCAACTGGTCGCCGGCTGATGTTTCGCTGTCTTTTACGCTGATCATGTCCACGGCGGCCACGACGGCGATTTTTGCGGGCAAGGCGCTGGATTACGTCCAGCCGCGGCATTTGATCCTGCTGGGCGGGGCGCTGTTCGGCGCCGGCATCGGCGGTATGGGATTCATCAGCTCGCTGTCGCAACTGTATGTGTGTGCAGTGCTGGCGGGGATAGGCCTGGGAACGGTTTATCCGGGCGGAACGATGGCCAATATGGTGCGCTTCTTCCCCGATAAGCGAGGCCTGGTTTCCGGACTGCTGACCGGAGGCTGCGGCGTGGGCCCGGTGATTTGGGCGCCGGTATCTGTGACCTTGGTGTCCCAGTTTGGGGTGCTGACGACGTTGAAAATTATCGGGGTCGCCCTGGTGGTGATCATCGGCGTCGCGTCGGTGGTGGTGAAAACGGCGCCGGACGGATACCGTCCCGCGGGATGGGTGCCAGCCACCAGCGTTGTGCAGGCGTCTTTCGGGGTGGATAAGACGTGGCAGCAGATGCTGAAGGACCCGTCGTTCTACTTTTTGGCGTGCATGCTGACGCTTGGCTATATCAACGGCATGATGATGATCGGGCATGCCTCGCCGATCGCCCAGGACCTGATAAAGCTGACCCCTCAGGCGGCAGCGGTCGTCGTAGGCCTGCTGGCGATATTCAATACCAGCGGGCGGGTCTGCTGGGGCTGGGTTTCCGATAAGATCGGCCGTACTCCGGTTGTCGTGGTGCTGTTCATTCTGGGAGGAACGGGCATGGCCGCGCTGACCCAGGTATCGAGCTATTTCCCCTTTGTCGCCGTTGTGGCGCTCCTGGGTCTGTGCTACGGCGGGTTTATGGCCCTTATCGCCCCGTTTACGGCCGATTTCTTCGGCACCAAGAACCTCGGGGTGAATTTCGGGATCATGTTCCTGACAGTGGCGATCGCGGCGTACGTCGGACCGCTGTTGGCGGCGATGGCCAAACAGGCTTACGGCGATTACCGGATGGCGTTCGTTGTCGCGATATTTGTCAATATTGCCGGCCTGCTCCTGTTCGGGGCGTTCAGGTTATACAGGAACAGAAGGGCGGCACAAGATAAAGCGGCGCAAGATCTTCTTCCCGCGATGGAAAATCAGGCGCTGAAGTAAGGGGGGCAATATGAGCAAAAGTGTCGATTTAGAGCAAGAGGGTATCGAAGTAAAGAAATCGTGCTGTTATTTCTGTCACCAAAACTGTGGTGTGTTGGCGTATGTCAAGGACGGCAAGGTGCTGGCCATCGAGGGCGACCCCAGCTTTCCCACCAACGAGGGCGGGTTATGCTGCCGGGGCAATATCGCTTTGAAGCATCTCGATCATCCCGCGCGCGTCAATTATCCGCTCAAACGGGTCGGGAAGCGCGGCGAGGGCAAGTGGGAGCAGATTCCCTGGGACCAGGCGCTGGACGAGATTGCCGCCAAGCTGGCCGCGATCCGCGATGAATTCGGTGCGGAGGCGGTGGCAACGGCCGGAGGCACATCGCGCACCGACGACTGGGCCCGCCGCCGGTTCATGAATCTTTTCGGCAGCCCGAACTGTTTCCACAACTCCCATCTGTGCTGGATACCTACTTTTATGGTGGAGACGGCCATCTATGGCTGGTGCCCGTTCGATCTTGACCTGGGGACGAGCCGCTGCCTGGTGCTGTGGGGCCAGAACCCCGGCGCGTCGAGCATGCCGGAGATGCACCATATTCGCGAGCTTCAGGCGAAGGGGCTCAAAGTGATCGTCATCGACCCGCGCTTCACCGAGACGGCCGCTAAAGCCGATATGTGGCTGCCGCTACGGCCCGGCTCCGACCTGGCGCTGGCCCTGGCATGGGTGAACGTCATCATCCATGAAGGGTTGTACGACGCGGAGTTCGTAACCGAGTACTGCGAGGGCTTCGGCGAGTTGGCCGACCATGTCGAGCAGTTCACGCCGGAATGGGCGGCGCCGCTCACCTGGCTGACGCCGGAGCAGATCCGCGAGAGCGCTTATATGTATGCGACCTGCAAGCCCGGCAATATTCAGTGGGGCGTGGCCATCGACCAACTCGGCAAATCGGCCGGCGCGGCGATGCACGCCCGGGCCCTGTTGCGGGCGCTGACCGGCAACCTCGATTGCCCCGGGTCCGATCTCCTGACCGGTCCAAGCCAGGATTCGATCACCGATGAGGAGATGGAAGCCAACGATATGCTGCCGGAGGAGCAGAAGGCGAAGCAGATCGGCGCCGACCGCTTCAAACTGGTTACCTGGCCGGGTTATGGGCGGATCGCCGAACTGGCCAAGAAGCACTGGGACAAGGCGCCGACCGCCGAGTGGATGTGCGAGGCCCATCCGCCGTCTGTCTTCAACGCCATCCTGACGGGCAAGCCTTATCAAATCAAGGCTTTGCTGGTGGCGGCCACCAATCCGGTCAATTCCTACGGCCAGAGCAAGATGACGCTGGAGGCGCTCAGGAAGGTCGACTTCATGGTGACGTGCGAGTACTGGATGACGCCGACGGCTGCGCTGTCCGATTACGTGCTGCCGATCGCCGGCGCCCTCGAACGGCCGACGATCACCAATTCCTACGGCTGCGCGGATTTCTTGCTCTGCTCGCAGCGGGCCATTCAGCCGATGTACGAGCGGCGCAACGATTACAACTTCTGGCGCGATCTGGGCATGCGGATGGGCCAGGCGGAGATGTGGCCGTGGGAGACGGTGGAGGATGCCTACCACTACCGCATCGAGCCACTCGGCTACGGCGCCGAGAGCTACGACGAGTTCGTCGAGCTGTACCGTTTCCACTTCCCGGAGCGGGAGTATTTCAAGTATAAGCGGATCGGCTTCGGCACCCCGTCGGGGAAAGTCGAGCTTTATTCCACCACTCTCAAGGAGCTCGGCTACCCGCCGCTGCCCGAGTATGTCGGCCCGGCCGAGAACGAAGAGGACGACCCCGAACTGGCGAAGGAGTATCCGCTGGTGCTGACGACCGGCAACGGGTTTATGCCGTTCCACCATTCCGAGCACTTCCAGATCAAGGAGCTGAGGTTCCTCCGCCACGAGCCCCGGGTCGAGATCAACCCGGCGACGGCGGCCGAGCTGGGGATTGCGGAGGACGACTGGGTCTGGATCGAGACCCGCCGCGGCCGGATCAAGCAGAAGGCTTCGCTGACGCAAGGGGTCGCCCCTCGGGTTATCGTGACCGAGCGCGGCTGGTGGTTCCCGGAACGGAGCATGACCGAGCCGGAGCTGGGCGGCTGTCTGGAGTCGAACACCAACGTGCTGACAAGCGTCGCCGACGAGCATTGCGACCCGATAAGCGGCACCTGGGCCAACCGGGGCCTGCTGTGCCGGGTTTACAAGGTGAACGGCGCGGACGCGAAGGAGGGGAAATAAGATGGCACGCTATGCAATGGTTTTCGATACCCGGCGTTGCATCGGCTGCCATTCGTGCACGGTAGCCTGCCGGACGAAGAACGAGCTTCCCCTGGATATGATCTACAACCCGGTCACCACTGTCGGCCCGACCGGCGTATACCCCAATCTGAGCATGGTACACCTGCCCCTGATCTGTATGCACTGCGACAATCCGCCGTGCGTCGATGCCTGCCCGACAGGAGCTTCGCAGCGGCGGGACGACGGGATCGTGTTCGTGGAGGACAGGAAGTGCGTCGGCTGTCTGGCGTGCGTTATGGCCTGTCCCTACGGGGCCCGCGTGAAGAACCACGAGACGGGAGCGGTGCAGAAGTGCGACTTCTGCAAGGACCGGGTCGATGAGGGCAAGCTGCCGTACTGCGTGCTGACCTGCCATCAGAAGGCCCGCGTTTTCGGCGACCTGGACGACGAGACGAGTGGAGTATACAAACTTGTAAACGGTGAGCGTGCGGTACGCCTGCTGGCAGAGCTGGGCACCGAACCTTATGCCTTTTACATTTACGGATAGGAGGCGGAGCTGATGAGTCAAAAGCATGAGGGCTGGGGCTGGATGCTGGCCGTCGATTTCTTCTTCGCCGGGATGGGCGGCGCGATGCTGGTGATCGCCGGGATTGCCGACCTGTTCGTCGGCGAGGGGCGCACCTCGGCGCTTGCCAGTTTCCTCGGGTCGGCCTTTATGGCCATGGGATCGGGACTGCTGGTCCTCGAACTCGGCCGCCCCTTTCAGTCGTGGCGGGTGTTTATGAATCCCAAGGCGATCCTGACGGTGGGGGCCTGGGTCATGTCGCTGGCGATCTGCGCCGGCCTGGTTTACACCACGTTTTCGTTCGCCGTCTTCCCCTGGAGCGGCCTGGTGTTCGTCCGTAAGCTGCTGGCGCTCCTCATGATCGTCACCGGTCTGGTGGTGGCCACCTACCCCGGCATTCTGCTCGGCCGCCTCAAAGGCCGCCCGTTGTGGGTAGGCCCGGGGATGACGAGCCTGTTTCTGACCTCTTCGCTCGTCACCGCGTTCGCCGCGCATTACCTGTGCGGACTGTTCATGCCGCCGGCGACGATTCCCGACGTGCTGGCCGGGTTTCCGGCGATTATCGCGGTGCTGCTGGTGGTGCAACTGCTGCTGTGGGTCAGCTATATGTGGGTGAAACGCAGCGGCGCGACCGAGGCGGAGGCGGTAGCCGCCCGGCGATGGATTTCAGGCGAGTATTCCGCGGCGTTCAAGTACGGGTTCATCCTGGCGGGAACGGTGCTGCCGCTGGCGCTGGTGCTGGCGTATGCGCCGCTCTGTCAGGCGGCGGGCGCCTTCCTGGTGCTGGTGGGCGGCTTCATCATGCGCATGCTGGTGGTATACGCCGGCGGTGCGGACCGGACGTGGCTGCCGGGCGAGGTGAAGTACCGGTCACGGCTGCCGCACGGTGACGAGGCATTCATGAAAGCCTGGAACGGTAAGTAGCTTCGCCGCAAATACACGAAGATCAGGAGACTGGCTATGCAACCGGCTGAAATCACCACAGTCAATACCGTTTTGAATCGTACCGAGAGCGTCTGTCCCATATGCCTGAGGGTCGTCGCCGCGCAGGTCGTTACCGAGGGCCGGGCCGTCTATCTGGAAAAGGAATGTCCTGAGCACGGGGCGTTCAAGACGTACCTGTGGCCGGATGTCGACCACTATCGGTGGATGGGGGCGTTCGAGTTCCCCTGCGTGCGGCCTAAACAGCCGCTGCCTGCCGTGCAGGGCTGCCCGCGCGACTGCGGGCCGTGCACGGGCCACCTCCGCCAGCCGACCCTGGTGGAGCTTGAACTCACCCACCGCTGCAACCTGCGCTGCCCGGTCTGTTTCATGGCGGCTGGTTCGGCGCAGAAGGGCGCGCCGGCCGACCCGGATATGAAAGCTATTGAGGATATGTTCAGGGCCGCGATAGCGAGAACTGGACCCCAGACGAGCATCCAGCTTACCGGCGGCGAGCCGACCGTGCGCGAGGACCTGGCTGATATCGTCCGGCTGGGCCGGAAAATAGGCTTCAACGCCATCGAGGTGAATACCAACGGCGTGGTGATCGCCCAAGACCCGGGCTACGCCGCGCGGCTGGCCGAGGCGGGGATAAGCGGCATTTATCTGCAGTTCGACGGCCTGAGCCAGGAGGTATACCGGAAAATCCGCGGCGAGGACCTACTGGCGGTGAAACTGCGGGCGATCGAAAACTGCCGGGCGGCTGGCGTCCAGGCGGTGCTGGCGATGACGGTAATCGGCGGCATCAACGACGGCCAGATGGGCGCGGTGTTGGAGTTTGCCCTCGAAAATCGCGACGTGGTCGTGGGTATCGCCTATCAGCCGGCTTTCGGCTCGGGACGGTTCGAGGTGGCTCCCGAGCGGCGGTTGACGATGGGGGACGTGGCGTTTATGCTGGCCGAGCAGAGCCAGGGATTGCTCGGGCCGTACGATCTTTGGCCGCTGGCGTGTTCGCACCCGCTCTGCTCTTGCGCCACTTATATCGTGGAGGAACAAGGGAAATTCGGCCCCCTGACCCGTCGGATCACTCCCGCGGAGTATACGGAACATTTCGATCCGGCCAGCCCGCAGGGCTCGATATTCCCGGATATCGCAGCGAGACGGTTTCCTGAGCTTGGTCCCGGCTTGTCGGTTGTCGTGATGGGTTATATGGACGCCAGGAGCATGGATCTTGAGCGCCTCCGGGAGTGCAGCATGTTGGTCGCCGGGCCGGAAGGACGGTTGATCCCGTTTTGCGCCTACCAGCTTACCGACATGTCCGGACATAAAACGGCCACTCAAGGGTGCGGAACATGACGCAAGAAAAACTCGTGAAGACGAACTGTCGCTTCTGCGGCTATCAGTGCGGCCTGACGGCCACGGTCGCCGGCGGCCGGGTGACGGCGGTCGAGCCCGACCCCTCCCAGTATCCCGGCGATGCGAGCATCCAGCGCGGCTGCCGGCGGTGGCGGGTGGCGCCGGAGTTTTTGGACCATCCCCGGAGGGTCAATTATCCGCTGAAGCGGGTGGGCGAACGCGGCAGCGGGCAGTGGCAGCGGATAACCTGGGACGAGGCGTTGGACGGAATCGCGGCCAAGCTGGCGACGCTCAAGGAGCGCTACGGCCCGGAGACGCTGGCGACCTGCATCGGCGGCCCGCACGCGGTATTCTGGCCGCTGCACCGGTTCATGACGCTTTTCGGCAGCCCTAATAACGTGGGGATTGGCCAGATATGCTGGAATCCGGCCACGTGGGTCAACACGCTGACATACGGCTGGACGATCGAGAACGAGCTCGACCCGGAGCAGACGGGGTGCGCACTGTTTTGGGGAACGAATCCGGCCGAATCGGACAATTCTTTGCTATGGCGCCAACTGATGCGCTTCAGCCAGACGGGAAAGCC
This sequence comes from Sporomusaceae bacterium, assembly GCA_022839045.1. The sequence goes on from JALHDI010000002.1 coordinate 40,999, forward strand.
GCTGATCGTCGTCGACCCGCGGCGGACGCGGACGGCGGAGCTGGCGACGCTGTGGCTGCCGGTACGCCCCGGTACCGATGCTGTGCTGGCCCTGGGCCTCATCAACGTGATCGTGGCCGAGAGGCTGTACGACGAGGCGTTCGTCGAGGGTTGGTGCAACGGCTTCGCGCGCCTGGCGGAGCATGTGGCCCGCTATACGCCTTCATATGTGGAGGACGTTGCGGGGATAAAGGCGGAAACGGTCGTGGCGGCAGCCCGCCTGTACGCCGGGAATGCCCCGGCGACCTTGTTCTCCGGCCGCGGCATCGACCAGATCGGCGCCAACAGTTTCCAGACCCAGCGGGGACTGGCGATTTTGCGGGCCATCACCGGCAACCTGGATGTGCCCGGAGGTTCGCATATCACGGAGATGCCCGATTTTATCCCGGAGATCGACCTGGAGCTGAGCGAGCAGTTTCCGCCCGAGGCGCGCCACAAGGGCCTGGGAAGTCTGGCGTTGCAGTCGTACCCCGGTTATGAGCGCGTCCGGCGGCTGACGATGCGGCACGGCCGGCGGTTGCCGATGCGTTACCTGACTTCCGCCCCGCCCAATCTCGTATGGCGGGCGATGCTGACCGGCGAGCCGTATCCAGTCCGCTCGCTGATCGTGATGGCGACCAATCCGCTGCTGACCCAGGCCGACTCCCGTTTGGTATACGAGGCGCTGAAGAGCCTCGATCTGCTGGTGGTGCTGGAGCTGTTCCCGACGCCGACGGCGATGCTGGCCGATTATGTGCTGCCGAGCGCCGGCGCTCTGGAACGGCCGCTGCTGGAGACGAAGGCCGGTACGGCCAACCTGGCGTACGGGGGCGCGAAAGCAGTCGAGCCGTATTACGAGCGCCGCCCCGACTACGATTTCTGGCGGGGGCTCGGGCTGAGGCTGGGGCAGGAGAATGACTGGCCCTGGCAGAGTTTCGAGGCGGCGCTGGCCGCCAGCATGGCGCCGACAGGCTGGGCGTGGGAGGATTTCTGCCGCGAGGGCCTGTATTCGCTGCCGCCCGAGTACCGCAAGCACGAGCGGATCGACCCGCAGACCGGCAAGCCGGCCGGGTTCGCCACGGCCAGCGGCAAGGTGGAGCTGTTCTGCGAGCTTGTCGCGGAGATCGGCGGCGACCCGCTGCCGGTTCCCCGATTGCCGCCTGAGACGAACGCGGCGTTCCCGCTGGCGCTGATCACCGGGGCGCGGTTCCAGCCGTATTTCGCCTCGAGCTTCCGGCAGTTCGCATCTTTGCGGTCTGCCCACCCCGAGCCCTGGGCCGAGGTGAGCGCCGCCACGGCCCGCAGGCTTGGCCTCGAGCAGGGCTGCCGGGTATGGGTGGAGACGGCGCGCGGGCGGGCGCGATTTACGCTGCGGATCGCCCGGATGGGCGACGACGTGGTCAGCGCCGAGTACGGGTGGTGGTACCCGGAAAAGGTTGCGGCCGAGCCCGACCTGGGCGGCCTATGGGAAGCGAACGCCAACGTCCTGATCAATGCCGACTACGAAGCTTCCGATCCCCTCATCGGGACCGCTACATATAACGGCGTGCCCTGCCGTGTGACGAGAGCGGAATAGGGTCCTAAAATGACACTGTTATCGCAAAAACGGATTGGCCGCAATTCGGGGCAAGAAGCCGGATTAATGCGCATGTCGACGGGTGTCCGGGCATCCCAAAAAGAGATAGGGCCGATTGCCGCGTCCCCGTGAAGACACGCCGTCAAGCCCGCTATTAAGCCATTTTCAGCGATTTCGACAAGCTGGCACGCATATTGCATGTAATTACCAGCGACGAACAGTGGGTATAGATCTGGGCAGTGCTATGCCTCATTAAGATAGATATCCCCCCGGTTTCTGCAGCAGATGATGGCCCGGCAATCGCCCGGAGGAGGTGCATGGGGTAAGGGAATAAGCCGATCAGTTCTTTGAGGTCAAAGAAATAAAGTTCTAGAAAGGGTTGGTGAGATCGTGAACAAAGAATGGAAGCACGAAAACGCGGACGGTTCATATACCGTCAGAACCTGCGGCTGGTCGCCCCCCGGTGACCATCCCGTAGGATGCGGCATGAAGCTCCACGTCAAAAACGGCAAACTCGTAAAAGTCGAGGGCGACCCCGATCACCCCATCAGCCAGGGCCGCCTGTGCGTACGCTGTCTGACCCTGCCCGAATACGTGCATCATCCGCAGCGCATCACCTCGCCGATGAAGCGCGCCCCCGAAGACCGTGGCAAAGATAAATGGCAGAAGATCTCCTGGGACGAAGCATGGGACATCATCGTTCCCAAAATTAAGCAACTTAAAAAAGACCACGGCGCCGAATCCATCGTCGTCTTCGGCGGCACCGGCCGTCAGGCGTGCCTGTACTACTACCCGCTCGGCTTCGCCTCCATTGGCACCCCGAACGTCTGCTACCCCTGGAGCGGCTGGTCCTGCTACGGCCCGCGCTGCTCCATCACCGACTACATCCTCGGCGCCGGCTACCCTGAAATCGACTTCGCCGGCACCTATCCCGACCGCTACGACAACCCCAACTACGTCCAGCCCAAGTGGATCATGGAGTGGGGCAAAAACCCACTCATGTCCAACCCGGACGGCTTCTTCGGCCACTCGCTCATCGACCTGCTGAAACGCGGCACCGAGCTCATCATGATCGACCCGCGGATGACCTGGCTCGGCACCCGGTCCAAATACGTCTGCCAGCTCCGTCCCGGCACCGACACCGCCCTGGCCCTTGCCTTCCTCAACGTCATCATCAACGAGGAACTCTACGACAAGGACTTCGTCGAAAACTGGTGCTACGGCTTCGACGAACTCAAGGAGCGCGTCCAGGAATACCCGCCGGAGAAAGTCGCCGACATCACCTGGGTACCGGCGGAAAAAATCCGCGAAGTCGCCCGCTTCATCGCCACCAACAAACCCGGCGCCATCCAGTGGGGCCTGGCCGTCGACGAAAACCCCAACGGCGTCCAGCTCGGCCACGCCATCCTCTCACTGTGCGCCATCACCGGTAACCTCGATGTTCCCGGCGGCATCACCCTCGGGCCGCCCGCCGCGCTGCTCGGCAAATGGCGGATGGAAACCCGCCGCAACCTCTCCCCCGAACTGTGGGACAAACGCATCGGCGCCAAAGAATGGCCGGCGCTCAGCACCGCCATGGCGACCACCCACCCGGACGAAACCCTCGACACCCTCGAGACCGGCAAACCCTACAAACTGCGCATGGGCTGGTTCAACAGCTCCAACTTCATCACCCCGACCTGCTCCGCGCAGCCTGACCGTTGGTACCGGGCCCTCAAGAGCCTCGAGTTCAACGTCGTCCAGGATACCTTCATGACCCCGACTGCCATGGCCTTCGCCGACATCTTCCTGCCGCTGCCCACCTTCGCCGAAGCCGACGGCGTCGTCGTCACCCACTTCGGCCGCAACGCCGTCTTCCTGGGCGCCATCAACCAGGCCCTGCGCGTCGGCGACACCAAATCCGACATCGAAGTCTGCATCGAGCTCGGCAAACGCCTCCACCCCGACATGTGGCCGTTCGACAGCGTCGAAGACTTCTTCAGCCAACAGCTCAAACCCGAACTCGGCATCGACTTCAACGGCCTCCGCGAACAATTCATCTACCAGCCCAAGTACCAGTACCGCAAGTTCGAATCCGGCAAACTGCGCAGCGACGGCGAACCCGGCTTCAACACCGTCACCGGCATGGTCGAACTCACCTCAACCCTGTTCGAAGCCTGGGGCGAAGATTCCCTGCCGTACTACCAGGAGCCTCCCTACAGCCCGGCCAGCACGCCGGAACTCTTCAAAGAGTATCCGTTCGTCCTCACCACCGGTGCGCGCAAATTCACCTCCTTCCATTCCGAGCACAGGCAGATATCCACCCTGCGCGAAATCGATCCCGATCCGGAAATGGAAATCCATCCCGACGCCGCCGCCAAACTCGGCATCATCGACGGCGACTGGGTCATGATGGAAAACATGTTCGGCAAATCGAAAGCCCGCGCCAAACTCACCCCCATCATCCACCCGCAGGTCGTCCACGCCACCCACGGCTGGTGGTTCCCCGAAAAACCGGGCGAAGAGCCCAGCCTGTTCGGCGTCTGGGAATCCAACATCAACACGCTGATCCCGCACAAACACATCGGCAAACTCGGCTTCGGCTGCCCGGCCAAGCAGATGATCTGCAAGGTGTACCGGATCGAAGAAGGAGTCTGAACCGCCCGCGAGGCCGGCCATTCCGGAAGGATTCCGCCGGCCGACGAAGAAAAGCGATAGGAGGGTGAACAATGTCACGTAACGGCTTGTTGATCGACTACCAATACTGCACAGGCTGCCACAGCTGCGAAGTGGCCTGCAAGAATGAACATAAAATCCCCCGTGGCAAGTGGGGCATAAAACTCACCGAAGTCGGTCCCTACCAGATCGAAGGCGACAAGTGGGAATGGGACTACGTACCCGTCCCCACCTCGCTGTGCGACCTGTGCGAAGACCGGGTCAAAAACGGCGAAAAACCCACCTGCGTCCATCACTGCCTCGGTCAGTGCATGGAATACGGCCCGATCGAAGAACTTGCCAAGAAAATGGCCGAGAAAAAAAGCAAGAAGGTCGTCCTGTTCGCGCCCTGAGCGCCGCACTGACAACCTGTTCCGACTGCTGAAGACAGGCATGGTGACCGCGAGTCCCCCCTTTAGGGAGGGGCTCGCGGCAGTGTGCGTATTCAGTAACAGGGAAAGGAGGGACAAGAATGGCGGAAGAGAACAAACCGGAAGCCCCGAAGCCGCGCAAGGTTATTCAGAAGCCCCTCAACCCGCTGGCGATGAAACCGGGCCAGAATTACGAAACCACCAAGTACGCTCCGGAAAAGCCCTATAAGGAAATCGAGAAGAAAGATTAACCGGCTGTCCTTTGGAAGGGACCGCGTCGGTACACGAAAACAGCCTGCCGTGCGCTATCGCGGGCAGGCTGTTTTCGCCGTTGCGGTCGGCGGCCGGCGCCGCGGAGCGCGCAAGGCGCAGGAGGAAAAAACACATGTGTTGGTCCTGTAATCCCTACTGCGGCGGCTGCAAGCCGCCGAAACCGAAACCGCGCAAATGCCCCAACTGCAAAGCCTACTGCTTCGACGAAGAGCGGAAAAACTGCCCCAAATGCGGCGCAGTCCTCCCCGAGCACGTGCCGCCGCCCACCGTCATGTGCCTCTACATCGGCCAACTGTGCGCCAACCCCTGCCTGCGGCACAAGAAAGCCCCCGAGGAGGGGACCGAAGCGGCCTGCATATGGCATACGCCGCCGAAAGACTCCGTTTAGGAGCACCGCCGTATAGGACCAGAGAAACGAAAAGCCCGTGTTTTTACGCGGGTTTTTGCTATTTATGGTGCGTTTAGTGATCGAGGCGGCTGGTTTTCAGCAGCTGGCTGCGTTTGTCGGGCCAGTCGGCCAGGTATTCCCGGGCGAAGTCGAGACAGAGTTTTGCGGGATAGGACAGGGGCCGGCCGTTCTTCCAGATAACGGACATGCTGTGGACGATCTCGGGCTCGACGAGGGGGATGGAGCGCACGAGCGAAGAGTTTAGATATTCGCAGACGTTTCTGGGCATCAGGGCGATGCCGAGGTTGATAGCCACCGTTTGTACCATCAGTTCCCGCTGGGAGGTCTCGAGAGCGATCTTCGGTTGAAAGCCGGCCTGGCGGCAGTGACGGACGATTTCGTCATGGAGGCTGAAATCGCTGCTGGAAAGGATGAAGGGTTCGCGGGCCAGGTCGGCGAGCCTGGCCTCTTTCCGCCGGGCGAGGCGGTGCTGCGGGTGGACCACGACCTGGAGAGGCTCGTGAGAGAAGGCGAACGAATTGAAAATCTCGGGGTTGCCCGGCTGCCGGCAGATGATGCCGATATCGAGCATCCCCTCCTGGATGGCCAGCTCAATCCTTTTGGAGCCGTATTCGCCCAGCTCGGGTTCGATTTCCGGATAGCGGCCGCGGAATTCCCCCAGGAGTTGGGCGAAGGATACGGCGTCGGCCATGAGCGGCAGGCCGATGCTGACTTTCCCCCGGGGTTGCCTGTACTTGCTGCCGAGGTCGGTCGTGAGGTTGTTGAACATGTTGACAAGCTTGTCCGCCTCGGCCAGGAAGAGCGCGCCGGCGTCGGTCAGGGACACTTTTTTGGAGCTGCGGTCGAAGAGGACGAAGCCGATCTCTTGTTCCAGGTCTTTGACCAGCTTGCTGACGACCGACTGGGAAACGTGGGCTGCCGCGGCGGCCTTGCTGAAACTCTTGTGGCGGGCGACGGCGAGGAAATATTGAAGGTGGACGATTTCCATAGCTGCGGCCTCTTTTCTTAGCCTGATAAAAATATTATACTATCTATTTTGTGTATTATAAATATGATTAATATATATTTTACATATAGGCAAAATCAGCCTATACTAAAAATGCAAGAAGTCGGGCCGACTGCCCGACGGCGACAGATAGGAGAGCGATCGACGTGACAAAGAATATACTGGCTTCCCTGTATGAGAACAAACTGGCGAATATCGGGGAAAAGCGCGCCAGGGAACAGGGCGAGTACCGCGCCATCCTTGAACATTCGGGCTTCACGGTTAACCGCAGGCTGTATCCGAACAGCTTCGAGGCGGCCGACAAACTGATCGCCGAGAAGGGCAACGTGGTTCTGGAGGTATCTCAGCTGCTGCGCGGCGGCAGCAAATTCGCGGTGATCGTCAAAAAAGGGAACCGCAAAAAAACGGTGCGCCTGTTTACCGGCAGGCTGAACGAGGCGATCGCCTTCGCCGACGCCGCCCGGCATCTCGCGCAGTAGGCGCCAGGATGACGCCTTGCGCTGTGCCTTGTCCCGCCGCCATCAAAAGGTGATGGCGGCCTTTAATTTTCAGGGGAGCTTTTTTCGTTGACAAGGGGCGAATTGTTCTTTACAATCAAGTTAACGAACGTTAACGAGGGATGAGTGTCATGTTTGGTTTGCCAGACCACAGCGGGAAAAAGAGCGATATGCTCAAAGCCAGCCTGGAGCTTTTTGCGTCGCGGGGCTATGACGCCGTCTCGGTCCGCGATATCGCCAAGGCCGCCGGGGTTTCGGAGGCGGCGCTGTACAAGCATTTCGCCGGGAAAGAGGATATGGCGCTGTTCATCTTCGGCGGCATCATCAGCGAGTATACCGTACGGCTGACGAGCATAGCGGACGAGCCGGCCGGGGCGGTGGAGAAACTGGGCCGCATCGTGGATGTCACCTACGATCTTTACCGGGAGTATCCCGCCGAGATCCGTTTTGCCTTGCTGTCGCAATACCTTTTCTGGGATAAGGTGGCCGAGGAGATCAAGCCGCATTTCGTCATCCGCAAGATTCTCGCGGAGGGGATGGACAGGGGGGAGATACCGCGGCGGGAGGTATACCTGTGGATCGCGGTTTTTGCGGGAGTAATGCTGCAGCCGCTGGCCCAGCACCGCTATTTCGCGGACGTGCTGCCGGGGCTGGAGGAACAGAAGGCGGAGATCAAGACGCTGGTTCGGAAACTGTTCGCTGCGGAATAAGGATAGAATAGGCAGATTTGCGCCGGCACCGGGTGAAATCGGCTAAAGGGGGGACGGGTGTGAGGGGTTTGCTGCGCGTCCTGCTGCGGTTGTTGTTCAGGACGAGGCTGACGGGGGAGAGAGAGTTCCGGCTCGAAGGGCCATCGATAGTGTTGCCCAATCATGTTTCGTTTCTCGATGCAATCTTTCTTTATGCTTATCTGCCTGGTAAAGTGTGTTTCGTCGTCAATACGGCGATCGCGGGAAAGATCAGCTTTGTCCTTCGGTGGGTCAACCATATCACTGTCGATCCGCTCAACCCATATTCGCTGAAGAAGATCGTGGGCGAGATAAAGGCCGGCAAGTCGGTGGTGCTGTTCCCGGAGGGGCGGATAACGGTTACCGGCGGTCTGATGAAGGTCTACAGCGGCGTCGGCTTCATCGCGCTGAAGACGGGGGCGGCACTCTATCCGGTCATTTTCCGCGGCCCTGAGTATTCGAAGCTGTCGCGGATCCAAGATAAGGTGAGGACGCGCTGGCTGCCGCGGGTGACCATCCATGTGGGGGCGAGGACGCAACTGACGGCGTCCCGGGCCGGAAGCTTCCGACTGCAGAAAAAGGCGGTGAGCGACCAGATTCTGGCGCTGCTGCAGGAGAATCTGTTCGCGGCCCGCCAGCGGGAGGACGCGGGCGCCAATCTTTTCGACAAGCTGCTCGACGCCGGGCGGGTCCACGGCTATGGGAGGACGGCGGCCGCGGATGTCGGCGGCACGGTCACATATAAGCGGGCAATCATGGCCAGCTATGTGCTCGGCGGGCGGCTGGAGAGGATACTGGCGGGCGAGGAGAAGGCAGGGGTGATACTGCCCAACTCGATCGGTCACCTGGTGACCCTGTTCTCGCTGTTCTACCTCGGGAAGACGCCGGCGATCATCAACTTCAGCGCCGGCGCCGAAAGTATCCTCGACTGCGGCGAGACGGCCGGCATCCGTACGATCGTGACTTCGCGGACGTTCATCGCGAAGGGGCGGTTCGAGGAGCTGGCCTCCCGGCTGGCGGCCAGGTTTCGTATCGTTTATTTGGAGGACGTGCGGGCGGAGGTGACTTGGGCGGGCAGAATCGGGGGGCTGGTGAAGTACCTGGCCAAGGAGAAGGCGAAAGGGGAAGGCAAGGTCATCCTGTTCACCAGCGGCAGCGAGAGCAAACCCAAGGGGGTGGTGCTCAGCCACGCCAACATCCTCGCCAACATCAACCAGGCATCGTCGGTCGTCGATTACACCCCGCGGGACAGGATGCTCAACGCGCTGCCGATGTTCCATTCCTTCGGCCTGACGGCGGGGACGCTGCTGCCGGTGTTAAACGGCATGGAAGTTTTCCTCTATCCGACGCCGCTGCATTACAAGATTATCCCCGAGGTCGCCTACGACCGCAATCTGACGCTGCTGCTGGGGACGCCGACCTTTCTGGCCGGCTATGCCAAGTACGCCCATCCTTACGATTTTTACAGCATGCGCCTCGTCCTGGCCGGCGGGGAGAAGCTCAAAGAGGAGGTGCGGCAGGTGTGGCTGGATAAGTTCGGCATCCGCATCCTCGAAGGCTACGGCACGACCGAGACCGCCCCGGTGCTCAGCCTGAACACGCCGCTGACGAACAAAGCCGGGACGGTGGGCCGGTTCCTGCCCGGTATCGAGTGGCGGTTGGCGCAGGTGCCGGGAATCGGGGACGGCGGCAACCTGCTGGTGAAAGGCCCCAATGTCATGGCGGGGTACCTGCTGCACGGCAGGGGGTTTGTGCCGGCGCCCGAGTGGTACGACTGCGGCGACGTCGTGACCGTGGACGGCGAAGGTTTCGTGAGCATCAGGACGCGGTTGAAGCGGTTCGCCAAGATTTCGGGCGAGATGATCAGCCTCGACGCCGTCGAGAAGACGGCCGAGAAGTGCTTCGGCACCGACCGCAACGCCGCCGTGAACGTGCCGGACGCCAAGAGGGGCGAGAAGATCATCCTGTACACGATGCAAAGGGGTGCGACCAAACAGGCCCTGCGGGAATTCATGAGCGGGATGCGCCAGAACATGCTGGCCGTGCCGGCGGCGATCGTGGTCGTCGATAAGCTGCCCCTGCTGGGCAGCGGCAAGATCGATTACGTGGCGCTGAAGGCGCGGGCGCTGGAGGAGGCCGGGCATGGGTCTTAGGCTGTCGCCGCTGGGGGCGCTGTTTTCCGCTCAGTTTCTGTCGGCGTTCGTCGACAATATGATTCTGTTCATCGCCCAGGCGATCATCATCCGCGACGCGTACCCGGGCTATTACCTGCCGTTCGTGCAGAGCACCTTCCTGGCATCGTATATCCTGTTGTCGCCCTGGGTGGGGCGGTTCGCCGACAAGCACGCAAAAGCGACGGTGCTGATCGCGGGAAACCTGGTGAAGATGGTGGGGGTGGCGATGCTGCTGGCGAGCGTCAACCCGGCGCTGGGGTACGCCGTCGTCGGCGTGGGCGCGGTGATTTACAGCCCGGCCAAGTACGGGATACTGCCCTTCCTGACCCGCGGCGATGACGAACTGCTGCGGGCCAACTCAGGGCTGGAAAGCTACACTATCCTGGCCATCCTCGCCGGCTCGGTGGCGGGCGGGTTCCTGGCGGACCAATCGATCACGATGGCGCTGATCGCCAGCATCACCCTGTACGGGGCGTCGATCGCCATCAACACGCTCATCCCCAAAGACGCCGGCAACCGCGCGATCAGTTACGGGAACGCGGTGGGCGAGTTTTTTGCTGACACGGCGACGCTGCTCAGGCATCCCCAGAGCCACTACTCGCTGATCGGCACGGGGTCGTTCTGGATGGCCTCGGCGGTGCTGCGGATGATCATTTTCGCCTGGGTGCCCCTGACCCTGGGGATAACCAGCGGCACGGAGATCAGCATAATCATCGCCGTGACTGGCATCGGCATCGCCCTCGGGGCAGTCGCGACACCGTGGCTGATCAGCCTCAGGACCTACCGCCGCACGGTGTGGTTCGGCTTCGGCATGGGACTTGGCATCCTGGCGTTCCTGAAGATCAGCACCCTGCCTGTGACCATCGCGGCCCTGTTGCTGGTGGGGGCGTTGGGCGGCATCTACATCGTGCCGATGAACGCCTGCCTGCAGCAGGTTGGGCATTCAAGCATCGGGGCGGGGAAGACGATCGCGGTGCAGAACTTCCTGGAGAATATTTTCATGTTCCTGGGGGTGGGAGCGTATACGCTGGCGACCAAAGCCGGTGTCGCCACGAGCGTCTCTCTGACCGCCACCGGCGCGGCGCTGCTGCTGCTGGTCGGCTACCTGTGGCTGCAGGCGAGGCGGTAATGTAAGGTATCTTGCGCACGACGTCGACCTTTAAGCGGAGGGGCCGCTTTGCGTCGCCGGCGAAGCGGACGACGGGTCAATTTTGAAACACAAAAATGCCGAGAACCCACGTACAACGTGGGTTCTCTTTATGATCCGCTAACGGGCCCGGATATCGACAATCTCCCAGTTGCCGTCATAGTCTCTTTCCAGCAGGATGTTGAACAGGCTGCCATTGTCGTGCTTAGTAACCTGGACGACTGCTTGGCTGCCGGAGAGGGAGAGGAGGGTGAAGGAATCGCGGTAACGGTCGAAACCGTACATGGCGGCGCGGTCTTTTATGAAGTCGACCGGGCTGCTGAGGTAATGGACGTAATCGCGGTCGCGGTCACTGGCGCTGCGGTAGTAGACACGCCCGTTCTCGTAGCGGATCTGGGTTTCGTCCGGCCCGGGCCAGCTGTGCCTGTGCTCATGCCAGCCGCGCTTGTGGCGAAGCCGCTTCTCGCGCTGCAGCTTTTCGGCCACGGCCTGATTAACGGAGGTGGAAGTATCTTTGTCGAGTTCGGCCGTTTGCACGGTTTTCAGGGGGGGCAGAGTGGTCGGCCGTTCCGCCGCCAGGGCTTTGGCGGCCGGGATGCCGGGCAGGGCGGCTCCAGTCAGGATGGCGGCTCCGGCCACGGCGGCGGCGTAACGTTTATACTTGCGGCGTAGCTGTTGGCGACGGTGTTTGCGCTGGGCGGGCGTCCTTTCCAACGGCTTCTCCTCCTCGTTTTTTGTTTTTATTGTTTCGCGTTTTGGTTGTCCTGATGCCTGGTAAAAAAAAGAGTGCCGGGAGGGTAGCGGAATGTACGGCAGATAAAAATTCTTTATTGTGGCTGAAGTGAAGGCCGCGACGGAATATACAAGGAAAACTCGCACCTTATGGTGCGGTTTTTTGCCCTGTTGTCAGGAGGGCCAAGCCGGATCTCGCCGGTATTGCCCCGCCGGCAGCACTTTGCAGTCCGGCAGGCGGGCGGGCTCGAGCAATTCCTCCTTCGTCGAGGGTGAGGGCGATTTTCGCGTGCCCATCCTGCAGGGACTGATGGGCTCGGGCATGGGTAAGGGGCCCGCGCTGGCCGGCCCGGCCCTCAGCCTGCCGAGCATGCTTGTCCTGCGGCAGATCATGGGAACGGAAAACGCTGGTCTACATTACGCTGGTGGTGATTATGACGACGGTAACGGGGATGATGTACGGCGCCTGGTTTTGAAAAAGATGCGGGAACCGTCGATGGCCGTGTTCGCCCTTGCGGGTTTTTGCGGTATAATGGAGGGGATGGACAATCGGCAGTGATATGATGACGGGGGGTATCTTCATATGAAACCTGTCTTGGGGATTTTGCTCGGCGAGGCGACCGGGATCGGTCCGGAACTCGTCGCCAAACTGTGTGCCGCGAAGAAACTTGAGGAGCACTGCCGGCCGGTAATCATCGGTGATGCCAGGGTGCTAGCGGTGGGGAAGAAGATCGCGCGCGTCGATTTCCCCGTAGAGGTGGTCGGGGTTGTGGCTGAGGCCGATTTCAGCGGGCCGGTCTGCATGCTCGATCTGAAAAATCTCGATCCGGCCGGCCTGACGCTCGGGCAGATCGACGAACGGTCCGGGGAAGCGACCGGGGATACGCTGGTCACCGCACTCGGCTTGACCAAAAGCGGGGCTATCGGCGGGTTCGTTTACGCGCCGCTCAACAAGGCGGCTCTGAAGGCTGGCGGGTATAAGTTTGAAGATGAGTTGAGGCTGTTTGCCCATTACCTCGGCTGGACCGAGCCCTGTGGAGAGATGAATGTGCTGGATAGCCTGTGGACGTCGCGGGTGACGAGCCACATCCCGCTCGACCGGGTGGGAGAAAGCCTGAGCATCGACGGGATTCTCACGGCGATCCGCCTGGCTCATGTAACGCTGCGGAGGGCCGGTATCGGCGCCCCGTGCATCGCGGTCGCCGCTCTGAATCCGCACGCGGGCGAGAACGGCCTGTGCGGCCGCCAGGAGATCGACATCATCGCCCCGGCCATTGAGAGTGCGCGGCGGGAGGGGATCGCGGTCATGGGGCCGTTCCCAGCCGATACCGTATTTATCAATGCTGTCCGGGGAAGCTACGACGCCGTCGTTACCATGTATCACGACCAAGGCCAGATCGCGCTGAAGATGCTGGGTTTCGAGCGAGGGGTGACGGTGGCCGCCGGGCTACCGTATGCGATTACTACCCCGGCTCACGGTACGGCGTTCGATATCGCCGGTCGGGGAACGGCCGACCCCGGGGCAACCGAGCGGGCGGTTGTCATTGCCGCAAGGATGGCTGCAAACAAGCAATAGACGTTTTGAGAGACACTAAAAAACAGGCTGGGATTATCCCGGCCTGTTTTTGGTGCATCACAACGAGGCGGCGAAGGCGCGCAGTTCCTGGTTGAAGCGAGGGGCGTTCTCCCAGAAGGTGTTGTGGCCGGCCTCGGGGTAGAATGAGGTTTTGGCGTTGGCCAGCCTGGCGGCGTTGTGCTCGCCGTGGCTGAGGAGGATGACGGCGTCTTCTGTGCCGTGGGTGATGAGAAAAGGTTTTTGCAGGGTCGGCAGCAGGTCGTCGTTGCCCAGAGAACGGCTCATCAGCCCCTGGCGGACATAGGGAGGGACGATGGCGTTGAAGCCGAGGAAGAGGTAGTATTCTTCGGGGGGGAGGGGCCTGTAGGTGCAGAGTTTGAGGAATTCCGCGAGGCCTTCGATGCCTTCGGCGATGTCGCTGGAAAACATCAGCGGCCGGAGGGGGAGATAGTTTTTGCCGGTGGCGGCGACGGCAGCCGGGGTGCCGATGCAGGTCCGGGCGCCGACGAGGTTGACACCGGCGATTTTCTCTTCGCCGTAATGACGGAGGTAGTCGAGGATTATGAGGCCGGCGTACGACCAGCCGACGAGGACGGGCCGGTCAAGCCTCAGAGCCTCGATCACGGCGGCGATGTCCTCGGCCCACAGCCGGGATTCGCCGTAGGCGTCCCGGGGCTTGGCCGACAGGCCGTGACCGCGGTTGTCGAACGATATGAGGCGGAATTCGTCCGCCAGGGCGGAGTCGGTCTGTTTCGCCCAGACGAGTCGGCATTGATTAAAACCGTGGATGAAGAGTATCGGCCGTCCGTCGGCGCGGCCGGTCTCCTCAACATGGAGGCTGACTCCGCCGCCGCCGGTTACCCGGTGACTGGTGACAGGAAGATTTTTCGCCATATGTATCGGCCCCCCCGCTCTAATTCGGCTCCGTCCCGCACCTCCTCCGACGGGCGGTGAAGGTCGGGTCTGCCGCTACTTTTATGCTAGATGCGGCGGCGGCGGTTTGTCAAGGGCGAGCTTTTGCAGGAAGTTGCTGTATATAGGGCAGAATAAAATAGTTATCACCCTTGGTGCAATCGGGCGATAAAGGAGATTGTTATGGAACGCTCCCGCCAGCCGTTGTCCAACGGCTGGCGGGAGCGGCTGTTCGTTATCATCTTCGAAGCGGATACCCCGCAGGGGAAGGCGTTCGACGTGGCCCTGCTGTGGCTTATCATGCTGAGCGTACTGGCGGTCATTCTCGAGAGCGTGCCCGATATCGGGGCGAGGTTTAATCGCGTGTTGTATTACGCCGAGTGGGGGTTCACGGGCATTTTCACCGTGGAGTACCTGCTGAGGGTCGCCTGTGTACGGGATAAGTGGCGATATATGCGCAGCCCGCTGGGGATTATCGACCTGCTGGCCGTCCTGCCTTCCTATCTCAGCCTGTTCAGCTTCGGGATGCAGTATTTCCTGGTTATCAGGGTGCTGAGGCTGCTGCGGGTTTTCCGGATAATGAAGCTCGGCCGCTACGTCGGCGAGGCCCAGCTTCTCACCCGGGCGCTTAAAGCGAGCAGGTTCAAAATCACCGTTTTTCTCAGCACGGTGCTGACGCTGGTCGTAGTCATCGGAACGCTGATGTATATGATCGAGGGGCCGGAGAATGGTTTTACCAGCGTCCCGGTGGGAATGTACTGGGCGATCGTGACGCTCACGACGGTGGGCTTCGGCGATATAACGCCGACGACTTTAGTCGGGCGGGCGTTGGCAGCCATGGTTATGATTCTGGGGTACGGGATTATCGCTGTACCGACCGGCATCGTGACGGTGGAACTGGCGCAGCAGTCGCGCCGGAAGAGCCCGAAGGCGGTTTGTGCCGGCTGCGGCAGCAAAGACCATGACGGGGACGCTGCTTTCTGTAAACTGTGCGGAGAGAGACTTGAGCGGGGATAGGGAGCTGAGCGCAGGCCCTGGCGGCGGATGCGGGCTCCCATCGTCGGTTCAGAAATCGATGTTGATGATGACCAGGCCGCTGGTGATGAGCAGCGCGCCGACAATCTGCTTGCCGGATACCATTTCATCAAAGGCAACATAACCAGTTAGCATTGTAATCAGCGGAGCGCAGGAGATTACGAGGGCGACCTGATTGATGGAGCCTTTTTCGAGGGCGTAGAAATAGGCGAGGTCGGCGAATACGGCCGCAATCGCGGCTTCGAGGGTGACGATGACCCAGAAAGTCCAGGGAAGGTTTTTTATATCGAAATAGCTGTGGCTAAGCAGTAGCCAGACAAGGACGAGGATGGCGGCGATGACGGTTCTGATGGCGAAGGCGGTGAGAGGATTAATGCAATTGATGACCGATTTACCGAAGAAAGGGGCAAGGCCGAGGCACAGCACGGCTATAAAAGCGTAGAGAAAGACCATGGTGCTCCCTCCGCGAGTCAATGTGCATACTAATGTTTATGCTGGCGGCGGAGGTTTTAGCCTAGCGAAGCGCTTCTCGCCGGAAGCGCAGCCGGATTACGTGCCGCAAAAGGTTCGGTAAGGACAGGCGGAGGGCCCGGGCGGCGATGAGTACTCAACCTGTTCGGCGGAGTAGGCATAGGGGCGTGAAAGGACAGCGAGGAGCCGGTCCATAACGGTGTAGTCGCCGTTGTTTACCGCGCTTTCAAGAGCGGCTTCGACCCGGTGGTTGCGGGGGATTATCGCCGGGTTGGTGTCGCGCATCAGTTGAGTCGAAGCGGCTGCGGACTCCCGTTGCCTTCCCAGCCTGGCCTGCCATCGTTCGCGCCAGCGGGCGAATTCATGAATGCCGAACAGGGCCGTTTCCTCCGGCGTGCCGATGGTTAACCCGCGGAAGGTATTGGTATAGTCCGCCTGATGGTTCTTCATGATGAGGAGGAGGTCTTCAATCAGGGTTATGTCCTCGGTTTCTTCGTTGAATATGCCCAGTTTTGCCCTCATACCTGCGAGCCAGTTGCGGTGATACAGCCCTGAATATGCAGAAAGCGCCTCCTGAGCCAAATTAACCGCCTGCGCTTCATCGTGATGCAGCAGCGGCAGCAGGGTTTCGGCAAGGCGCGCGAGGTTCCAGCCGGCGATGGGCGGCTGCTTGCCGTAAGCGTACCGCCCGTTGACGTCGATGGAACTGAATACCGTTGCCGGGTCGTAGGTATCCATAAAAGCGCAGGGACCATAATCGATGGTTTCGCCGCTGAGGGTCATGTTGTCGGTGTTCATCACTCCGTGGATGAAGCCGATTAGTTGCCATTTGGCGATCAGCGCGGCCTGGCGCTCGATTACCGCCTTAAGAAGCGTAAAATAGCGATTCTCGTTAAATTCAACGTCCGGAAAGTGGCGCTTCAGCGTATAGTCGGCCAGAGCACGGATATCGGCAAGGGTTCCCCATGCCGAGGCATATTGGAAGGTGCCGACGCGAAGATGACTGGCCGCCACGCGGGTAAGAATCGCGCCAGGCAGTATGGTTTCCCGGATTACCGGTTCGCCAGTCGACACCACGGCGAGGCTGCGGGTGGTGGCGATGCCAAGGGCATGCATTGCTTCGCTTATGATGTATTCGCGTAGCATCGGTCCGAGTGCCGCGCGACCGTCGCCGCCGCGGGAGTATGGCGTCCTGCCCGAGCCCTTGAGCTGGATATCGAACCGTTCGCCAAGGGGAGTAAGCTGTTCGCCGAGCAAAATGGCCCGGCCGTCCCCCAATATGGTAAAATGCCCGAATTGGTGCCCCGCGTAAGCTTGCGCAAGCGGCAAAGCTCCTGCAGGAACCCGGTTGCCGGCCAGTGCCGCCACGCCATCCCCGCTTTGCAGCGCCTGGATATTCAGTCCCAGGGATGTTGCCAAGGGAAGGTTGAGGATAATCAATTGCGGCGATCTCACGGGGGTCGGGCGGAGAAGGCTATAAAACGGTTTCGGCAGACGGGCATAGCTGTTGTCGAAATTCCATCCGGCATCTGTCGGTGCTTGTTCTTTTGCCATCTTTTTCCCCTTTAACTAACATCGGATTCACACTACCCAACGTTGAATCTGTCTGCCCGCGGGCGGCACCCGGAGAAATTTCTCTTGTCCCTAGTATGAGGCCGAAAGGCAAGGAAATATGTCTCCCATAGTTCTTCAAATATTGAAGAGAGAATACCTTGTACTGATAAAAAAATCACCCGCCAGCGGAGCGGGTGATTTTTTGTTGGGAGCCTGCTCAGGTTTCAGCGAGTATCTCGCCGGTGTGGGTGAGGTCGTAACCCACCCATGCCGTCAACCTCGTTGCGGAAACCCGGTGGGCGCAGCACGGTCAGCAAGGCCTGGAAATGCGGCTTGTCCGCGTCTTCCCGGCGAATCACCAGGTCGTGCCGTTCCTTTTGCAGGGGGACGAAATCGATTTCCCGCACCTGCAGGGCGGCCTTTTCAATGCCGAGGCCCACATCGGCTTCGCCTCTGGCGATGCGGCTGGCCACCGCCAGATGGCTCATCTCCTCCTGGTTGTAGCCGACGATGTCGCGGTGGTCGATGCCGTGGGCGCGCAGCTGCTCGTCGAGCAGCACCCTGGCCCCCGAGCCGCATTCGCGGTTGACGAACCGCCCGCCCCGATGCTTCACAGACGTCTGAAGTGCAGTATGCCAAGCCTCCGAATATTCCGGAAGGCTTGGCATAACCGTTGAAAGCGGCGTTACTGTGGTTTATTATAAGAGTAAAGACCCTTTTTATGTTGGAGGATATCATGGAACTTGTTATTGAGGATGCGGCCAGGGAGTATATAACGGCCAAGGCGCGGAACAAAAGCGTCACCCTGAGCGTCGTCGAACGACCCGGCGGGGTGTGAAGCGGCGGCAAATGCGGGTCGAGTCCCCGCTTCCCGTCCGTGCGACTGGGAAAACCGCCGCGCAGCGAGACCTATGAGCGGGTGGAAATCGACGGCATTATCGTTTATTACCGTGACAGCCTGGCGACCCAGTTCTCAAGAGTGACGGTTAAGGTGGAGAGGATTTTGCTCTTCAGGCGCCTCGCCGTCGCCGGCGAGAGGTGAGGGGCTGGTATTGCCCCTAGTCGTCGACAACCTCGACGCGGTCGCCGACCTTGACGGCGCCGCCTGTCACGACCGTGCCGAAGCGCCCTTCCCGGCTGACGATGTAGGGGCGGCCCTTTTCCTTGAATTCCTCTTTGCCGATGTAGAGGATTTTGATCGACGCGGTTTCGCCGACTTTCACCGTTTTGCCGGCCGTCAGCCGATCGAGGGGGATGCCGCTGATGGTGATGTTCTCCGTATAGCCGCCGCCGTTGACCTCGTCCCATTTTTCGGGGGGAACCTTACTGAGGGCTTCGACGGGGAAAATGCTGACATGGCGGTCCCAGTCGCCGCCGTGAGCGTCGCCCTTCAGACCCCACCCGCGGATTACCTCCGCTTCGGGCACACTTGTCTTGTCGATACCCCTTGCCGCGCTGATGTTGAGCGATAGTATTTTTCCCATGCTGAACCTCCTGTCGGGGCTTGTGCTGATCAGGCGCTACCTAGTAAGCGGCTGCGCTTGCCACATTGCTTATCCGCGATCATATCCATATTCCATTCTTCGGGGGCGGATTCCTGCCTGGAGCGGAACGCTTCGTCCGGAACAGGGGGCGGTTCCCTTGGCGGGGTGAAACGCTTTTTTCGCACCGCATTTCCGATTAAATTATGATGATTCGGCAGGAATAGCGGCCCGAGAGTAAGAAATCTTTTTGCATGAACGATCAACCCGGGCGAGCCTGCTTATGATACCTGTCCTTGAGTAATAACGCGCGGTTGATCTGGAGGAGGAGAATATATGGATAGTGAGCAACCTGACGTCAAGCAGATAGCGGGGCAGAATTTCCGGGAAGGCTACAACTGCGCCGAGGCGATTCTGCGGTCGTTCAACACGGCGCTCGATCTCGGGCTGGGTGACGACGCCATGAGGCTCGCCGCCGGATTCGGCGGGGGCATAGGACACTCGGGCTGTGTGTGCGGGGCGCTGGCGGCTTCGATCATGGTGCTGGGAGCGCTCCAGGGGCGAAGGAGTAATGAGGAGAGCCGCGACGAAGCTTACCGCGTGAGCGCGGACTTCCACGACCGGTTCAGCGGGAATTTCGGGGGGACGTGTTGTCGGGCGCTCAACCCGCATCCTTTCGATACCAAGGACCATCTGCGCGGCTGCCTGAAGATCACCGGCCGGACAGCAGAACTATTGATGGACTATATCCGGGAAAATGGCATCACCAGGAAAGCGTCCGGCGTTTCCCCGAAATAAACCGCGCCAGGGGGATTTGCGCTACGCGTGTATACTTTCCGGCGAGCAGGAGATCCTCGCGTTTCCCTTGTATATACTAATATGGGGAGGGATCTTATGTATTCCGAGAAGGTGATGGAACACTACATGATGCCGCGCAACGCATGGCATATGCCTGACGCGAACGGAGTGGGCTGCGTATACAACGGCGAATGCGGCGACAAGTTCACAATGTTTATCCGCGTCTGCGGGGATATCATCCGTGATATCAGTTTCCTGGCCAACGGGTGCGGGGCGGCAATCGCCGCCGGCAGCCTGACGACCATGCTCGCTAGGGGCAAGACTATCAAAGAGGCGCTCAAGATCACCGAAGAAGATGTGATTAACGCTCTAGGAGGGCTGCCGGCGGCGAAACGGCATTGCTCCGACCTGAGCGTCAGCGCGTTGCAGACGGCGATAATGGATTACCTGGCGAAACAGCACCGCGAGATAAAGGAGTATTTCGAGAGTTAGAGACTTTGGAGAGAAACCACCGCCCAAGGGCGGTGGTTCCCGGTGATGGGGAAAAACAAGATTGCCGCGGAGGGCATTGTTTTTCATGGCGCCGCAACAAGCTTAGTCTGGAGGGGGAGTAGGCCTTGTTCGCCGAATTGGTTGCCATCGGACCGGTAGGCCTGATTCCGTCGGCGGAACGGAAACTACGCGGTTACGCCAAAAAGAAGCGGTGCTATATGGCGACGTTCTACAGGACGTGCGGCGTAATCCACCGCATCGGCGACGGCAAAGGATAAGTGAACTGGATGCGCAAAACAGGCGCCGGTACCCGGAAGGTACCGGCGCCTGTTATTGTCGAGGGGGATACCCATTCTAGCGTTGCCCGTAATAACGGAAAGCCACCATCGTTATGTCGTCCGACTGTTCGGCGCCGTCCGCGTGGGCTGTCACGGCCGCGGCCACCGCGCCTAGCAGGTCTGTGCAGTTTTGCGACCGCCGCCGAGACAATTCTTCCGCCAGCCTGTCGTCGCCGAACAGTTCTTGTTGGCGGTTCATGGCTTCGGTGACGCCGTCGGTGTAGAAGAATAAGGTGTCTCCCCGGGCCAGGACGGTTTCGCTTTCGGCAACCTGGAGTCCTTCCATGACCCCCAGCGCGGCTCCCTGCGTCTTGGGGAGGTGGTCGATCGTACCGTCGGCGCGGATCGCGCAGGGCAGGTTGTGACCGCCGTTCGCGAAGCGGCAGCGGCCGCTGGGCAGATGCACTACCAGGCAGAAAACGGTGACGAACATGCAGTAGTCGTTATTCTGAGCGAGGTCGTCGTTGAGGTGGCGCAAAGCATCGCCGGGGGAGTCGCCGTTCTGGAGAAAGGCCCGCAGCAGGGTGCGGGTTACGGCCATGAAGAGCGCCGCAGGGACGCCTTTGCCGGAAACGTCGCCGATGGCTATGCACAGGTGTTCGTCGTCAGGCATGAAAAAGTCGTAGAAGTCTCCGCCGACCTGGCGGGCCGGGTTCATAACCGCGTAAAGTTCGAAATCCTGCCGGGCGGGAAAGGGCGGGAAGGTTTTGGGGACCAGGCCCATCTGAATATCGCGGGCGATCCTGAGTTCGCTTTCGATCCGTTCGCGGTTGGCTGCCGTTTTTTCCAGCATTGCCATGTGGACCTTGAGCTCGTCGCGCATGGCGGTGAAGGAGTCGGCCAGCCGGGCGACCTCGTCTCTGCCGCGGAGTTCAGGGAGGGGCGCATCAAGGTCGCCGGTGGCGAGTATCCTCGCGGCCTTATCTAGCTGAAGCAGCGGTCGGGTGATGGAGCGGGCGATTAGCAGCATCACCGGAAGGAGCAACAGGAAACCGACCAGGCCGATCGCCGCTTCCTTGCGGCTAAGCTCGACGACCTTGGCGGTCATCGCCTCCTGGGGGAAGAACACGCCCAGAACCCAACCAGTGGACGATATCGGCTGATAGAGCAGCCAGCCTTCCTCGTCGCTGACGATGCTGTCGTAGCGGATGAACCCGCTGCGTCCTTTCACCATTTCGCGGCCGAGCTTGCGAAGGAGGGCGTTGCCCTGTTCCTCGGCCCGGCTGAAGATATTTTCTTTCAGGATGTAATTTTTTTGCGGGTGGGCGACATAAGTGCCGTTTCGCGACAACAGAAAAGCGTAGCCGTTCTGCTCCAGCGGCAGCGTCAGCAGGAGTTCGTGCAGCCACTCAAGCGATACGTCGCACTTCGCCACGCCGATGAAGGAGCTGTGACCTGACTTGCCATAAAGGGGGATGGAGTAGGTCACCATCAGCGAGTCGCTGCCGGCCGAATAGGGTTCGCTCCAGCATGGGCGGAGGAGGTTGCGCGGCAGGGCGTACCAGTCGGTGACAGGGTAATTGGCGTTGTCCGCCGCCAGGTCGCCCCGCGATATCCGGTTGCCGACCCGGTATACGGACGGGGAGACGCCGCCTCCGTTTTGGCCCCGGTAAGCGGGGTCCCAGGCCACGGCGATCCCCGATACCTCCTCATTTTCGGCCAGCAGCCGCTCAAGCAGTGGATAAAGGTCGTTGTGCGCCTCGGGACGCACTACCGTGGCCGATGCTAGGCCGCCGGCCACTTTCTCCACCGCCTTTTCGACCGTGACTATTTTGTTGGCGGTGGCGTTTGAAAGCTGCCAGGCCTTGGCCTCAAGTTCTTCCTCCAGGAGTTGGCGCGCCTCAAGGTAGCCGTAGCCGATGACCGCCGCCAGGATTATGCCGGCGGCTGCCAGCACAAACGCGAACAGCCGCCAGCGGATACTCATGTTAAGGAACACGGGCCGTCACCTCGCCGGTAAACACCTCGTACGGGGGCGGGCTGGTCAGCATCGCCTGCCCCTTCATCATCAGAACCGTTTTCTCGTAATCCGCCCGGGCCAGTTCGCCGAGCGTCCAGTCGTCGCCGGCGCCGGGCACGATGCTTGCCAGGATTTTTCCCAGCATCCATTTCATGTGGGCGCGGTTGGTGGCAACGTTGGCGGCGGTGACATATTCCATGGTGATTTCCAGAGCTTCGTCGGGGTGCTCGGCCGCATACCGCCAGCCGTCCAGCGACGCCGCGCGGAAGGCGGCGACCGTTTCCGGACTGTGCCTGAGGGTGTACTCGGCGCAGTAGATCCCATCCTCGGGGAACCCGAACCCGTAGTCTCTCAAAAAATAAACCGTGCGGTCGTCCTCGTCCACGCCGGCCTGATATAGCATGTGATACTCGTTATAGTACATGGCGGAACAGGCGTCCACGCCATTGCGCAGGAAAAGGTTGACCGAATAGTATTGGGGATAAATAGTCGCTACTTCCACACCCTCAGCCTGCAGCCAAGAAAGGTAGGGCGCCCGGAAATCTCCCTCCCAGAGGCTTATCCGTCGCCCGTTGAGATCTTTGGAGGATTCGCCGGTCTGGTTCTTCCAGCTGATCAGCAGCAGGTTCGAGCTGTTGACGATCTGGGCCACGTTAATTACGGGAAGGCCAGCTTCCCGGCGAATGAGGGCGGTGGTCAGCCAGGTGGTTACAAAGTCAGCGTTGCCGTCGGCCAATTCGTTCATCGGGTCCAGGCCAGGACCGCCTTGCATAATGGCGACGTCGAGGCCCCGGGCCTTGTAAAAGCCCTTGGCGGCGGCGACGTAATAACCGGCGAACTGGGCTTGGTGGGTCCATTGGAGCATCATTTTGACGGGCTTTTCCGCCGCGACGGCCGGAGAGGCCGGAAACACCAGGGCAGTCGCTAAAAAAGCAGCCAGGAAGATAACGGCGGTTTTATGCAGGCGCATGTTTGATTACCAGCGACAGGATGTTTCTGTTGTCGCGGCGATGGTAGTGAACCTCATCGAGCAGGCGCCTGATGAGGAAAATTCCCAGGCCGCCGACTTCCCGGCTTTCCAGGTCGGCCTGGAGGTCGGGCGCATCCGCGGCCAATGGGTCGAAAGGAACGCCGTTGTCGATGAACTCGACCCGTACGGCGTCGTCGGCACGCGCGACCCGGATGGACACCAGGCCCGGCGGAATTTCGTAAGCATAGCTGCAGATATTGGTGACCGCTTCCTCGGTGGCCAGTTCCAGGTGCATCACCCGCCGGGGGTGAACGCCGATCGCCGTAGCGTTTTCGGCCACGAACGCCACCATCTGGGGGATATTCTCGATGCTCGCGGTGAAGATGCGTTCCGCTGACTCTGTCATTTACCGCCACCCGCCAGAGCCTGCTCGACATCCGCGAAGACCGGCAGGAAGTTGTCGAACCCCGAGAGGTCGAACACTTCCTTCACGAGACCGGTCAACGAACACAGGGACAGGCTGCCGCCGCCGCTTTTGAGTTTTTTGGCGCAGGCCAGGATGCTGCGCAGGCCGGCGCTGCTGATGTATTCGAGACCGGAAAAGTCGATGACGACTTTATGGTGGCCCTGTTCCATCAAGGCCGCGCAGCTTTTCTCGAATTCCGGGGAAGTGGCGATATCCATCCGCCCGTCCACCTTTATTACCAGACAATCCTTCTCCTGATGCGAAACAATTTTCACCTTACCCTCTCCTATCTGCTCGCATGTAAACGCCGGCTGGATTGAAAACTACCGGGAAACTTCGCTTCATCGGACAATTTGTTGTTTCATAGCAGCTCCTATAGTGCTAATTACACCTTTTTCTATAGTATGAAGAATATTCCTTCAAGAAGCGCGAACAAAGAGCGTGGTTCGCTGAATGTCTCAAGAGGTCATTAGTGTTATATAAAGACGTGAGAATTTCCGGGGATGGAACTTTGTGCCTTTTTTCACTTTCATAATATTGAAAAAATTCATTGACAAGTTATAACGACATAACCTACTATTTATATAGTGGCCTGACCACCATACCGATGGAGGGGGTTCTATGAAAGGATTTCAACAGCGAGAACTGGCGTCCGTCATCGAGATTGACCGCAGGAAGTGCAAGGGGTGCGATTCCTGCAAGGCGTTCTGTCCTACCGGCGCCATCACCGGCAAGTACGGCGCCGTGCATAGCGTAGACACCGAAAAATGCCTTTTCTGCGGCCAGTGTCTGGTGAATTGTCCCTTCGGCGCGCCCCGGGACACCGCCGACAGCGTCGATACTGTCATTGCCAAGTTAAAAGACGGTCGAGCCGCCGTCGTCGGCGTCATCGCCCCCGCCGTCCGCGTCGCCATCGGCGAAGAATTCGGGCTGGAACCAGGCACTCTCACTACCGAAAAACTTTATGGAGCCATGAAGCAGGCCGGTTTCAAAATCTTCGACAACAATTTTGCCGCCGACCAGTGCATCATGGAGGAAGGTAGCGAACTGATCGCCAAGATCCGCCACTATGCAATGGGCGAACCGGCCCACGGCCATGACCTCGGACCGCTGCCCCAGTTTACCTCCTGCTGCCCGGCATGGGTTCGCCACGCCGAGCTTTACCACCCCGAAATATTGCCCCATCTCTCCTCGGCAAAATCGCCCCAGCAGATGGCCGGCGCCCTCGCGAAAACCTACGGCGCTAGAGAAGTTTTCAAAGTCGAGCCTGAGAACATGTATGTCGTCGGCATCATGCCCTGCACCGCCAAGAAATTCGAGGCGTCAAGGCCCGAATTCGCCAGCGCGGCCGCTTATTGGCGCAAGCAGGGCAAGGAAGGCGGCTACCCGGACGTCGACACCGTCCTCACGACCCGCGACTTAGCCAGGCTGCTTAAAAAGATGAATATCTCCCTGACCGCCGCCGCGGGCTTTACCGACGCCGACAACCCGCTCGCCCGCTACAGCGGCGCCGGCACGATCTTCGGCAACACCGGCGGCGTCATGGAGGCGGCGCTGAGGACCGCTTATTTCATCATCACCGGCCAGGAGCTTGCGACTCTCGAGTTTTCCCCGGTGCGCGGCCTCAAGGGCGTAAAGGAGGCGAGCGTAACCATGAAGGACGCCAGGACCGGCCGGGAAATCACCCTCAAGGTGGCCGTGGTCCACGGCATCAAGGAGAACCTCGCTCCAGTGGTGGCCGACGTCGCCGCCGGCAAGTCACCCTACCATTTCATCGAGGTGATGAACTGCCCCGGCGGCTGCGTCAACGGCGGCGGCCAGCCGATCAACCCGATGGGGACGTCGTGGATCGACAAATTTAAAATGGTCCTTCCTTGGTCATAAGGAGGTATCGACATGGCCAATTACGATTATGTGGAAAAAGCGATCAAGGTGTCCCGCCGCGAGTTTCTCGGTCTCACCGGCGCGGGAGCCGCTCTCCTGTGGGCCGGCGCCTACGTAACCACCGACATCTTCGTCGACCGCACCAAATACATAAAGATGCGCGCCGCCGGCATGTACAAGGACGACGTCAAGGCGAAAATACGCCAGAGCCACAACAATCCGGCGGTCGCCGAAATGTACGGCAGGTTCGCCGGCAAGCCCCTGAGCCCGTTGGCGGAGAGACTGTTCCACACCCGCTACGTCGACCGCACCAAGCTGGGAGGGAAAAGCTGATGGCCCACCATGGCGACGGACCGCGCGTCCTCAAGCACTCCCTGTGCTCCCGCCTCTTCCACTGGGGACTCATCTTCGGTTTCCTGCCGGCGGCCTTCACCGGCTTCATCATCTGGTACAAACCGGGGAGCGAGGACTTCGTCAACCTGGCGATGAAAATCCACATCGCCGGCGCCGCCGTCCTCACCGCTGCCTGCGCCCTGTACGCCCTGTTCTGCCTCGACCGCATTGCCGGTTTCATCCGGCGCAACTTCTCCTGGGACGACCGCGACGTCGGCTGGCTGCTTGTGGGCGGCGGCTACCCGCAGAAGATGCTGCTCGGCAAAAAGATCCCCGTACCCCCCATGGGCAAGGTCAACTCCGGCCAGAAGATCTTCGGCCTCTGCCTGCTGTTCTTCGGCCCCGTACTCATCGTCACCGGCTGGATACTGTACGCCTTTATTCCGATGGCTCCCAAAGAGCTTATCAGAATCGCCAACACCGTCCATCTTGTCCTTGGCCTCTATATGGGCCTCTTCCTCGCCGTTCACATGTTCCTCGGCGTCTACAACTGGGGCGAGTTCAAGGCGATGTTCGGCGACGGCACTCAGCCGCTGGCCGAAGCCGCGGACCACAACCCGCTGTGGGTGGAGAAGGATATCGAGCCGGTCGCCGGCCGGGGAACGGATGGAATAGGCTACGGGAAGGGCGCCTGAGACCCCGGCAGTCTGCCTGCGGGAAAAAGACGAAAGCTTCCGAGGATAATCCTCGGAAGCTTTGCGTTTGTACCTATTGCTTCGCTTGTGTGCAGCCCGGCCGCCGTACTGCGGGCAGGACGTTCTCCACGAAGAAATCCCGCACCGTCGCTCCGGAAACGCTCTGGACGTCGCCTTCGTCGATTTTTACCGATACCGCCTGGGAGCAGACGCCGAGGCAGAAGGAGGCGTGGATTTCGACCTCGTCGGCGACGCGGTATTCTTCGACCAATTGCTGGAGGGAGTTGATGACGTTGTAGGAGCCTTTCAGGTGGCAGGCGCTGCCGATGCAGACCCTGATTTTCATAATGCACTCACGCCTTTCTGCGATACTCCACATGGAGCAGTTTGTGCACTTTGCCCTTGAGCAGGCCGCCGTAGAGGGCCATTATCACCGGGTTTTCCTCCGAACGTTTGATGCTGCTCATGCGGTCGGAGTCGTACAGGCCGGCGCTGCGGCGCTTTCTGCCCTCCTCGTTGGTGACCGGCTGGCCGGCGCCGGCGATGCAGCCGCTAGGACAGGCCATGATTTCGATGAAATCGTAGTGCTTCTCGCCGCTCTTCATCCGCCTGATGAGGTTATCGGCGTTCTTGAGGCCGCTGACGATGGCGATCTTCACTTCGCGGCCGGCGTACTCGATGCTCGCTTCCTTAACGCCCTGCAGGCCGCGGACGCCGGTAAAGGCGAGCGCCCTGAGCGCGGAGACCGATTTGTCATCCGCCAAGCGCCGTATCACCGCCTCGGTGACGCCGCCCGTAACCCCGAAGATGACGCTGGCGCCGCTGGTGGCCCCGAACGGCATGTCGACCGATTCCGGCTCGACTTCGGAAAATACGATGCCGGCTTCCCGGATCATCTTGACAAGTTCCTGGGTGGTTATAACGTAATCGACGTTGCGAACGCCGTTTTCCTGGAACTCGTCGCGGGCAGCCTCGAATTTCTTGGCGGTGCAGGGCATGACGGCCACGACGACGACCCGCCGGTTGGAATGACGGTAATGTTCCTTGAGTACCGAGGCGAACATCTGCATCGGCGACCGGCAGGTGGAGATATTAGCCATAAGCTCGGGATAGTTGTTTTCGGCGTACTGGATCCACGCCGGGCAACAGGAGGTGAGCAGCGGCAATTTTTCGCCCTGCTGCAGCCTTGCCAGGAATTCGCCCGCTTCTTCGAGGACGGTGAGGTCGGCGCCGGTGGAGGTATCGAACACTTCGTCGAAGCCCATGCGCCGCAGGGCGGCGACGATGCGGCCCATGACGTTCTCGCCTTCGGCGAGGCCGAACTCTTTGCCGATGCCTACCCGGACCGCCGGGGCGATCTGCACGACGACCTTGGCGTCCTTGTCACTGATGTCCTGCCACAGTTTGGCGGTGTCGTCGCGGACGACGATGGCGCCGGTCGGGCAGACGGCCGCGCACTGGCCGCAGCCGACGCAGTTGGTGCTGGCGATCGGTTCGTCGAAGGCCGGGCTGACGCGCATCTTCGAGCCGCGGTAGGCGAAGTCGATGGCGCCGACTTTCTGGACCTCGTCGCACATCCGCACACAGTCGCCGCAAAGGATGCATTTGCTTTTGTCGCGGACGATGCACAGCGAAGAGGTGTCGAGGTCGGGCTCGCCGGAGGTGTTGTTGAAGCGGACCTTCTTTATGCCGAACCGCTGGGCCAGTTCCTGCAGCTTGCACTTGCCGTTCTTCTCGCAGGTGGTGCAGTCGCGGCAGTGGTTGGAGAGGAAGAGTTCGAGGATCATTTTGCGGTATTTCCGCAGCCGGGGGGTGTTGGTGCGGATCTCCATGCCGGCCTTGGGCGGGGTGGAACAGGAAGCGTGGATGTCGCCCCACTTGTCTTCGACGACGCACATACGGCAGGCGCCGTAGACCGACAGCTCCGAGTAGTAGCAGAAGGTAGGCAGCTCGATTCCGGCCTTGCGGATGACGGCGAGGATATTCTTTTCCCCGGCTATTTCCACCGGGATGTTGTCGATCAGCATGAACTCGGTGCTCATGGCGTCAGTCCTCCTTTATCGCCTTGAAAGCGCATGATTCGAGACACGCGCCGCATTTTACGCACTTGCCGGCGTCGATGACGAACGGCTCCTTGATGGTGCCGGAGATGGCGCCGACCGGGCAGAGGCGCGCGCATTTCGAGCAACCCTTACAGAGCGCGGGATCGATGACTATCCGTTTCAGCTTCTGGCAGGTCTTGGAAGGACAGCGCTTTTCGTTCACATGGGCCTCGTACTCGTCGCGGAAGTATTTGATCGTGCTGACCACCGGGAAGGCGGCGGTCTTGCCGAGGCCGCACAGGGCGGTGGAAGAGATGGTGTCCGCCAGTTCGAGCAGCATGTCGATGTCGCCCGCTTCGCCCTGACCGGCAACGATGCGTTCGAGGATCTCAAGCATACGCTTGGTGCCTTCGCGGCACGGCAGGCACTTGCCGCACGATTCGTTCTGGGTGAAGTTCATGAAGAAACGGGCCACTTCGACCATGCAGGTGTGCTCGTCCATGACGACCAGCCCGCCGGAGCCGATCATGGCGCCGGCTTTTTTGAGCGAGTCGAAGTCGAGCGGCAGGTCGAGGTGCTGGCTGGTAAGGCAGCCGCCGGAGGGGCCGCCGATCTGCACGGCTTTGAAGCCCGCGCCGCCGCGGATGCCGCCGCCGATGTCGAAGATAACCTCTTTGAGGGTGGTGCCCATGGGGACTTCAATCAGACCGGTGTTCTCGATGTTGCCGGTGAGGGCGAAGGCTTTGGTGCCGGGGCTTTTCTCCGGGCCGACGGTCTTATACCAGGCGGCGCCCTTGAGCATGATGAGCGGCACGTTGGCGAAGGTCTCGACATTGTTGAGGACGGTGGGTTTGCCGAACAGCCCTTGTTCGACGGTGCGGGGCGGCTTGACCCGCGGCATGCCGCGGTTGCCTTCGATGGAGGCGGTGAGGGCGCTGCCCTCGCCGCAAACGAAAGCGCCGGCGCCTTTGCTTATCGAGATGTCGAAGTCGAACCCGGAGCCGAGGATGTTCTTGCCGAGCAGGCCGCATTCCCTGGCTTCGGCGATTGCCGTCTCCAGGCGGTCGATTGCCAGGGGGTACTCGGCCCGCACGTAGATGTAGCCTTGCGAGGCGCCGCAGGCGAAGCCGGCGATTATCATGCCTTCGAGCATCCTGTGGGGGTCGCCTTCCATGACGCTCCTGTCCATGAACGCGCCCGGGTCGCCTTCGTCGCCGTTGCAGACGACGTACTTTTGCGGCTCTTTCTGCCGTTTGACCTGGGACCATTTGCGGCCGGCCGGGTAGCCGCCGCCGCCGCGGCCGCGGAGATTGGATTCGTCGATCTCCTTGACGATTTCGTCGGGTGTCATGGCGAAGAGGGCTTTTTCGAAGGCGCTGTAGCCGCCGATGGCCAGGTACTCTTTTAGCGAGGTGGCATCGATGTGGCCGCAGTGCTCGAGCACCAGCCTGGTCTGTTTCTTGTAGAAGGGGATGCCTTCCTGAGTCGGGTAGGTGTGGCCGTTCTTCTTATAGGCCAGCCGTTCGATGAACCGGCCGCCGACGATCGTCTCGGCGACGATCTCGACACAGTCCTCGAGCTTGACCTTGATATACAGCCAGCCCTGCGGCTCGATCCTGACCAGCGGCCCCATCTCGCAGAAGCCGTGGCAGCCGCTTTTCTTGACGCCCACCTCTTCGCCGTGGGGCTCGTGTTCGAGACTGACGGCGCAGGTCAGGCCCTGTTCGGTAATCAGCCGGACGAGCTCGGCGTGGATAGCGAGCGACCCGCCGGCGACGCAGCCCGTGCCGGCGCAGACGAGAATCTTCTTTTGCTGGGCGTCGAGGGCGGTTTTGTATTTTACCCGGGCGCTTCGCAGGTCTTCCCTGGTTAGCAGCATGTCAGTTCGCCTCCTTGAGTTTCGCGAGCAGTTCGCTGGCCTTCTCCGGCGTCATGGCGGGGTAGACCTTGTCGTTGACGGTGAGCACGGGGGCAAGCCCGCACGCGCCGAGGCAGGAGACGGTTTCTACCGTAAAAAGGAGGTCGTCGGTGGTCACCTTGCTTTCTGACAGTCCCAGTTCTTTCCGCAGGCGTTCGAGGATGGGGATGGACTTCCGGACGTGGCAGGCGGTGCCGTCGCAGATCTTTATCACATATTTGCCTTTGGGTTCGAGGGAGAAGTTCTCGTAAAAAGTCGCGACGCTGTAAATCCTGGCGGTGCTCATGCCGAGCTTTTCCGAAAGATAGGAAAAGGCCTCGCGGGGGAGGTAACGGTACTTTGCCTGGGTATCCTGGAGGATGGGGATGATGTTGTTTGCTTTGTGTCCGTACTTTGTCAGAATCGCATCCAATTCCCCGAAGTCGATCGCAGCTTTCATGGCGTGACCTCCAATGATATTGTGAAAATTTTAACTTACTTTCAGTGTACACGTTCGCCAGTGGGCCTGCAACATATTTTGTGAAATTTTTCTCAAAGTCGGGCAAAAAAATTTTGCCACGGGTTTCAGAAGGAAAATGGAGCTGGAAATAACGAGTCTGTCGTATGCATGACGTCAATATTATGGTAACTTAATCGCGGCTTTGACATAAAATGTAACAGAACGGGTTTACCGGGAAAGGAGGGTCTGCGATGGTGCGGAAGTTCGCCTGCGAGGGCTGTGAACATCCCGCTATTATTGAGCCGGACGATATGGCGTACGTTGCCGCCGCTTGTGACGGTTATCCGCCCCTGCAAACGACCGGCGGTTATTGCCTCTATTGTTTTCCCAATCCGCCTTGCGCCCCGGGCCGGTATTGTTGTCCCTGTCCGTTTCCGCTATAGCAGGGGGGGCGAAGTCCGCGCGCAAAAGCGCCCCGGAGTATCCGGACGGATACTCCGGGGCGCTTTTGGAACCGCCTTAGGTCTGGGTAATTGTGCCGCCGTTTACGTGCAGTACCTGGCCGGATACATACCGCGAGTCGTCCGACGCCAGGTAAACATAGGTCGGCGCAAGCTCGAACGGCTGGCCGGTGCGCTGCATGGGGGTGTCGCTGCCGTGAAGGGCCACATAGTCGGCCGGATAACTGGAGGCGATCAGCGGCGTCCAGATGGGGCCGGGCGCCACGGCGTTCACCCGGATGGACCGCGGCTCCAGGTTCAGGGATAGCGAACGGGTGAAGGACACGATTGCGCCTTTGGTCGCCGAATAGTCGAGGAGGATTTTGTTGCCCTGGTAGGCGGTTATCGAGGTGGTGTTGATGATCGAACTGCCGGGCGGCATGAACGGCAGGACGGCTTTTGTCATGTAGAAGAAACTGAATATATTCGTTCTGAAGGTTAGGTCGAGTTGTTCGGCGGTTATGTCGAGAATACTTGTCTGCGGGAATTGCACGCCGGCGTTGTTCACCAGAATGTCGATCCGCCCGAACTCCCGGACCGTCGTGGCCGCGATTTCGCCCGACAAGGCTTCGTGCCGCAAGTCGCCCGCGACGGCAAGGCACCTTTGGCCGAGTGCTTCGACGCGGCATTTTGTTTCTTGCGCATCCTGATGCTCACAGAGGTAGGTGATTACCACGTCGGCGCCTTCCTTGGCGAAGGCAATGGCGACAGCCCGGCCGATGCCGCTGTCACCGCCGGTAATGACGGCGACCTTCCCGCAGAGTTTGTTACTGCCTAGATATTCCGGGTTTTCCGCAATCGGCGGCGGCTCCATAAGATATTCCAGCCCGGGTTCCCGGTTCTGATGCTGCGGCGGAACCTGAACAGGCAGCTTTCGGCATTTGACGGCTTTGCCGAAAGGAGGATATTCCGGATACATAACATTTTCTCTCCTCTGCATTGTTGCTATATCATATTCCCATTATCAATATTATGTTCCCTTGCGACTGGCTGACGACGTAGCCGAATCCTTCACCAAGAGGATATCAGGGACATAACATAATATCAGGTGCGGAAATTATATTCGGTGGTGGAAAGAAGGAGAATCGGCATGAGCTACACGACCGCAGCCGGTCAGCCGCAGGGGGGCGCCTACAGTTTCACGAACAGAATCCGCGAGGCGATGATCGCGGAGATTATAGCCATAAACGGGTACGCCGAGCATATCGCCAATTCGAACATGGAAGAGATCAACGCCGCCTGGCGGAGCATCATGGGTGACGAAAAGAAGCACTACGGCATATTTCTTAAGCTGTTGCGCAGATACGACCCCGATCAGTACGAAAAGCACCAGGAGGACAAAGGGCTGAAATTCGGCCCCCAAGGTCCGATGCAGGCATATAAACCCAAGTACGACCGTCAGCTCATCCTCAATAACGTGCGGCAGGACATAAAAGGCGAGCTGGAAGCCGTGATTCTCTATGAGCAGGAGTTCGCCGACATTCCCTGCGAAGATATTCGGCGGGTATTCTATCTGGTGGCGAAGGAGGAAAAAGGCCATCTCGAGCATCTGACCGAGTTGCTGCTGAAGTATGACAGCGATAATTACGGTTCTCTCGACTAGTTAGTACAAGAAACGCCCGGCTGCTGCGGCAGCCGGGCGTTTCTTGTGTTCCCCGGTAGTGGTTATAGTTCGATGATGATCGGCAGAATGACCGGTTTGCGGCCGGTCTTGTTGAACAGGTATTTACCGAGCGAGTCGCGGATGCTGCTTTTGAGCGGGGCCCACTCGGTTATCGGCTTGTTTTCGCCGCGCTCCAGCACGTCTTTGACGACTTTGCGGGCATCCCTGATCAGCTCCTCGGAGTCGCGCATGTAGATGAAGCCGCGGGAGACGATGTCAGGTCCGGATACCACGCAGCCCCGCTGCTTGTCGAGGGCGAGGACGACGATCATGACGCCTTCCTGGGATAGCTGGCGGCGGTCCCTGATGACGATGTTGCCGACGTCGCCGATGCCGGCTCCGTCGACGAAGACCTGGCCGGCGGGCACCTTGCCGGTGAGGCGGCCGGTTTCGGCGGTGAATTCGAACACATACCCGTTTTCGCCGAAGAAGATGTTTTCCCGGGGGATGCCGACGCCTTCGGCGATCTTGCCGTGGTTCTTCAGCATGCGGTATTCGCCGTGGACGGGGATGAGATATTTGGGGCGGACGAGGTTGAGGATCAGTTTAAGTTCTTCCTGGCTGGCGTGGCCGGAAACGTGGATGCCGGACGATTTTTCGTAGATAACTTCAACCCCGAGCCGCTGCCGACCGAACGCTCGTTGCCGGGGATAGGCGTGGCCGAGATAACCACCGTATCGCCGGGGTTGAGTTCCACGTTCCGGTGGCTGCCGGTCGCCAGGCGGCTGAGGGCCGCCATCGGCTCGCCCTGGCTGCCGGTGGTCAGGATGAGGATGCGGTTGGCGGGGTAGCGGTTGATCTCGTCGATGTCGATCAACACGCCCTCCGGGACGATCATATAGCCCAGTTCGATGGCCTTGGTGACGACGTTAACCATGCTCCGGCCAAGCACGGCGACCTTGCGGCCGTATTTGCAGCCGGCGTTGATGGCCTGCTGCAGGCGGGAGACGTTGGAAGCGAAGGTGGTGAGGATAATCCGTCCCTTGGCGGCGGCGAACTTTTCGTCCAGCGCTTCGCTGACGGTGAGCTCGGATTTGGTGTATCCCGGACGCTCGGCGTTCGTGCTGTCGGACAGGAGGACCAGCACGCCCTGGTCGCCGAGCTCGGCGAATTTGTGGATGTCGATGATTTTGCCGTCGACGGGGGTCTGGTCGATCTTGAAGTCGCCGGTGTGGACGACCACCCCCACCGGCGTACGGAAATAGACGCCCAGGGCGTCGGCGATTGAGTGGTTGACGCGGATGAAGCCGATTTCGAACCGTCCGGCCTTGATTGTGTCCCCGGCGGCGACCGGGATCAGGCGGTGGTCGGTGACGTTGTTTTCCTTGAGTCGCCCTTCCACCAGACCCAGCGTGAGCCGGGAACCGTACACTGGTACGTCGGCGTGGCGCAGGAGATAGAAAAGCGACCCGATATGGTCCTCGTGGCCATGGGTCAGAACGACGGCGCGGATTTTGTCCTTGTTGTCGATGAGGTAGGTCATGTCGGGTATGACCAGGTCGATGCCAAGCATGTCTTCGTCGGGGAACGCCAGCCCGCAGTCGAGGACGACGATATCGTCGCCATACCTGAAGACAGTGAGGTTCTTGCCGATCTCGCCGAGACCGCCCAGGGGGATAATCATGAGCTTGTCCAGCTTGTCCAAGTCGACCCCTCCCATATATGCCGCTTAAGCCGGGAAATTCAAAAACAGGAGCCTCCGAAGGCCCCCGGTTTCGGCGGCGCTGCCCGCTTCCCGCCCGCGCAGATGTTGGCAATCCAAAGTCTGCCAACTGGTTTGTTTATTATAAACCAGCTTGGTCCGGTTTACAAGGAGTATCATTTCCAATTTGTGAAAACTGATTCAGGATTGCAGGTGGGACGACTGTCGACGTTCAAATAAGTCAGCAAA
>JALHDI010000063.1 GCA_022839045.1 Sporomusaceae bacterium
TCAGCCCTTTATAACAGCCGACGATGGCGATGATGGCGCCGAAAAACATGCTCTTGATAAGCCCGCCGGTTACATCGTTCACCACCGCGAACACTTTTATGGAATTTAGGAAAGTAAAGGAATTGATGCCGGCGTACAGGGTTGCGACAAGGTAGCCGCCGACCGTGCCGATCATGTCGGCGAAGGTCACGAGCACGGGCAGCATCACCACGCAGGCGATCAGCCGGGGCACAATCAGGTAGGCGACCGGGTTGGTCGCCATCACCCGCAGGGCGTCGATCTGCTCGGTCACCTTCATCGAACCGATCTCGGCCGTGATGGCCGCGCCCACCCGGCCGGCCGCCACCACGCCCGTAAGCACCGGGGACAGTTCCCGCCCGACCGCGATCGCCACAACCCCGCCCACCGAGGATTGCGCACCGTACTTGATGAATTCGTGGGCGATCTGTACCGTCATGACCATGCCGGTGAACAGCATGGTGAGAGCGACGATCGGCAGCGAGTCGACCCCCAGGTGGGCCATCTGGCGCAGGACATGGCCGGCGTTCGGCGACCGCCGCAAACTTGCGAGCGTTTTGCCGACCAGCAGCACTACCTGGCCGGTATGTTCGAGAATTTCTATCACTTGGCGGCCTATCCGTTCCAGCAGGGAAATAAGCATGGGGTACGACCTCGCATCGCCGGCGGCATTCGCGCCCCAAAGCCGGCACAGATTAGTCGGAACGCATTTGGTACATTCTACGTCCAGCCCGGGTGTTTTAATACCATTTTCTGGATGGCGCCGGGCGGGGCATTACGGTAAACGGTACCTTTTGCCCGTATTTTGGGTATATTCAATGCTTAGCGGCTTTTTCCCTGCTTATTGCCCGCCCGCGCCGGCGGGTATTTATGGATGCGGACACCATCCGCCATACGGCCTCTCAAATCCATGCCCAGGCATGCTCGCCTCTTCGACTATATATATTGTAAGTACATTAATTATAGTAATCACAAACATGTTCTCGCTGTTGCTGTACTTCCGCCGGCTTATCCCCCCCTCTTGCCGTCCTCCCTGAGGGCCACCATCGTCCGCTTCGTCATCTGGCGGCAGGAGAGGCGCGCCGGTAGTGGGCATGAAAAGGCAGAACTCGTCCCAGTTTTCGTGTGGCGCGCTACGATACGAGCCCCTGAGACGCGAAATTCCCCCGGGGAATACATCTTTGCCCGGGGGAACATTTCCGAAGCCTTACAGCGGCTATTCCTGATCGTCGTCTTTTACCACTTTCCACTCGTACAGCACCGACTTGCCGGCGGGAACGTCGCTCTTTTCCACGTTTATGAGCACCTGGGTGTCGCTGTCGATTATATAATCGGTGCTGACGGCGCTCTTATCAGGCTTCTTGAGCCCTTCCAAGCCCTTTCCGGACCACGGAGGCTTCTGGTTCTGGCCGGCCGCGGCGTTGGGTTTGGGGATGGGGTCGAGCTTCGTGGCCG
Organism: Sporomusaceae bacterium; assembly: GCA_022839045.1. The sequence goes on from JALHDI010000063.1 coordinate 1,474, forward strand.
GCGTCTTTGCCGCGCCCATGCCGCCGAGCAGTTCGCCTGCTTCGCCGCTGAGCACTTCCACGACGATGTCGTTATTGCGGTCCCGCTCAGCCAATTCCTTGATCATATCGTCGAAGGATTTGGTCTTTAGTTTTCCGAAGGTCCGCAGTAGTTCCTCGTCGCCCTTCTGGCGCTTGGCCAACAGCTCAAGGAGGGGCACCATCCCCCCGCCGCGGACTTCGAGGGTCAGCGGGCCGGGCTGCTGGTCCCGGGGGACGGTGAAGGGAACCTCGACGGTAATCATCTCGCCCCGGAAAGGTTTGAGACTTACCGCTATCTCGATCTTATCCCCAGGCTTGGCCGAGGCGACGTTGGGATGCGCTTCCATGATGGTGGCGGTGCGCCGCTCGGGGTCGACCGTTGCGTCCACCTGCACGTCGATGACATCGACCGCCTGAAACTGGTTCGCTGCCAAGAGGGCCATGAGTTCGTACAGCTCGCTGATCGCCATCTCGCCGATGTTGGCCGCGCTGTAGAACATGTTTTCCCGCTTGAACACGTCGCCCGGCATGTTGCGGGCGGAAATCTCGAAGGTTACCTTGGCGGTGCCGGCGCCGATCCTGTCGGCCGTCTTCTCGAGGACGCTGAGCACGGAAGCCGCCGTCAGCACGGGGAAAAGCTGTTCGTCCTGCACCACCTGGATGACGGCGTCGCGGGAGGTGCCGAGGGCGCTGTCGGTGACGTTGATCCTCAGCGGGACAACGCTGGGGAAGACGCCCAGTTGTCCGGCCACGCCGGCGCCCCGATCCTGGTTGATCGTCCCCACGGCGGGGCCTATGGCGCCGACTTTGAAGGAATTCTCCATCCCTTTCACGGTCGTGAATACGTAGGCGTTCGTCAGGAAGTAGCCGGTATTGCCCTTCTTGAGGAAGGGGTGGCCGAAGGCCAGCACCTTGTCACCTTCTGTATAGGTTACCGTGCCCATGGCGCCCAGGCTCACGTCGCCGCGGACGAGTTGCACGCCCACCGCGCTGCCGGGCTCCAGCGGCCCGAATTCAGCCCCGTCGGGCGCGTCGCCGACGGCATACGGCATCAGCTTGTAGGGCCGCAGCTTTTCCGTGAGGAGAGCGAGAGCGCGCTCGCCGAACCCGGCGGCCATGAGCGGCGTTGCGGCGTCTTCGAGGTCCTGCCCGGCTTTGTTCACGCCGTCATCGGCCGGCGGCTTGTCGCCGTCGGGCTTTTTGTCGCCGGGCTGCCCGTCTGTCTTGATTTCCGGCTCTTCGAGCTTGATTGCCTCCTCCTCAGGCACGCGGACTTTCGGCGCAGGCAGTTCCCAAAGCTTGAGCATGTCGGCGATGGGGGTGACCATGCCGATCTTATGGTCGGTGAACGTCCACCCGTAGGCTACGGCGCCTACCAGACGGCTGCCTATGTATACCGGGCTGCCGCTCATCCCCTGGGCGATGCCGCCAGTGCGGTCGATGAGGTCGCCGTATGTGCGGACAAGAATCAGGTCGCCGGAAGGCCCCTTATTCTTCATGATCCCTAGTACTTCTATGCCGAATTCTTCGATCTCGGTCCCAGACACCACCGTCTTGGCGACGCCCTGCATGCCGGCGCGGACTTCTTCGAGCGGCATGATCTCGGGCGCAGCCCAGGCCACCGCCGCGGGGAGCGACAGCAGCACCGACAGCAATATTACCCGGCATAACCTGAATACAAATGCCATTCAATCAATCCTTTCCCTATTTGCGAGGCTCGATCCTGACCAGCACATCGCCGGTACGGACCGTGTCGCCGGGTTTTACCAACACTTCCCTTACTTGCCCGTCGACATTCGCCCTGACGGCGATCGCCGGGCCGGTGAGGCTCTCGACCCTCACCAGGACGTCGCCTTCGCGGACGCCGGCGCCGGGCACGGCAAGGCCGTCGGCCATCACTCGGCCTGACAGCACGCCTTTCTGGTCGACAAGCGGGCCGGCCGCCATAGCCCAGGCCACCGCCGCTAGTAGCAGGAAAACGGTAAGAACCGCTACACTCTTGGGTCGGAACATTTCTCCCCACCTCCGTTTCTTACTACTCATTATACATTATCGCCGTTATTTCGCAAGGCTGCCGGCGATGACCGCCAGGGCGTTCGCGACCTTGCGCTCGCGCCCGTCCGAGGGGCGGTTGACGGTTTTGTCGCTGATGACCATTTCGCTTGAGCCTCCGCCATCCAGGTTCATGGCATCGACCGCTCCCAGTTCCTGCATGAACAGGGCCAGTTCCAGCAGGGTCAGGCCGGCGCTCGCGGCCTGGCGGCCGTCGACCACTACCAGGAGGATCTGCCCTTCCTTGGTCAGGCCGATGGCGGTGCGGGGAGCGCGGCCGCCGGCGACGTCGCTGCCGAATTCCTCCGTTTTGGTCGTCAGGTAGATGCTGCCTTCCTTGATGAGCATCGGCCCGGCGCCGAGGGCATGGACGGTGGCGTCCCACTCCTGGCCGAGGCTTTGCTGGACGGTGACTTTGTCGCCCACCTTGAGGCCGGCCAGTTCCTTGGCCGAGGCGCCGTGAGCCGACAGGATCATGGTGCCGGCGCCGATCGGCGTGTTGCCCTGGCCGATGGCGGTCACACGGCCGTCCTGATCGAGCACGTATTCGGCGCCGTACGGGTTGGTGCCGGTGGTTGGACCGTAGTAGCCGGTATACAGGATGAGCTCGTTGTCGCCGCGGCTGCGGTTGACGCCGCTGAGGTCGGCACGCCCGCCGGGCAGCTCGGCGTAGCCATGCCATTTCACCTGCTCGAAGGCGATCCGGCCGTCGGGGAATATTCCCGCCGCCGTCCGCGCGATGCTGGGAGAACTGACAATCTCGCCGTTAATTTTCAGCAACCCGATGATCTCGCCGTTCAGGGCGAAATATGAGCCGTTTACGGCCGCGGCCGCCCGTGCTCCCGCGCTCATCGACGAAAGCGTCTCCAGGCCCTGCACCGTGCCGTTGGACAGCACGGGCTGGAGAGCGAAACCGGCCTTGGGGTCTACGCGGAGGATATGGGACTTGACCGGTCCGAACGGCTGGCTCCGCAGCCAGAACGTATAGTTGAGGCCCGGCCTCACCTGTTGCTCGGTTTTCTGTTCGTAGATCTTGAACAGGTCCACCACCAGGCGCTCGGGCTTGGCGAGCTTGAAAACCTTGTGATTAACCGTCATGTTGAGGTTGATGGCCAGCCTGACTTGGCCGGGGCCGATATCCTGGATCTCCACCGCGGCCACGAAGGGGTCGTTGAGTACGACCTTGCGGAGGAGGGATTTGCCGGCCGTCGCCGGCATATCGATAAGGATGCGGAGCGGATCCTGCTCTACCGTGACGTTGAAGTCCGGCACGGCGGTCATATCGAAGACCAGCCGCACCTTCTCCGGCGTCTGGTGAAAACGGACCTTCTGAACGGCGGGGGCGGCAGCCTGGGCCAGAGCCAGAGCCGCGACAATCCATACCGCCAGCAGAAGGCTGATGCTGCGTCGAAACTTCGTCAAATCCGTCCCTCCCTTTGATGGTAAAAAGCCAAGCACTAGCGGGGTGCCTGGCCTTTGTTGTCGGTCGCTGCGTCGTTGGGGCTGAGCTGGCGGTAGAGCATTTCAGCCAGGCCAACTCCTCCGGATTGCGCCATATTTTTGGTCAGCTCGCTGTCGAGGAGCGAGCGCATGATGTTTTCCTGGGAACTGTTGCCGATCAGGCCGCCTTTCGGCACCGATTTGCGCATCTCCTTCAGCAGGAGGTTGAGGAAGACTGCTTCCATCTCGGTGCAGGCCGCCTTGAGTTTGGCATCCTCCTTGGCGTCCCGGCCAGCGGCCTTTTTTACCCCCGCGGCCTCGCCGACGGCGGACGGTCCCTTGATCTGCATGGTCTTCACCGCCTATATGAGCTGCAGCTCGGCATGGAGCGCGCCGGCCGCCTTGATGGCCTGGAGGATGGATATCACGTCGCGGGGCGTGGCGCCGACCGCGTTGAGAGCGCTGACAAGGTCGCTGACGTTGGCCGTGGCCGGGAGGACGATCAGCGGCGCCTGCTGTTCCTTGGCGTCAACCGTCGTTGTAGGGGTGACAACCGTGGAACCGCCCGACAGGGGCGGCGGCTGCGAGACTTCGTTCGTCTTGGCTATCTTCACCGTCAGCCCGCCCTGAGCCACGGCCACGGTGTCGATGGTGACATTGCCGCCCATGACGACGGTGCCTGTCCGCTCGTTGACGACGACCTTGGCGGCGCTGTCCGGGGTGACCGGCAACTCTTCCAGGGCGGCGATGAAGCCGACCAGATCGCCGGCAGATTCAAGCGGTACGAATATCTCCACCGAGCCTGCGTCGCGGGCCTTGGATATGGGGCCGAACCGGCGGTCGACAGCGGCGGAAATGCGGCTGGCGGTGGTGAAGTCGGGCTTGTTGAGGACGAAGACGACGCTGCCGCCGGCCTCGAACTGGGTGGGGACGTCGCGCTCGACGATGGCGCCGCCGGGGATGGTGCCGACGGTGGGGAAGTTTTTCTGCTGGCTGGCGCCGCCGCCGCCGACGGTGAACCCGCCGACCGAGAGCGCCCCCTGGCCGACGGCGTAGACCGCCCCGTTAGCCGCCTTGAGCGGCGTCAGCAGCAGCGTGCCGCCCTGGAGGCTCTTAGCGTCGCCCATGGAGGAAACGGTTATGTCGATGGTATCGCCCGGGTTGACGAACGGCGGCAACTGCGCCGTCACTATCACCGCTCCCACGTTCTTGGGCTTTAGCTGGGAGGTTGAGACGGTGATACCGAAGGTTTTCAGCATATTGACGATCGACTGTACTGTAAAGGTGCTCTTGTCGGAATCGCCCGTACCGGCCAGGCCGACAACCAGGCCGTAGCCGACAAGCTGGTTGCTGCGCACCCCCTGAAGCTTGGCGACATCCTTGATGCGGGGGCCGTAGGCCAGGGCCGGAGCGGCGCTCGCGGCCAACAGTATCGTTATAAGGCTGAAGGCGATCAATCTGCGCATCACATTATCCCTTTCCGGCTAGAACAGGAAATTGAATATCTGGGTGAGGATTCCCTGCCGTTGCTTGTTGGCGATCGGGCCCTTGCCGGCGATTTTGAGCTGAGCGTTGGCAACGTTGGACGACAGCACGGCGTTGTCGGCGCTGATATCCTCGGGGCGTACCTCGCCGGTAATGGTTATCTTCTGTTCCTCACCGTTCTGATTGATGCTCTGGGTTCCGGAAACCAAGAGATTCCCGTTCGGCTTGACCGCCGTCACCTGGACAGTGATCCGGCCGGACACGGTATTGGTGTTAGTGATCTTACCTTCGTTTTTAAAGCTGTCGCTCGAGCTTACTTGGGCGTCGTCGATCCATTTGAATATTCCCGTGCCGGCATTCATCTGCGCGTTGGCGGATTTGGAATTGGCGGCGTTGCCGCTACGGCTGGCGACGGACGACTCGCTGATGATGATCGTCAGACTGTCGCCGACGGCGCGGGCCTTGCGGTCGCCGAACAGGCTGTTCTGGTCGCTCCACAGCGACGCTGCCTCGGCCTGCGGCTGCAACGGGACAAACAGCGCGAGGGCCAGGATCATCGACAGGATTATTGCCTTTATGTAAATATTCGACACCATGATGGCTTCACCTTCCACCGTAAATTATTACCTGGACGGTATTCGCATCGACCACCCGGGCGCTGATGATCCGTTTGGAGGTTACGTTCTGCACCCGGATGAGCTCGCCTTCGCGGCCGTTCTGCATCGCCCGGCCGCCGGCGGTTATGATCATGCCGCCAGCCTTCACCAGGATGGCCACCGCCCCGCCCCGTTTTATCAGCAGCGGTTTGTCGAGAGCCGACTCGGTCAGCGGCGTCCCGGCGGTTACCGGGCGGCGGGCGGCGAGGCCGATGACTTTGCCGACATCGGTGATGTAGCCGGCCATCTTGCCGATCTCGCGGCGCTCGGTGCGCACGCTGTCGGCTGTTATTTCCTCGCGGGCCGCGATGTTGCGCGCCGCGACCACCACCTGCTGGTAAGCCTTGACGTTGAAACGGAGGCTTACGGTCGTGAATGCCCGCCCATCGGCGCTGACGGCGACGACGGCGGCGGTGGGAGCGTTGTAACGGATGCCGGCCGGGAACTCGGCTTTGAGGTCGATGCTGCCGAGGGGGACCATGACGTCGGGCGTCGCTCCGAGCGGGGCTATCGAGAGCTCGGTGTCGCCATCGGATGCGAGCTGGGCTTGCAGAGCCTCGGTGGCCACGGCCAGCAGCCTGTCGCCGCTGATTGTCTGGGCGGCGGTGGTCACGACGACCGTCGGCGGCACCAGCCAGTTTATTTCGCCCAGATCGACGCCTGAGCCGGCCAGGCGCGCGCCAAGAACATCGCTGGTCAACGCCAGGCGGTGTCCGGGCGACGGCGCGTTGCCGAGCTTGATGGCGGCCAGCGCCTTAACCCTGTCCTTGTCGTCGCCGGTGATGGTCGCCAGGTCGCCGAGGGTGATGAGCGGGCCGGTTACGGTGGCCTCGGCGTTAACCGCAACCGTTACCGCCGCGGCTGACGCGGGCGCGGCGAAAAAACACAGGAGCGCCAACACCACCAGTATTCTAGCCACGGCCTTCACCTAGCGCTTCAGATTGGCAGCCACTTCAAGCATCGAGTCGCACGTCGTGATCGCCTTGGAGTTCATCTCGTACGCCCGTTCGGCGACGATCATGTTGACCATTTCTTCCACGACCTGGACGTTGGACATCTCCAGATATTTCTGCACCAGCGTGCCGGCTCCGTCCGTCCCCGGATTTGTATCGACCGGCGCCCCGGAAGCCGCCGTTTCCTTGAGGAGGTTGCGGCCCACGCTTTCCAGGCCGGCCGGGTTGACGAAGCGGGAGAGCTGAATCTGGCCAAGGTCCTGCACGTCGGTTTGGTTGGGGATGGTGGCCGTCACGCGGCCGTCGGAAGAAATCGATATCTCGGTGGTACCCTCGGGGATGGTGATAAGCGGCTCGAGCGGGTAACCTTCGGACGTGACTATACGCCCGGCGCTGTCCCTTTTGAAGGCGCCGTCCCTGGTGTAGTTGATCGTCCCGTCGGGCATTGTTATCCTGAAGAAGCCGTCGCCCTCGATGGCGACGTCGAGCTCACTGCCGGTGTTCTGGAAATTGCCGAGGGTGTAGATTTTCTGCGTCGCCACCTGGCGGACGCCGTGGCCGACCTGAATGCCTGTGGGCAATTGGGTGTCGGGGCCGGTCGTCGCCCCCGGCTGGCGGATGGTCTGGTACATCAGGTCCTGGAAATCGGCGCGGCTTTTCTTGAAGCCGGTGGTATTGACGTTCGCCAGGTTGTTGGAAATAACGTCAATATTGGCCTGCTGGGCTACCATACCCGTGCCGGCCGTCCATAACGCACGCATCATATTGAGTTTACCTCCCGGTTTTCCGATTTCAGGCCGCCTCAGTCGGTCGGCGACCCCCGGGGCTTCTTAAAAAAGTCCAGCCCCATAAACATAAGCTTGAATTGCTGCCAACGACCGACCGGCTATACTCTGCCTACGTCGTTTACCGCTTTATCCAGCAGCGAATCGTGGGCCTGCACGGCTTTGCTGTTGATCTCGTAGGCCCTGTAGCCGGTGATGAGGTTGACCATCTCGGCCACCACGTTGACGTTGGAGTTCTCAAGGTAGCCGTCGCGCACCAGGATGCCCTCCGCCGGTTCTTCCTGCTGCCCCGGCCCGGCGGCGAACAGGGTCGCGCCCTCTTTGACAAGCTGCTTCTCGTCGGCGAAGACTACTATCCGCAGCGTGTCCGCTTCGGCGTCATCGACCATGATCCGGCCGTCTTCGACGATGTCGACCCTGCCTTCGATGTCGCCCAGTTGAATGGCCCCGCCCTGGCCCAATACCCGGTACCCGTCCTGGGTAACCAGTTCGCCCTGGGCGCTGCGGGTGAAGCTGCCGTTGCGAGTGTAGCGGACTCCGGCGGGCGTCTCGACCGCGAAAAAGCCGCCACCCTCGATGGTCAGATCGTACTTGTTGCCGGTCGGCCTCATGCCTCCCGGGGTGTGGATGGTGGCGACCTCGTCAATGACCGAGCCGACCCCCATGCCGCCGATCACCGGGCGGTTCGGCCCGTCGTTGATCCGCTGGATGAGCATGTTGCGGAAGTCCTTGCCGACGGCGATATCCCTGCGGTAGCCCGCCGTGCTCGCGTTGGCGAGGTTGTTGGCGATGACGTCGGTCCTCGTCGCCTCGGTCATCATCCCCGACCCGGCGACATAAATTCCCCTTATCATCCATTCACCTCCTATTCTATTTATCGGTGAAACGGGCGATTTCTTAAGCGTTTCCGGCCAGGAAAGTTGTGGAAAGAGCGGGGAAATTAGACGGCCGCCCGAGGTTTATCCTCGAGCGGCCGGGTTTTAGGCTATACTGCCTTTTTTGATTGTCGTGAGCGAATCCTGGATGGTCTCGAGCGACTCCAACGCCTTGCCGGTGCCCAGCGCCACGCAGGACAGCGGGTCGTCGGCCAGGTAGGTGGGGATGCCGGTTTCCTGGCTGATGAGCCTGTCCAGCCCGTGGAGGAGCGAGCCGCCGCCGGTCATGACGATGCCGCGGTCAACAATATCGGCCGCCAGCTCGGGGGGGGTTTTCTCCAGCACCGTCTTGACGCACTCGATTATGAGGGAAATCGGTTCCGCCAGGGCCTCGCGCGTTTCGGTGGAGCCGATCCGCATCGTCTTCGGCAGACCGGACACCAGGTCGCGGCCGCGGATCTCCATCGACTCGTTGCGGCCGGACGGGAAGGCGGTGCCGACGTTGACCTTGATTTCCTCGGCGGTGCGTTCGCCGATCATGATGTTGTATTCCTTCTTGATGTAGCGCACCAGCGCTTCGTCGAACTTGTCGCCGCCTACCCTGAGCGACTCGCTTACGACGATGCCGCCGAGGCTCAGCACCGCGACGTCGGTGGTGCCGCCGCCGATATCGACGACCATCGAGCCGCAGGGCTCGGAGATCACCAGACCGGCGCCGAGGGCCGCCGCCAGCGGTTCTTCGATAAGGTACGTCTTGCGGGCCCCGGCCTGCATAGCGGCTTCCAGCACCGCCCGTTTCTCCACCGTGGTGACCCCGGACGGCACGCACACCATGATACGCGGCTTGAAGAACATGCTCCGGCCGGCCACTTTCTCGATGAAGTGGCGGAGCATGCTTTCCGTCGTGTCGTAGTCGGCGATGACGCCTTCGCGCAGGGGGCGGATGGCCACGATGTTGCCCGGCGTCCTCCCCAGCATCCGGCGGGCTTCCTCACCGATCGCGATGATGCGGTTGGAGTCGCGGTCGATAGCCACGACCGACGGCTCGCGCAGTACGATTCCTTTGCCCTTTATATATACCAGTACGGTAGCTGTTCCCAAATCGACTCCGATATCCATCGACATTCCGAACATTCCGAAACTCCTTTCCCCTACTGCAATCTCTGAGGCTTGTCCCATCACGGCCAAAAAAAAGAGCTAACGCGAACAGTGTCACTCTTTGCAATAAATAATACTAATAATTCTATCTTATGACAGCAATTCCTTTTATTTCTCACTATTTTCTTTGCCGTCTTTATACTTCTTCCTGGTCGCCTCACCGCCGCGGATATGGCGTTCGGCCTTGTTGATCTCCAGGATATGACGCACCTTGTTGGCCAGCCGTTTGTTGATGGTGGGCAGTCGCTCGATCATATCTTTATGTACGGTACTTTTGCTCACCCCGAAAACGGTTGCCGTCTGTCTTACCGTGTGTTTGCTTTCGAGGATGTGATTACAGATGTCCAGCACCCGCTTGCGGATATAGTCCTTCATATCCCAATTTCCCCCTCGCCCTCCGTTTGCTACCATGTATATGCGGACAAAACAAAAAAATGCGTGACATGTCACGCATTTTCGGCCGCCGGCGAGGTAAGGGCGGGGAACTCTCTATTCGCTTTTTGTCAGCAGTTCCTTCGGGTCGACATAGCTGCCGCCGCTTTTGATCGCCAGATGAAGATGGGGATACCGCTCGCCGGGCGCCTCCCCGACGGTGCCGATGGCCGCACCGGCTGCAAGGTGCTGGTTTTGGGCCACGGCGACGGCGGCCAGCGAGCCGTAGTAGACGGTGTAGCCGCCGCCGGCCACCACAACGGTCAGCCCGTACTGCCTGTCCTCGTATACTTCCGCGACCCGTCCGCCCCACATCGCCCTCACGACGCCGCCCGCGGGCGCCGCGACATCGACGCCGGGATGGTAGCGCCAGTCGCCGTACAGCGGATGGGGCTGCCAGCCGAAGGCTACCGAGACCGTTCCGGCAGCCGGCCGGCGGGGCTTGTCGACCGTCGTCCGCGCACCGGCCGCCTGCTCCGCATCCGTCCTGGCAGGGGGCTTGTCCGCCGCCCGCACCTCCGCCACGTTACCCGCAGGATTTTCCGGGCGGACCACCGGCGCGGACGACGCCTCCTGGCGCGCCTGCGGCGCGGTCGGCACCGGCACGGCCGGCTGCCGGACGCCGGCGACGACAACCACCATGAGAACGGCCGCCATGACGACCATCCCGGTAGCGACGTACACCGGACGCGGCTCCGTCCACGTCCGCTGCGCCCGCAGCCGCCTCAGTTCTGTGAAAATGTTATCCGGCCAGGGTTTGTTGGGCATAGCAAATCACCTCACAAACCCATTATTCCCAGTTACGGCCATTGATAAACCCCCATCTGCGGTGTTAGGCTTCCGGGAGCTCGCTCGCCATACCTTCCGGGTACTTGTCTACGCTCGCTTCCTCAGCCTGCCTTGCATCTGGGGGTTTCTGAATAGCCTAAGCCTTATTTTCTGTTACGATTCGTGGATGCTGGTGATCTTGACGCCGGTGTAGTAGTAGGTCAGGATGTCGCGGAAGTTCCTGCCTTCCTTGGCCATGCCGTTGGCGCCGTATTGGCACATGCCCACCCCATGCCCGTAGCCGGTGGTTTTGAATACCACCTTGCCGCCCTTGGTTTCCATGGCGAAGTTGGCCGAGCGCAGTTCCAGTTTCTGGCGGAGGTCGAGCCCGGTGAACGTCTTGCTGCCCACACGGGCCTTGGCCACTCGCCCGGACTCGGTCCTGTCGATGACCTGGGCCACCGCGCCGCCGCCTTGGGCGGCCGCCACCACCCCGGCCTCGGCCCCCAGGCGCTGCTCCAGTTCGGTAAAGCTGTACTCCCGGCTATCGCTGTAACGGGGCGACTTTTTGTCCCAGGTGCAGACGACGCTCTGCAGGTAAGGGTAGTCGAACCCCCACACCTCCTTGGCGGCGGCCGTGCGCTCGCCGCTGGTGGAATGGAACACGGCGTTGATGGCTTCGCCGTTGTAGGTGACTATCAGTCCCCGCGTCTCCTCTACCGCCCGGCCGACCTTGGCCCAGTAGCGGTCGAAGGCGAACGGCCCCCAGCGGTCCCTGAGCTGAAGGGTGCTCAGCCACGCCTGGCTTTTGGCGGGGTCTGTGCTGACGTCGGCCCCCGGCCGGTCGGCCAGGCCGCTGCCGCCGAACAGCGCCATTTGCTTGACGGCGTACGTCCGCCCCGCGACCGCCTGGGCTTTGAGGGCCTCAAGCTCGAACTCGGCCGGCATCTCGGCCGCGACCATGCCTTTTACGTACTCTTCCAGGCTCATTTCCTCTATCCGGTCCTGGTCATGAAAATATACCCTGATCGGAATGTCTTCGCCTTTCCTCAGGCCCGCCGGCCGCGTTCCCGCGGGCCCTCCCAGGCTGTAGAGCACCACTGTGGGAACAACGATGACAACGGCGATGACAAGCAAAACGGTCAGCGCCAACACCTTTTTCACGCCCGCCCCTCCCGCACTTATGTATCCAATCATATGCGACAAGCAGCGGATATATGATTAGAAAACCCGGCTTTCGCCGAGCACTTATGCGACGGCGGAAGCCGCGGTTGCACTTATGTCGAGAAGATAAGCGCCTATCTTCTCGACCAAGCATAAAGGAGCGGCCCATACGGGCCGCTCCTTTATGCTTATTTCTTTATCCCCCCCGGACGATGTCCGCGCCCAGGCTTGTCATTTTTCCGACGATATCCTCATAACCGCGATCAATATGATGAATGCAGCTTATCTCGGTCTTGCCCTCGGCCACCAGCCCTGCCAGCACCAGCGCCGCTCCGGCCCTGAGGTCGGTGGCCTTGACCGGGCAGCCGGTCAGGTTGGGCACCCCTTCGACGATGGCGCTGCGGCCTTCGATCTTGATGCTCGCCCCCATGCGCTTGAGTTCGTCCACGTGCATGAAGCGGTTCTCGAATACTGTTTCGGTGATGACGCTCGTGCCGCTGGCCACCGTCATCAGCGCCATGAACTGGGACTGCATGTCGGTGGGAAAACCGGGATAGGGGAGTGTTTTGACGTCCACCGCCTTGACCGCCCCGGTGCCGCGGACCCTCACCCCGTCGATCTTCTCTTCGATCGCCACGCCCGCTTCCTTGAGCTTGGCGGTAACCGGCTTGAGATGCTCGATCAGGGCGCTCTCCAACCAGATGTCGCCGCCGGTGATCGCTGCCGCCACCATGTATGTGCCGGCCTCAATCCGGTCGGGGATTACGGCGTGGGTGGTGCCTTTGAGTTCTTTGACCCCCTCGATGCGGATGACGTTGGTCCCCGCGCCGCGGATCCTCGCCCCCATGGCGTTGAGGTAGTTGGCCAGGTCGACGATTTCCGGCTCCTCGGCGGGATTCTCGAGGATGGTCTGGCCTTCGGCCAGAGAGGCAGCCATCATGATGTTCTCGGTGGCGCCGACGCTGGGAAAGTCGAGGTAGATCCGCGCTCCTTTCAGCCGCTGCTTCGTCCGGGCCTCGATATAGCCGTGCCCGAGGACGATTTCCGCTCCCAGGGCCTCGAAGCCTTTGAGGTGGAGGTCAATCGGCCTGGTGCCGATTGCGCAGCCGCCGGGCAGGGAGATGCGCGCCTGGCCGGCCCTGGCGAGGAGCGGCCCCATGACGAGGAAGGAGGCCCGCATTTTGCGGACTAACTCGTAAGGCGCTTCGCAACAGGAGAGGTCCGCGCTGTTGACGATCAGCGTACCCGCCTCTTCTTGCGAGACGGTTACGCCGAGGTAGCCGAGCACTTCGCTGATCGTGCTTACGTCCTCGAGGGCGGGAATCTCCTCCAGCCGGCTGGTCGTCGTTCCCAGGAGCGAGGCCGCGATAATCGGCAATACGGCGTTTTTGGCGCCACTGATTTTGACGCTGCCAGACAGTCTTTTCCCCCCGCTGACAATCAGTCTTTCCACGTACTTTCCTCCCACCGCTTGCTGCTAATATTCGCCTGTTATCATCGGCGAGGCGATGACTACATAGGTGCGGTTGTCGTAGGGACTGTAGCGGATGGCCAGGTTGATGTTGATTCGCCTGTCCCCGACGACGATGCTTTCCGGCAATCCGGGGGAAAACCCCGTCATGCCGGCATAACCAGGCTGGACGGTTAGCTCGGCGTCTGTCGCGCCGAGGGCTTGTCCGGCCTTTTCCAGCTTCTCTGGCCACTTTTCCTTATCTAGTTTACCATCAAGCCAGCCCACCAGGCAAGTGGATATCCGCGCGCTGCTGCCCCCGCAGGCCGCAGCCTCCGCCACCCGGCCGCGAAGCGAGGCGATATCGGCCGCGGCGGCCTGTGTCTCGGTGTTTATCACCAGGTAAGCCTCGGCACTTTTCTTGTCCCAGACGGGATAAACGACCTGGACCATGACGACGGCGTGACGGCCGTCGCCGGACGCCTCCGCCTTGACGAGGCGATGCCGCTCGCTGCGGGTCAGCTTAAGGTCGTACTTTTCCTCCGCGTAGCCCAGTTTCGCCATCGCCGCCCGGGCGACGTGCCTGAGCCCGTCGTCGCTCAGACCGGCGTCGGGCAATCTGGTCCAGGCGTTGAAAGCGACTGTTTCCGTAGCCGCGCCGATGGCTTCCATGGCCTCGCCCAGCAGTTCGACCGGCTCCGCCCAGACGCCGTCGTTCGCCTGGCCCCAGGCGAGCAGCGACAAAAAAAGGAGGCCGGCTATCAACGCATAGCAAGTACTTCTGCGCATACTACTCCCCATCCTTCTCTACGCTTATTCTTGCCAGTTTTTAGGGGAGGTATACGCACAACTTCCGCCGTCGGAGCGAGCAAAAACAACAAACAAAAGCCGGGGGCTTCCCCCCGACCTTGCGGTTGTTTACATATCCCTTATTTTGCCGGTTTCGGCCACGCGCAGGCGGATTATCGCCCGCCGCAGGGCGGCTTCGGCCCTGGCCATGTCAATATCGGGGCCGGCGTCCTTGATGCGGCCCTCGGCTCTGGCGCGCGCGGCTTCGGCCCGCTTGACGTCGATCTCCTCGGGCAGTTCGGCACATGACGCCAGGATGGTAACCTTGTCGGGCCGCACCTCGATGAACCCGCCGCACACGGCGATCTGGTGCTCGCCCTCGTCCTTGATAACCCGGAGCGGCCAGACATCCATGCCGGCCACCAGTGGGGCATGGCCGGGCAGAATGCCGAGGTCGCCATCGGTGGCCCGGGCGATCACCATGTTGACGCTGTCGGAATAGACGATGCGTTCAGGGGTGACGATATCAAGCCGGATGGTATTGGCCACAGCTTATTCCCCCTTGATCTGGCGCGCCTTTTCCGTGCTTGCCGGCGAGAATTTCCTTGAAGCCGCGGATGGTCTCCTTGAGGGGCACGTATTTGCCCGGCGTGCCGGTGAATGCCTCGGCCACGAAGAAGGGCTGGCTCAGGAAACGCTGGATCTTGCGGGCCCGGGCGACGGTGAGCTTGTCGTCGTCGGATAGTTCTTCCATGCCAAGGATGGCGATGATATCCTGCAGCTCTTTGTAGCGCTGCAGCACTTCCTGCACGCCGCGGGCCACTTCGTAATGCTCCTGGCCGATGACGTGGGGGTCGAGAATTCTCGATGTGGAGTCGAGCGGATCGACCGCCGGGTAGATGCCCAGCTCGGAAATCTGCCGCGAGAGGACGGTGGTGGCGTCGAGGTGGGCGAAGGTCGCCGCCGGCGCCGGGTCGGTAAGGTCGTCGGCCGGCACGTACACGGCCTGGACCGAGGTGATCGAGCCTTTTTTGGTCGAGGTGATGCGCTCCTGCAGGGCGCCGACGTCGGTGCCGAGGGTGGGCTGGTAGCCGACCGCGGACGGCATGCGGCCGAGAAGGGCCGAAACCTCGGAACCGGCCTGGATGAAGCGAAAGATATTGTCGATGAACAGCAGCACGTCCTGGCCGCCCTTATCGCGGAAGTATTCGGCCACCGTCAGACCGGTGAGTCCTACGCGCATCCTCGCTCCCGGCGGCTCGTTCATCTGACCGTAAACCAGAGCGGTTTTGTCGATAACACCGGACTCCTTCATCTCCGTCCACAGGTCGTTGCCTTCGCGGGTGCGCTCGCCGACGCCGGAGAAGACCGAGAAGCCGCCGTGCTCGGTGGCGATGTTGCGGATGAGCTCCATGATGATGACCGTCTTGCCGACGCCGGCGCCGCCGAACAAGCCGATTTTACCGCCCTTGGAGTAAGGAGCGATGAGGTCGACGACCTTGATGCCCGTCTCGAGGATGGTGGTCTCCGTCTCCTGGTCTTCGAAAGACGGAGCCGGGCGGTGGATTGGCCAATAGTCGTCGGCTTCGACCGGGCGCTCGTCGTTGTCGACCGTTTCGCCCAGCACATTGAATACCCGGCCAAGCGTCCCCTTGCCCACAGGCACCTTGATCGGCGCGCCGGTGTCGTCGGCCTTCATGCCGCGGGTCAGGCCGTCGGTGGACGACATGGCCACGCAACGGACGACGTTGTCGCCGAGGTGCTGCATGACTTCCACCGTCAGTTTCACGCGGACGTCGCCTACCTGCTCGTCGATTTTGACGGCATTATAAATCGGAGGCAGCTGCTCCGGGGGAAATTCGACGTCAACGACAGGCCCGATGACTTGAATTACTCTACCAGTGTTCATTCTTTCCCCTCCTGCTCGTTGCCGCCTGGGGCCCGCCCGCTTTGCGCCCGTCGGGCGTCCGGCGTGCCGGCCTCAATCGGCAGCGGCGTTTTACTATTTGAGGGCCTCGGCGCCGCCCACGATCTCGGAAATCTCGCGGGTAATGTTCGCCTGGCGAATCTTGTTGTAGTTGAGAACCAGCTTGGAGATAAGCTCCTGGGCGTTGTCGGTGGCCGACCCCATGGCCGTCATCCTGGCGCCCAGTTCGCTGGCCGCCGATTGGAGGAGGGCACCGTAAACGACCGTTTCCAGATACTTCGGCAGCAGCAACCCCAGCACTTCTTCCGCCGACGGCTCGAAGATGTATTCCCGCGGCTGCTCTTCTCCTTGGGCCGTATCGGTATCGACCGGCAGCAGCTTGACGGTGGTCGGCTTGTGGTTGATGGGCGAGAAGAATCGGGTGTAGACCAGATATACCTCGTCGTATTCGCCGCGCTCATAGGCTGAGGCCACGTCGCGGGCCATTTGGACGGCTATATCGTAGGTCGGCTTCTCCGAAAACCCGGTATACTGCTGATCAATAGTATAGCCCCGCCGCCGGAAGTAATCCCGGACCTTGCGGCCGGCGGTCAACAAGTGGATATTGTCCTTGCCACTTACCTGGGGGAGCACCTCGCGCAGGAGGTTGGAGGTGTATGCCCCCGCCAGGCCCTTGTCGGCCCCGAGGATAAGGTAGGCCGTACGATTGACCTCCCGCACCGCCAGCAGCGGATGCCCGGATTCCTTGGCTCCGGCCGCCACACCTGCGAGGATCTCACGGATCTTGTCGGTGTAGGGGCGGCTGGAATTGGCCCGTTCCTGAGCCCGGCGCAGTCTGGCCGCGGCCACCATCTTCATGGCCTTGGTGATCTGCTGGATGTTCTTGACGCTTTTAATGCGGCGCCGTATATCCCGCGTACTGGCCATCAGTCATCACCCCGCTTGCGCGCCGGTCTTGTCGTAAGCCGCGAAAGTGTCCTTGAACTCTTTGAGGGCTTCCTTGAGCGCGGCTTCGGTTTCTTTGTCGATGACCTTTTTCTCGCGGATGGTTTTGCCGATCTCAGCGTAGTTGGCTTTCATGAATTTGATGAAATCCTGCTCGAAATGGACGACCTCGCTGGCCGGAATGCTGTCGAGATAGCCGTTGACGCCGGCGTAGATGGTCAGGACCTGTTCTTCGACCGGTACCGGCTCGTACTGCGGCTGCTTGAGGATCTCGGTCATGCGCTGGCCGCGGTCGAGGAGCGCCTTGGTGGCCTTATCGAGGTCGGAGCCGAACTGGGCGAAGGCCGCCATTTCGCGATACTGGGCAAGGTCGAGGCGCAGACGGCCGGCGACCTGCTTCATGGCTTTGATCTGGGCGGAGCCGCCGACGCGGGAGACGGAGATGCCGGCGTTGATGGCCGGACGGGTGCCGGAGTAGAACAGCTCGCTCTCCAGGAAAATCTGGCCGTCGGTGATCGAGATAACGTTGGTGGGGATGTAGGCGGAAACGTCGCCGGCCAGCGTCTCGATAACGGGCAGCGCCGTGATCGACCCGCCGCCGAGTTCGTCGGACAGCTTGGCCGCCCGCTCCAAGAGACGGGAGTGTAGGTAGAAAACGTCACCGGGATAAGCCTCGCGGCCGGGGGGACGGCGGAGCAGCAGCGACATGGCGCGGTACGCGGTGGCGTGTTTGGAAAGGTCGTCGTACACGCACAGTACGGCGCCGCCTTTATACATAAAGTACTCGCCCATGGTCACCCCGGCGTAGGGCGCCAGGTACTGCAGGGGAGCGCTGTCGGAAGCGGTCGCGGCCACGACGATGGTGTATTCCATCGCCCCTGCTTCTTCGAGGGTATGGACGACGCGGGCGACGGTCGACGACTTCTGGCCGATGGCCACATAGATGCAGATGACGCCCTGGCCCTTCTGGTTGAGGATCGTGTCGATGGCGATGGCCGTCTTGCCGGTGCCGCGGTCGCCGATGATGAGCTCGCGCTGGCCGCGGCCGATGGGGATCATGGCGTCGATGGCCTTGATGCCGGTCTGGAGCGGCTCCTTGACCGACTGGCGGTCCGCAATGCCGGGGGCGCGGTACTCGACCGGACGAAACTCGGTCGTGTCGATGGGGCCTTTGCCGTCGACCGGCTGGCCGATGGCGTTGACGACCCGACCGATCATGGCCTCGCCGACCGGCACCTGCATGATGCGGCCGGTGCGGCGGACGGTGTCGCCTTCTTTTATCAGCAGCTCGCCGCCCAAAAGAACGGCGCCGACGTTGTCTTCCTCGAGGTTGAGGACCATGCCGTACACGCCGCCGGGAAACTCGAGGAGCTCACCGGCCATGGCCTTCTCCAGGCCGTGGATGCGGGCGATGCCGTCGCCGACTTCGATGACCGTGCCGACGTCGTCTACGTTGAGGTCGACCTGGTAGCGCTCTATCTGTTGCTTGATGATTGCCGTGATTTCTTCAGGCCTCAGTTTCATACTCAGTAAGTCACCCCAATCTTACTCACTTCGGTCTTGAGCAGCGCCGCCTTCAGGGTTTCGAGCTGTCGGACCACGCTGCCGTCGATCAGTTTGTCGCCGATTTTCACTACCACGCCGCCGACG
>JALHDI010000064.1 GCA_022839045.1 Sporomusaceae bacterium
GTGGCCCGCGAGCAGGAGCGGAACCTTCGCCGCCAGCGGGACGATATGGAGCTGCGCCTGCGCAACCTCAAGGAGACGCTGCAGCGGGCCGAGGGCCTGGTGACCCAGGTGGGCGCCGCGCTGGGCTTTCTGGGCGACCACATGGAGACGGTGCTGACCCAGATCGATTCCCTGCAACAGCGGCAGGCGTTTGCCGCCAAGATCATCAAGGCCCAGGAGGAGGAGCGGCGGCGGGTGGCGCGGGAGATCCACGACGGCCCGGCCCAGGCGATGGCCAATGTCGTTTTCCGGGCCGAGGTGTGCGAGCGGCTGCTGGAGAGCGACCTCGCCCGGGCGAGGGAGGAGCTTAAGGATTTGCAGGAGCAGATCAGATATGTTTTGAAGGAAACCCGCAAGATCATCTTCGGCCTGCGGCCGATGACGCTCGACGACCTGGGCCTGGTGCCGACGCTGCGGCGGGTGCTGGACACGATGCGGGAGCGGGCCGGGGTCTACCCGGAGATCAAGGTGACGGGCGAGGAGAAACGGCTGAGCACCCATCTGGAGGTCGGCATTTTCCGGACGGTGCAGGAGGCGCTGACGAATATCGAGAAGCACGCCAAGGCCACCGCCGTCCTGGTCAGGCTCGACTACCGCCCGACGATGGTAACCGCCCTGGTCGAGGACGACGGGCTGGGGTTCGACCCCGCCGCGGACCGGAGCGGGACGGAGAGCTTCGGCATCATGGGGATGCAGGAGCGCATCTCGCTGCTGGACGGCGAATTTTCGATCAGGTCGCACAAGGGAAGGGGCACGAAGGTGCTGATCAAGGTACCGCTGAAGGGCGAGTAGTATAGGACCAACAACCCTGTATCGTCTGGGACCGGGCGCCCGCCCGCCCTGAGACCATCAGACCAGCAAAGATAAGACTTGCGGTCGATGGCAGGGCGCGGACGGGGTGCTAAAATGAAATCACAAACCGGTTCCCAATTTAAAATTTACAATACAGGGAGGAAAGAAAAATGATGAACGTGTGGAATCGTCTTCGTAACCAAAAAGGGCAAGGCATGGTCGAATACGGTCTAATCCTCGCCCTGATCTCGATCGCCGCCATCACCCTGATGCCTCAGGTCGGCACCGCGATCAACAGCGCCTTCAACTCCGTCGTCACCGCTCTCTAAGCGATACCTCGCGAGCCCCCCTGGCACCGGCCAGGGGGGCTTTTCCGTCCGGGACGAAAATCCCAGACGAGGAATGGGACTTCCTCCTTACGAGAATAAGACCGTGGCACGATGCCGGCCGAGGCCGGCGGTGCTAGAATAAGGATAAGATAAAGTGGCCTGGTTGTCCGCTTCGGCGGGCGCGGGAATAGGCGCAAGGAGGTAAAGGCATGCAAGCGATCGTTCGGTATATCCGCAGCCACAGGGGTCAATCAGTAGTCGAGATAGCGCTGGCCCTGCCGTTTCTCATGTTAGTGCTGGCCGGCATGTGCGATTTTGGTCTGTATATGTACAAGACCACCCTGGCCAACGAGGCCGCGCGGGCCGGGGCGCGGGCCGCCACCCTGCACAAGACTAATGAAGACATAATTGCGGCTGCGAAAAACGCCACCCCCCTGCGGTTTGACGGCAATGCAGAACCGACCGTCAATCCGGTTCCCCAGGCCGAGGAAGCCCGGACCAGCGATAGCGAGGTCACCGTCACCGTCGAAGGCCCGCACACCCTGCTGACAAAAGATATCGTCGCGATATTCGGGAACGGTACAGTTACCATCAAGGGCACCGCCACCATGCGCATGGAATAGCGGAAGGAGCTGGCTGGATATGCTGATGAAACTGCTCAGGGAACAACGGGGCAGCTCCCTCGTGATGGTGGCTGCCGGCATGGTTTTTTTGCTCCTCATGGCCGGCCTGGTGATCGATGTCGGCCACTTATACCTGCAGAAAACCATCGCCCAGAACGGCGTGGACGCCGCCGCCCTGGCCGGGGCCACCGCCCTGCCCGATCAGGGAGCCGCAACGAGCCGGGCCGAACACTACGCCGACCTCAACATCGAGGGAGGCACCCTTGCTGACCCGGATTTCAGCAAGGGACCGGGGCGGATCGACCTCACCTACACGAAGATTGTGGATACCTTTCTGATGAAAATAGCCAATTATTTCTTTGACGGCAGTTACGACAAGGTCACTGTCCGGGTGGCCGCGGCCGCCAAAATGAAGTACGGGGGCGGGCCGTTCGTCTACACCATTTTCTCCGGCAGCGACTTTGACATGCTGCCCCTCAACGGCAGTCGGCTCTATGTCGACGGTTCCGTCCACTCGGACGCCGACCTCAGGATCAACGGCAGCGATATCACCGTCACCGGGGTCGCCGAGGCCCACGGCATCGTCAGGGTTAACGGCAGTCAACTCAATATTCCCACGCAGGTCTCCAACGCCGCCAGGATCACCATGCCTGACTACAGCCAACAGATAAGCGATCAGGCGGCCGCCGTCAACCATGTTTTCAACGGCAACAAAATCTATAACGGCGGCCCGATAAGTGTCGACGGCTCCATTCACGTGAACGGGTCGGTGACCCTCAACGGCAACACGATCAGCGGCACGGGCGCGATTCTGGCCACTGGCGGCGATATCACCATCAACGGCAACATCATCAACAGCTCCGCCGGCGACCAGGTCTGCCTGTATTCGCAAAGCGGCAGCATCCACATCAACGGCAACAATATTACCGTCAACGGGATAATCTACGCCCCCAACGGCGACATCCACATCAACGGCAGCAACATTACCGTCAACGGCCGTATTATCGGCAACACCGTCAAAATCAACGGCAGCAACTTCCGGGTCAACGGTCAGGACGTGGAGGTTACCTCCCTGCCGCCCACCGGTAGCGTACTTATCGAATAATGGGGGATAAACCATGTCGCTCCTAAGGCGTTTGGAGGCCAGCAAGCAAAACGAGGCCGGCCCGGCTGCCAAAGACCGGCCCAAGGCTCCCGCCGCTCTCAGGCTCGATCCCTATCAGGGGCTCAAGATGCGCATCCACAAGCGGATCGTCGACGAGCTGAGCGCCGAGGAGAGCAAGCTGCTCACCGACAAGGACGCCGACCGGCGGCAGCTGAATGATATCGTAACCAAACTGGCCAACGCCCTGATGGACGAGGAGCCTGTGCCGGTGCCCCGCGGCGAGCGGGCCAGGATTATCACCGAGGTGGTGGACGAGGTTCTGGGCTACGGGCCGATCGACCCGCTGCTCCAGGACGAGACGATTTCCGAGGTGATGGTGAACGGGCCGGCCCAGGTCTACGTGGAGCGTAAGGGGAAAATCATCCTCACCGATGTGCGCTTCCGCGACGACGCCCATGTGATGCACGTTATCGAGAAGATCGTCGCCCCGCTGGGCCGCCGCATCGACGAAGGCTCGCCGATGGTCGACGCCCGGCTGCCGGACGGCTCCCGCGTAAACGCCATTATCCCGCCGCTGGCTCTCAAAGGGCCGTGCCTGACGATCCGCAAGTTCGCCAAGGACCCCCTGACGGTGAACGATCTCGTCAATTTCGGGACGCTGACCCGCGATATGGCCGATTTTCTGCGGGCCTGCGTCGTTCATCCCCGACGACGAACGCATCGTCACGGTGGAGGACGCCGCCGAGCTGCAGCTCCGCCAGGAGCATGTGGTGACGCTGGAAACGCGCCCGCCCAATATCGAGGGCAAAGGGGCCATTACCATGCGCGACCTTGTGCGCAATTCGCTGAGGATGCGGCCCGACCGCATCGTGGTCGGCGAGGTGCGGAGCGGCGAGGCCCTCGACATGCTGCAGGCGATGAATACCGGCCACGATGGTTCGCTGACCACCGGCCATGCCAACAGCCCGCGCGACATGCTCAGTCGCCTGGAAACGATGGTGCTGATGGCCGGCATGGATCTGCCGGTGCGGGCCATCCGCGAGCAGGTCGCTTCGGCGGTCGATCTTATCGTACAGCAGGCGCGTCTCAGGGACGGCAGCCGCAGAGTAACCCACCTTACCGAGGTGCAGGGTATGGAGGGCGATGTTATCACCCTCCAGGACATATTCGTGTTCGAACAGACCGGCAAGGAGGAGACGGGCCGGATTACCGGCCGCCTCAAGCCGACCGGCATCAGACCAAAGTTTATCGAGAAGCTGGCCGCCAACGGCATCCAGCTAGCCCCTGAGATCTTCTGGACAAAGTAGGCGGTGAAAACATGCTGTTCCTTATCGCCACCATTACATTTGTTACCATATTCCTGCTGACTTATCTACTGGTTTCCGCCTATGCGCCGCTTTGGGGCGAGCAGGTCACGCTACGGCTGAGGGCGCTCGACAGTATGGAGGACGCCACCGTCCCCGACGAGGAGTTGGACAAACCCTTCAGCCAGCGGGTGCTGGCGCCGGTGACCGGTAGTTTCGCAGGTTTTTTTCTGCGGTTTACGCCGCAGTCGACCAAGCGGATGACCGAGGAACGGTTGGCAGCCGCCGGAGGGTTCGGCGGACTGAGCGCCGGCCAATTCCTCGTTCTGACCGGCTTCACGGCCGTTGGCCTGGCCGTGATTAGCGTCGTGGCCGCCGACACGGCCAATCTGCCGGCCAATAAAACGGCCGGCTATGCGATCATCGTCCTGGCGGTCGGGCTGGTTTGGCCGTTTTATGTCCTAAACCGTAGAGCCGCCGCTCGCAAGGCCAGTATGCAGAAAGACCTGCCCGATGTGCTCGATATCCTGACGGTCAGCGTCGAAGCCGGTCTCGGCTTCGACGGCGCGCTGGCCAAACTGGCGGAGAAGATGCACGGGGCGTTGGTGGACGAGTTCACCCGCGTGCTGCAGGAGATCAGGGTGGGGGTGCCGCGCCGCGCCGCTTTGCACGCGATGGCTCTGCGCTGCGACGTCCCCGATGTGTCCTTGTTCGTCACTTCTCTCATCCAGGCCGACCAACTGGGGGTCAGCATCGGCAACGTTCTGAGAGTCCAGTCGGCGGCGGTGCGGGATAAGCGCCGCCAGCGGGCCCAGGAGTTGGCGATGAAGGCGCCTATCAAGATGCTGATTCCGCTGGTTATGTTCATTTTCCCGGCGATTTTCGTCGTGCTGCTCGGGCCGGCGATAATCCAGCTGTTCACGACTTTTATCAAAAGGTAGGAAGACATGGAGATTGTCAATGTGACGACCGGCAAGACGCTGGCCCGGGATGCGCGGCTGGCGGACAGCTTTTTCACCCGCCTGAAGGGCCTGCTGGGGACGAAGAGTCTGCTGGCGGGCGAGGGACTGGTCATCAGGCCGTGCAGCGGCATCCACACCTTTGGCATGAATTACTCCATCGATGTGGTGTTTGCCGCCGCCGACGACCGGGTGGCGCGTACGGCTACCTGCCTGGAACCGGGCCGGCTGCTGGCGTGCCACGGCAGCCGCTACGTGATCGAGCTGCCGGCCGGGACGCTTGCCCGCACGGGGACCCAGCCCGGCGACTATTTGCGCCTCGGATAACGACGAAGATGCAAGCTCCCCTGCCGCGAGGCAGGTCTGACATACTAAGGCCGTTCAGAAAGCCCCGGATGCGAGGCGCGGCGAGTCCGCCACCGGCAACGTACACGAACGTACGTTGAGGATGGCGGATGAGCCGCGACGACGCAGATGGGGCTTTATCAACGGCCGGATGCCGCAGGGTATCTATTTTATTGTGTAGCGTTATCCAACTGTGATACAATTAATAATGATTTCTAGCGTTAGTGCTTACACTAAGGACAGCCGTCCTTCAGCACGGGTTTTTCCCGTTTCCTATTCCGGGAGGTGAATTTGGTTGCCGGGCTATTCGCAAGAAGAAACGCCTCTGCTCGCGGCAATGAAACGCTATGTAGACGACGGGGTTATCCCTTTTCATACACCGGGACATAAATTCGGCAAGGGGATGCACCCGCGCCTGGAGAATATCTTCGGCCGGACCGCACTGGAACTCGATCTGGCGCTGCTCCCCGAGCTGGACGACCTGCACGAGCCCCACGGCTGCATCAAGGCGGCCCAGGACCTGGCGGCCGAGCTTTACGGGGCCGATCACAGCTTTTTCGTGGTCAACGGCACGACCGGCGGCATTTACGCGATGATCCTGACCATCGCCGGCCCCGGCGACAAGATCATCGTGCCCCGCAACGCCCACCGGTCGATAATCGGCGGGGTGATTCTGAACGGGGCGATTCCCGTTTTCATGCACCCCGAGGTGGACAAGCATCTCGGCCTCGCCCACGGGGTGACGCCCGCGACGGTGGAGGAGGCTATCCACAGGCATCCCGACGCCAAAGGGGTGCTGATAATCAACCCGACTTATTACGGCGTGGCTACCGATCTGCGCCGGATTGTCGATATCGTCCACGACCACAACATGCCGGTGGTGGTGGACGAGGCCCACGGCCCGCACCTGCATTTCTCCCCCCGGCTGCCGTTGCAGGCGTTGGATGCGGGGGCGGACATCTGCGCCCAGAGCACCCATAAGATTATCGGCGCGCTGACCCAGTGCTCGATGGTCCACTGCCGCGAGGGCCGCGTCAGCGTGCCCCGCCTTAAGGCGATGCTGCAGCTCGTCCAGTCGACCAGCCCCAATTATCTGCTGATGGCTTCGCTGGACGTGGCCCGCATGCAGATGGCCATAGAGGGGCGGCAACTGGTGGCGCGGGCGGTGGAGCTGGCCGATTGGGTGCGGGCGGAGATCAACGAGATCCCCGGGCTGTACTGCTTCGGCGGGGACAAACTCGGCACGCCAGGGGTATACAGCCTCGACCCCACAAAGGTGACGGTGACGGTCAAGGGGCTGGGCCTCAAGGGGGCGGAAGCCGAGCGCATCCTGCGCCACGAGTACAAGGTGCAGGTGGAGTTGTCCGATATGTATAACATCCTGTTCCTGATTACGCTGGGCGACGGCGAGGCCGAGGCCCGGGCAATGGTGGAGGCACTACGCGGCCTGGCGGCCAATCACGCCGGCCAGCGGGATTTTTCCTCGGTCGAGGATGCCTACAGCAGCCTAGATTATCCGCCGATTCCGGAACAGGTGCTGTCTCCACGCCAAGCGCTGTTCGGCCACACCAAGACCATCCCCTTCAAGCAGGCGGCCGGCCGGGTGTGCGCCGAGATCATCACCTTCTATCCTCCCGGCATCCCACTGCTCTGCCCCGGGGAACGCATTTCCGCGGAGGTCATCGACTATTGCCTGCGATTGCAGAAAGCCGGCCTGCATATCTCCGGGCCGGAGGACTATATGTTAAAAACGGTCAAAGTGGTGGAATAATGGTAGGGATACTGATCACTTTCGAGGGTCCCGACGGCGGAGGCAAGACGACTCAGCTGGGTTTGCTGGCGGAGCATCTCCGCCAGCAGGGCCATACCGTCGTCTGCACCCGGGAACCGGGCGGCACGGCGCTGGGGGATAAGATCCGCGGCCTGCTGCTCGACCCCGCCAACGCCGAGATGGCTCCCCGCACCGAGGCGCTGCTGTATATGGCCGCCCGGGCCCAGCACGTGGCCGAGGTGATCGCCCCGGCGCTGGCCCGCGGGGAGGTGGTTCTTTCCGACCGCTACGCCGATTCGACGCTCGTTTACCAGGGGGCGGCCCGTCGCCTGGCGCGGGAGGATCTGACAGCTATCAACCTGTTCGCCACCGGCGGGGTGGACCCTGACCTGACCATCTTGCTGGACGGTGACGCCGCCACCTTCGGCGGGCGCCTGGCCGGACGCGGCAGCGCCGACCGCATCGAGGGGGAGGCGGCCGGTTTCCACGCTCTGGTGCGCCGGGGGTTCAGGGAAATGGCCGCGGCCGAGCCCGGACGGGTCAAGGTTGTGGACGCCGACCGCGGCGTGGAGGAAGTCCACCGCAAGGTGGTGGAGGTTGTGGAGGAGTTTCTGTGTAGGAGGGCTTATGGTTAAAATAAACAACGTGCGTTCCGGCGGGACGCCGGTGCTGCCCGAACGCGAGGCGGCCGGCCACCCGGAAAAGGTCGGCGGTATTTTCACCGCCGATCTGGCGAAGGCCCAGGATTCGCTTTCCAAGGAGAAGATGAACGAGCTGCTGGACAAGATCACCGAGCAGGGCCGGCGGCTGGGCGAGGTGCCGACCTACGCCGAGCTGAAGGCTTACCGGGAGCTTGTGCGCTCTTTCCTCGCCGAGGCGGTGGGCCGGGCTTACACGTTGCAGTCCCAGACCGGCTGGGACCGCCACGGGCGCCAGAAGATGTACGCCGTTGTCAAGGAGATCGACCAGCAGATGGCCGAGCTTGCGGAGGACGTCCGCCACGGGCAGGAGCGCCAGCTGCAGATCATGGGGCGGCTGGACGCCATCCGCGGCATGCTGGTCGATCTGTACAGCTGATATGGTTACGCGCTGGGAAGATATCGCCGGCCACGGCGAGGCGACGGCGATGCTGCGCAATATGCTTTCGTCGGGCCGCATGCCCCACGCCCTGCTGTTCGTAGGGCCGGCCGGCATCGGCAAGATGCTGGTGGCCCGGACGCTGGCGGCCGCGATTCTCTGCGGCGGCGGGCGGGCCGAGCCGTGCGGCGAATGCCCGGCCTGCCGGCTTGTGGCGCAGGGTACCCATCCCGATCTTGTCGAGCTGGCAGCCGACGGGGCGAGTCTGAAAATCGACCAGATCCGGGCGCTGCAACACGAGGCGGCGCTCGCGCCATATTACGGCTCGGGCCGGGTTTTCCTGGTCGAGGAGGCGGAAAGGCTTACGATCCAGGCGGCCAACAGTCTGCTGAAGATTCTCGAGGAACCGCCGGCCGGGTCGGTGTTCATTCTGACGGCGGCTTCGCAGCACGCCCTGCTGTCGACCGTCGTGTCGCGCTGCCGGGTTTTCACGTTCCGGCCGCTGGCGCCGGAAGCGCTCGCGCGCCTACTGGCGGCGCGGGGGACGGACGGGGCGCGGGCGGCGATGGCGGCCCGCCTGTCCGGGGGCCGGGTCGGCGAGGCGCTGGCTTTGCTGGCCGAAGGGGGCCTGGCGCTCAGGGACGCCGCGCTGGCCGTCGTGGCCGTGCTGCCCACCGGTGGGGCTTCGCTGGTGTGGACGCAGGGCGCGGCGCTCGATAAGCTGTCGGCACCGGAGCTGGCTGCTTTTCTCCGCCACTTGAGCCAGGTGCTGCGCGATCTGCTGGTGATCGTCAGCGGGCGGGAGGAACTGGCGCTCAACAGCGATGCGGCCGACGAACTGCGCCGCGCCGCCGACGCCTGGGACGCCCGCCGCCTGGACGAGGCGATCAGGACGGTGCGGGAGGCCGGCCGGGCGCTGGAGGGAAACGCCAATACCCGCCTCACGATGGAGGCGATGCTGATACATTTGCTGGAAGCGGCAAGGGAGGGAACGCGAGATGCAGACCGTCGTCGGAATACGGTTTAAGAAAGCGGGCAAGGTTTACTATTTTGACCCCGGACAGCTCAAGCTGGCGGAGAACGACCATGTGATCGTGGAGACGACGAGGGGCCTGGAGTTCGGCCGCGTGGTCATTGGCCCGCGCGAGGTCAAGGATGAGGATATTGTGGCGCCGCTTAAGCCGGTGCAGCGTAAGGCGACGCCCCAGGACGAGGCCAAGGTGCGCGACAACGAGGCCAAGGAGGCGGATGCTTTCCGGGTCTGCCAGCAGAAGATCCAGGCCCACAATCTGCCGATGAACCTCGTGGATGTCGAGTATACTTTCGACGTGAACAAGATCATCTTTTATTTCACCGCCGAGGGCCGGATCGATTTTCGCGAACTCGTCAAGGACCTGGCGGCGGTGTTCCGCACCCGCATCGAACTGCGCCAGATCGGGGTGCGGGACGAGGCGAAGATGGTGGGGGGCATCGGCTGCTGCGGGCGGCCGCTGTGCTGCGCGACTTTCCTCGGCGATTTCGAGCCGGTGTCGATCCGCATGGCTAAGGACCAGAACCTGTCCCTCAACCCGACGAAGATTTCCGGCATTTGCGGCCGGCTGATGTGCTGTCTGAAGTACGAGAGCGACTGCTACGGCTCGTGCTGCAAGAAGGTGGCCGCGCCGGCGGTGGGCCGCGAGGTGGTCACGGTGGAGGGCGAGGGCAAGATCACCGCCGTGAACGGCGCGAAGCGGATGGCGTCGGTCCGGCTTAAGGACGGCAAGGTGCTGGAGATTCCGTGGGAAGAGGTTGTGGAAAAAGAGGATAATGGCAAATGATTTTTTGCGTCCGGGCGAACGCCTGGACGATTTGCTAATCGGGGGTCTCAAGATCATCCAGCGGGCCGGCCGGTTCCGCTTTTCCCTCGACGCGGTGCTGCTGGCCCATTTCGCCACGGTGAAGCGGGGCGCGGCCGCGGTCGACCTGGGCGCGGGCACGGGGGTGCTGGGGCTGCTGCTCGCGGCAAGGGGCGCGAAGCGGGTGACGGGGGTGGAGATAAACCCCGAGATGGCCGATATGGCCAGCCGCAGCATCGGCGTCAACGGCCTCGGCGACCGGCTGGCGGTGGTGTGCGCCGATGTGCGGGCGATCCCGGGCGGCGGTATTTTGGCGGGGCGAAGCTGGGATCTGGTGGTCGCCAATCCTCCCTACCGGCCGCTGGGCGGCGGGGGGGTCAACCCCAGCGAAGAGCTGGCGCTGGCTCGCCATGAGATCGCCGGCGGGTTGGACGATTTCGCCGCGGCAGCCGCTTTCCTCCTCAAGGACAAAGGCCGGCTGGCGATGGTACACCTGCCAGAACGGCTCGCGGATGTCGTCGGCGCGCTGCGCCAAAGGGACGTCGAGCCCAAACGGTTCAGGCTGGTGCATCCGGCCCCCGGCAAGACGGCCAAGCTGCTGCTGGCCGAGGGGGTACGCGGCGGCAGGCCGGGCCTAACGGTGGAGCCGCCGCTCTATGTTTGCGGCGAGGACGGTCGCTACGGCGGGGAGATTATGGCTTATTACCGGGCGGGTGAATAGCATGGCGAAGAAGACCGGAACACTATATCTGTGCGCGACCCCGATCGGCAACCTGGAGGATATGACGTTCAGGGGCGTGAGGGTGCTGCGGGAGGCGGCGGTCATCGCCGCCGAGGACACCCGCCATACTCGGAAACTGCTCAGCCATTACGATATCCATACACCGCTCGTCAGTTACCACGAGCACAACAAGGCGGCCCGCGGGCCGGAACTGGTCGCCCGGCTGCTGGCCGGCGAGGATGTGGCGGTGGTTAGCGACGCCGGGTTGCCGGGAATCTCGGACCCGGGCGCCGATCTGGTGAGACTGGCGCTGGCGGCGGAGGCGCCGGTGACGCCCGTGCCGGGGGCGAACGCGGCCCTGTCGGCGTTGGTGGCCTCCGGGCTCGATACAGGCATGTTTCTGTTCGTAGGCTTCCTGCCGCGGGCGGCCAAAAAGCGGCGCGAGCTTTTGTCTTCCCTGGCGGAGTTGCCGTATACCCTGATTTTCTACGAATCGCCCCACCGGCTGTCCGCCACGCTGGCCGAGCTGGCGGCGGCACTCGGCGACCGCCTGGCGGCTGTGGGCAGGGAGCTGACCAAGAAGTTCGAGGAGTTCGCCCGCGGGTCGTTGACCGGCCTCGACAGCCACTTCGTCGCCCAGCCGCCCCGCGGCGAGATTACGCTGGTGGTGGCGGGCGGTACGGGGAAAGCGGCTGCGGCACCGGCCGCGCCGCAGGATGAGCCTGCGGCGGCGGTAGCGAAGCTAGTGGCCGCCGGGACGGCCAAGAAGGAGGCCATAAGACGGGTGGCGGCGGAGCGCGGCCTGCCGCGCCGCGAGGTCTACCAGGCTGTCGTGGCGGCGGAGAAATAGGCTACCGGCCACTTTCGACGGAAAAACAAAAAAGAGGCCTTTTTCAGCCTCTTTTTCGTCAAAGCCCGGACTTTAGACTGCCTTTTGTCCCATGGTGGTCAGGCACTCTTTACACACGTTTTTGCCGCGGAAGTTGGTGATCTCGTCCGCGTTGCCGCAAAAAACGCAAGCAGGCTCGTATTTGCGGAGGATGATGCGGTCGTTGTCGACGTAAATTTCCAGCGCGTCTTTCTCTTCGATATCGAGAGTCCGGCGGAGTTCGATGGGAATTACGACTCTTCCAAGTTCGTCCACTTTGCGTACGATGCCAGTTGATTTCATGTTCAGTTCCCCTTCCCTTTCAACATGATTCGACAAAAATTGTCTACCTAAATAATACCAAAAATTACAAAGCTTGTCAACCCCCTAATTTGACAACAAAACACATTTTTTCCAACAAATGTTCAACCATGTCGAACGCTAATAATTGACATTGCTGGTCAATTTATCTATAATTGTTGAGAATACAAGCGTTCTCGTCCCCTAAAGGCACCGGAAAAATTTGTCGATAAGGAGTGCTGAATATGCCTGAAAAAAATTTTTATATCACCACGCCGATTTATTATCCGAGCGATAAACTGCATATCGGACACGCTTACTGCACGACGGTGGCCGACGCCATCGCCCGCTACAAACGGCTGGCCGGCTACGACGTCTTTTTCCTTACCGGGTCGGACGAGCATGGGCAGAAGATTCAGCGCAAGGCGCAGGAAAACGGCGTGTCGCCGCAAGAGTATGTCGACAAGATTGTCGCGTCTTTCCGGCATCTGTGGGAGAAAATGTCGATTTCCTACGACGATTTCATCCGCACGAGCGAAGCGCGCCATCACGAGGTCGTGCAGACGATTTTCCAGAAGATTTACGACCAGGGCGATATCTACAAGGCGTCGTACGAAGGCTGGTACTGCACCCCCTGCGAGACGTTCTGGCTGGAACGCCAGCTGAGCGAGGGCAACTGCCCCGACTGTGGCCGGCCGGTGGAACTGCTCAAAGAGGAGAGTTATTTCTTCCGGATGTCGAAGTATCAGGACAGGCTGCTGGCCTATATAGAGGCTAACCCGGATTTCATCCAGCCGACGTCGCGCCGCAACGAGATGATCAATTTCATCAAGGGCGGCCTGGAGGACCTGTGCGTATCCCGCACCACCTTCGACTGGGGCATTCCCGTGCCGTTCGACACCAAGCATGTCGTATATGTGTGGTTCGACGCCCTCACGAATTATATCACTGCCGCCGGATATCTGCAAGACCGTGGCAAATTTGCCAAGTATTGGCCGGCCGATATCCACCTCGTGGGCAAGGAGATCGTGCGCTTCCACGCGATCATCTGGCCGGTCATCCTCATGGCGCTCGGGGTCGAGCTGCCGAAGATGGTGTACGGCCACGGCTGGCTGGTGATGGAAGGGGACAAGATGTCCAAATCTAAGGGCAATGTCATCGATCCGCTGGTGCTGATCGACGAGTTCGGCGCCGACGCCATCCGTTATTTCCTGCTGCGGGAGATAATGCTCGGCAGCGACGGGAATTTCTCGCGTGCAGCCCTCATCAACCGCATCAACGCCGATCTGGCCAATGATCTCGGCAACCTGCTCCACCGCACGGTCAACATGGTGGGCCGCTTCAGCGGCGGCGTGGTCTTGGCCCCCGAGGAGCGGGAGGCGGTGGACGAGGAGCTTGTCAGACTGGCGCAGGATACGGCGGCCGAGTACGAGCGGGCGATGGAGAGGCTGGAGGTCAACGCTGCCATCAAAGGGGTATGGGCGCTTATCGGCCGTGCCAACAAGTATATCGACGAAACGGGACCGTGGGCGCTGGCCAAGGATCCGGCCAAGAAGAGCCGCCTGAACACGGTGTTGTATAATCTGGCCGAGGTGCTGAGGATTGTGGCTATCCTGATCTCGCCCTTCATGCCCGGCACGACGCCGCGCATCTGGCGGCAGCTTGGTCTGACCGGCGACCCCGCGGCGGCGAGGCTTCAGGACGCCCAGCGCTGGGGGCTGCTGCCCGCGGGCACGAGGATGACCGCGCCGGAGGCTCTTTTCCCGCGCATCGAGGAGAAGGAGGAGACTGGGGAAGTGGAGGAAGCCAAGAAACCGCAGGAGGCGGCGGCGCCCGTCGTGCCGGTCCTGCCTGAGGTGAGCATCGAGGAGTTCGCGAAGATGGATTTCCGCACCGCCAAGGTGTTGGCGGCCGAAAAGGTCGAGAAGGCCGACAAGCTGCTGAAGCTGACGGTCAACCTGGGCGGCGAGGAGCGGACAATTATCTCCGGCATAGCCCAGCATTACGCGCCCGCGGACCTCGTGGGCAAGGACGTGGTGATGATCGTCAACCTTAAGCCGGCGAAGATCCGCGGCATCGAGTCGCGGGGGATGGTGTTGGCGGCGGTGAACGGCGATAAGCTGGCGCTGGTGACGGCACCGGGGATGGAGCCCGGCAGTAAGGTAAGGTAATAAGGAATTTCGGATTGTGCGAGGCTGTTCAGAACGTTCCAGATGCAAGGCGCACCGGAAGAGCGCGCCGCGCCGCGTACTTATAGCGTACGCTGGCAAGCGCTCTGAGGAGCAAGTGCGCCGTTCTTGGTGCTTTAGCACCTTAGAACGGCGGCCTGCCCTTCACGGGTGCGCCGCAGATGGACGTTATGGACAGCCTCCATTGTATCGAAAGGAGGACTATATGCTATTTGACTCTCATGCTCATTTGGACGACAAACGCTTCCGCGACGACCGCGACGAGGTGGTCGCCCGGGCGGCGGCCGGAGGCCTGGTCGGGATATTGAACGCCGGCGCGGATATGTTCTCGTCGGCGCGGGCGGTCGAGCTGGCGGCGAAGCACGATATCGTGTGGGCGGCGGTGGGAATCCATCCTCATGACGCCAAGGACGCCCGCGAGGAGGATTACGACAAGCTGGCGTCCTGGTGCGCTCTGCCCAAGGTGGTGGCGGTGGGCGAGATCGGTCTCGATTACCACTACGACTTTTCGTCCCGCGAGGTGCAGCGGGCGGTGTTCGTCCGCCAACTCGACCTGGCCCGTCAGGTGGGCAAACCGATTATAATCCACGACCGCGAGGCCCACGCCGACGTGCTGGCGACCGTCAAACGGGAGGGCAAGGGGCTGGCCGGGGTGTTCCACTGCTTCTCGGGCAGCGTGGAGATGGCCCGCGAGGTGCTGAAGATGGGGTTTTACGTTTCGGTGGCCGGGCCGGTTACGTTCGCCAACGCCCACAAGCTCCACGAGGTGGTCAAGGCGGTGCCGCTGGACCGCCTGCTGGTCGAAACGGACTGCCCGTACCTGACGCCGGAGCCGTTCCGGGGACGGCGCAACGAGCCGGCCCACGTGCGCTATGTGGCCGAGAAGGTGGCCGGGCTGCTGGAGATGGAGCCGGCTGCCCTGGCTGCGGCGGCGACGGAGAATACGAAGCGGCTGTTCGGGATAACGAATTAGTCAGATAAAGAAGCTGCCGCGAGGCAGCTTTTCTCGTTTGCGGTACCGGGCAGGATAGCGGACGGGGACGGGGAATATATTAACACATGTTGTTAAGCGAGGGAGGGCATGACGGTGATCAAGAAGGAATTGCTGGAGTTTTTGTACGAGAGCGCTCATATCCAGCGCTGGAATGACCATATGCGCCCCAAGGGCGGGTTCACCGAACTCGATAAGCAGGCCCATAAGATGATTATCGCTTATATCCTTGCCAAGTACGAGATCGAGGACCGCAAGGCGCCGGTCAACTGGCGGCGGCTGATCGAGGGGGGGCTGTTCGAGTTCCTCCACCGCGTGAGGGTGACGGATATCAAGCCGCCGGTCTTCCACGAGCTGATGGCCAGGCACGGCGAGGAGCTCAACCGCTGGGTGCTGGCGGAGCTTGAGGACAAGGTGGAGTCGCTGGCGGGGGATTTCGCCGCCAACTTCGCCCGTTATCTTACCGAGCCGGCGTACGCGGCGGCGGAGAAGAAAATTCTCCGGGCGGCCCATTATCTGGCGACCGACTGGGAGTTCCAGATGATTTATCAGCTCAATTCCCACATCTACGGGGTTGAGGAGACCAAGACGCGCATCGCCAACGAACTGGAGGAGCACTTCGACCTTGTAGGGGTGCAGAAGATCGGCCTGGGCCGGAAGACGCGCCATTTCATCGATCTGGTGGGCCAGCTCCGTTTCCAGCAGCGCTGGGCGCAATCGCCGCGGGTGCCGGAGACTTCGGTGATGGGCCATATGCTGATCGTGGCTATGTTGGCGTACTTCTGCTCGCTGGAGGTGGGGGCGTGCGAGGCGCGCCTGGTCAACAATTATTTCGCCGGTCTCTTCCACGATCTGCCGGAGGTGCTGACGCGCGATATCATTTCGCCGGTGAAGAGCTCGGTGACCGGGCTGGACGAGCTCATCAAGGAGATCGAGACGCGTCAGGTGGCCCAGAAGCTTTTCCCGCTGCTGCCGGACGGCTGGCACCGGGAGATCAGGTATTACGTGGAGGACGAGTTCGCCAACAAGGTAGTCCTGAACGGTAAGGTGGCGAAGGTGGCCGCCGGGGATATCACCGCCCGCTACAACGAAGACGGGTATTCGCCGCTGGACGGGGAACTGGTTAAGGCTTGCGACCACCTGGCAGCCTATATAGAGGCGTCGCTTTCAATCGCCCACGGTATCACGTCCCGACCGCTCAGGGATGGAGTCCAGGCGCTGTATGCGAGGTATGAAAGCCGCCGCGAGGTGGCGGGAGTGGATTTCGGGCGGCTGTTCGATTGCTTCCGGAGTCTTTAGGGCGGGGCCGGCGAAAGCCGGTCCTCTTTTTGTCGGCCCGTATATTTTTTCGCTTTGCGGGGCATAACTTGACTAAGGGAGGAAAACAATACCATGTTTGACACCCGTATACCTGCCATGGTATAATTTACGAACCTGGAAAGGGGGAAGTGAATGAGTGGCTTAAAAACCATAAGTTTACGTAACTTTTGGGCCAATCTTGATAGGGGCAGGACGATACTTGTCGTTGCTCTTATCATAACATCGCTGGTGATCACGGGAGCTGTCTGGGCCAGCAAGAATGTAACCGTTGTAGCCGACGGCAAGAGGACCACCATATATACTGTCCATGATAATCCGGAAGATATTTTGCGCCAGACGGGAATCTATCTCGCGAGCAAGGACGAGTTCCGGGTGTCCACAGCGAAGGTGACGGAAGGGGCGGTTATCACGGTTTACCGGGCCGTACCGGTAGAGGTGATTTTTAAGGACCGCACGCGGGTTGTGATTACCGGCAAGCCCACGGTGGGCGAAGTGGCGGCCAGCCTGGGATACGGTCCCGGCCACGGCCGCACGGAGCCCGCCGAGTCGACGCTTGTGACACCGATGATGAAGCTGCGGATCATTTCGCTGACAGAGAGCCTGGTGACCCAAAAGGTGCCCGTCCCGCCGCCGGTGGTCCGCCAGCCGGACGGAACGCTGGAAAGGGGTTTGGAAGAGGTTCTTGACGAAGGCGAGGAAGGCTTGAAGGAGGCTACCGTAAAGCTGCATTTCGAGGACGGCGCCCAGACGGCCACCACGACGGTGACGGAAAAGGTGTTGGTGGAGCCCAAGCCGCAGATTCTGCGCGTGGGCACTCGCGAGACTGTTCATACGTCGCGGGGAACAATGCGCTTTAAACGGGTGTACGTGATGGAGGCGACGGCGTATCTGCCCACCGACGGCGGCGGCCACGGGATAACGGCAAGCGGCCTCGCCGCCCGCCATGGCATCGTGGCGGTCGACCCGTCCGTAATCCCGCTCGGTACCCGCGTATACGTGCCTGGCTACGGACTGGCGCTGGCGGCCGATACCGGCAGCGCGATCATCGGCAACAGAATCGACCTGTGTATCGAGGACTATGACGCGGCCTGGCATTTCGGGCGGCGGATGGTCAAGGTGTATGTGCTGGCCGATTAAACAAGGGTTGAAAGGGGTAAATCCGTAGGGGTTTACCCCAATATTTTGTCGGCCCGGGGGAAGAATAGCTTTGGCAGGCGGGGTGTAAAGCCGTGATTCGTGAAGTGATCGTGGTCGAAGGGAAGAAGGACGTGGCGGCGGTGAAGCGGGCCGTGGAGGCGGAGTGCCTGGTGACGGGCGGATTCAGCCTTTCGCGGCATTTGCTCGCGCAGATCGAGGCCGCGTACGGTCGCAGCGGCATTATCATCCTTACCGATCCAGACAGCGCTGGTGAACGGATCCGCAAGGCGCTGGCCGCGCGTTTCCCGGCGGCTAAGCACGCATTTGTGCCGCGGGAGGCGGCTACCGCGGCCGACGATGTGGGTATCGAGCGGGCGTCGGCGGAGGCCATCAGGGCTGCGCTGGCGAAGGCCCGCTGCCAGGAGTGGCGCCCGGAGAAGGTGTTCGCGATGGAGGATTTGCAGGCTGCGGGGCTGGTTGCGTCGCCGACGGCCGCCGAGAGGCGGGCCGCGCTCGGGGAGGTGCTGGGAATCGGCTATGCGAATGCCAAGACTTTTTTGCGTCGCCTCAATAATTACGGGGTGACGAGGACGGAATTTACGGCAGCGGTGGCTGCGATGGAGGCTGGCGATGCTTAAACCCCGGATTGCCAAACGCGAGGTTACCCTCCATATTTTACGGGCTTTTGGTCTTCATGCCAGCAAGCGTCTGGGCCAGAATTTCCTGGTGGATGAGACGGTGGTGGACAAGATCGTGGCCGCCGCCGGCGTGGCTCCGGGGGACGCGGTGCTGGAGATTGGCCCGGGTATCGGCACGCTGACCCAGGGGCTGCTTGAGGCCGGGGCGAAGGTGGTGGCGGTGGAGCTCGACCGGCGCCTGGTGGAGGTGCTGGCCGATACGCTGGCCGGCTACGCAGATGTGCGGGTGGTGCACGGCGATATCCTAAAAACCGATATTTCCCGGGAAATAGCGACAGCACCTTTCAAGGTTGTCGCTAATCTGCCATATTATATCACGACACCGATTCTGATGGGGATTCTGGAGCAGCGTCTGCCGGTGTCGGTGCTCGTGACGATGGTTCAGAAGGAGGTGGCCGAACGGATGGTGGCCGCCCCGGGCGGAAAGGACTACGGGGCGCTGTCGGTGGCGGTGCAGTACTATACCGTGCCGGAGATCGCTTTTCTCGTGCCGCCGCGCTCTTTCATCCCGGCGCCGGCGGTCGAGTCGGCGGTCATCCGCTGCGCCGTCCGCGAACGGCCGCCGGTGGCGGTGGCGAGCGAGGCGACCTTTTTCCGGATGGTGAAGGCGGCGTTCGCCCAGCGGCGCAAAACGCTGGCCAACGCTCTCAAGGGCGCCGGCCTGGCGGCGGGAGACGCCGCGACGGTCTTGGCGGCTGCCGGCGTCGACGGCGGCCGGCGGGGGGAGACGCTGTCGCTGGCGGAGTTCGCGGCAGTGGCGAACGCGTGGGAAGATAATAAGACAAAATAAAAACGGCCGCTCGTTATGAGCGGCCGTTTTCACTGAGAAACAGGTCTAACAGGTCAAACCGCCTTTCGCTGTGATAGCCCAGGTAGGTGGAGTTTTGCCATTGGCGGGTGCGGGGCTCGCCACGGAAGACGGCGATGGCCTCCAGGCAGTCGCCGACGATGGTGTCGATGATTTTGTTGGTGTGGATCTGGTTTTTGATGGAGGATCCCAAACGGTAATGGGGGATGGTG
>JALHDI010000065.1 GCA_022839045.1 Sporomusaceae bacterium
CGATACCATCTACGCCGAGGGGCAGCGCCGCTACGTCGAGTCGCTGTCCGCCTACGCCCGCCAGTTCCTCGGCCAGATGGACAAGCCGGACGTCGACTATATCGAGGGCCTTTCCCCGGCCATCTCGATCGACCAGAAGACGACCAGCCGCAACCCCCGCTCCACCGTCGGCACGGTGACGGAGATATACGACTACCTGCGGCTGCTGTTCGCCCGCGCCGGGCGGCCCCACTGCCCGCGGTGCGGCAAGCTTATCAGCCAGCAGACGGTCGAGCAGATGGTCGACCAGATCCTCGCCCTCCCCGAAGGCACCCGCCTGTCCGTCCTCGCCCCCGTCATCCACGGCAAGAAGGGCGAACACCAGAAGGTGATCGACGACATCCGCAAGGACGGCTACGCCCGCGTGCGGGTGGACGGCGAGGTGCTGGAGATCGGCGCCGACATCAAGCTGGAGAAGACCAAGAAGCACAACATCGATGTTGTCGTCGACCGCATCGCCATCCGCGAGGGCATCGCCCCCCGCCTGGCCGACTCGCTGGAGACGGCGTTGAAGCTTTCCGAGGGCCTGGTGGTGATCGACGTGGTCGGCGGCAAGGAGCTGATCTTCAGCCAGAACTTCGCCTGCGCGGAGTGCGGCGTCAGCCTGCCGGAGATCGCGCCCAGGATGTTCTCGTTCAACAATCCCTACGGCGCCTGCCCGGACTGCACCGGCCTCGGCAGCAACATGGAGATCGACCCGGCGCTGGTGGTGCCGGACGGCTCCAAGTCGCTCCTCGACGGGGCGATCGCGCCGCTGTCCAGGAATACCAGCTCGTGGTTCATGTGCCAGTTGGAGGCGCTGGTCGAGAAGCGCGGCCATTCGCTCTACAGCGTGTGGGACGAGCTGCCGGCCGACGTGCAGCGGACCATTCTGTGGGGGACGGGGGAGGAGAAGGTCACCTTCGAATACGAGAACCTGCGCGGCGAGCGGCGCACCTACCATACCGAGTACGAGGGCGCCATCCCGATGCTTACCCGCCGCTACAAGGAGTCGAACTCGGACTGGTCGCGGGAGGAGATCGAGGAGTACATGAGCACCAAGCCGTGCCCGACCTGCAAGGGGGCGCGGCTTAAGCCCGAGGTGCTGGCCGTGAAGGTGGGGGGCAAGAGCATCTACGAGGTGACGAAGCTGACGGTGGCCGACTGCATGGATTTCTTCGCCGGCCTCGACCTGACCGAGCGCGAGCGGACGATCGCCCACCAGATTCTGAAAGAGATCAAGGCCCGGCTGGGCTTCCTGCTCAACGTCGGCCTCGACTACCTGACCCTCGACCGGGCCGCCGGCACCCTCTCGGGAGGCGAGGCCCAGCGCATCCGCCTGGCCACCCAGATCGGCTCGGGCCTGGTCGGCGTGCTCTATATCCTCGACGAGCCGAGCATCGGCCTCCACCAGCGGGACAACAACCGCCTGCTGGCCACCCTCAAGAAGCTGCGCGACCTCGGCAACACCATGCTGGTCGTCGAGCACGACGAGGATACGATGTACGCCGCCGACCACATCATCGACATCGGCCCCGCCGCCGGCGAGCACGGCGGCCGCATCGTCGCCCAGGGGACGGTGGAGGAGATCAAGCGCAACCCGCTGTCGGTCACCGGCCAGTACCTGAGCGGCAAGAAGGCCATCCCCGTGCCGGAGGCCCGCCGCCAGCCGAACGGCAAGTGGCTGGAGGTGGTCGGGGCGCGGGAGAACAACCTCAAGAACCTGACGGTGAGGTTCCCGATGGGCGTGTTCACCGCCGTGACCGGCGTGTCCGGGTCGGGCAAGAGCACGCTGGTGAACGAGATTCTGTACAAGGGCCTGGCCGGCCGCGTGTACGGCAGCCGCCTGCGGCCCGGCGACCACGACGCCATCCGCGGCGCGGAATATATCGACAAGATCATCGACATCGACCAGTCGCCCATCGGCCGCACACCAAGGTCCAACCCGGCCACCTACACCAGCCTGTTCGACGCTATCCGCGAGGTTTACAGCCAGACGCCGGAATCCAAGGTGCGCGGCTACAAGCCGGGGCGGTTCAGCTTCAACGTCAAGGGCGGGCGGTGCGAGGCCTGCCGCGGCGACGGCATCATCAAGATCGAGATGCACTTCCTGCCCGACGTGTACGTGCCCTGCGAGGTGTGCAAGGGGGCGCGCTACAACCGCGAGACGCTGGAGGTGAAATACAAGGGCAAGAGCATCGCCCAGGTGCTGGATATGGTGGTGGACGAGGCGGCCGAGTTCTTTCAGAACATCCCCAAAATCCACCGCAAGCTGGAGGTGCTCCAGGACGTCGGCCTCGGCTACATCAAGCTCGGCCAGCCGGCGACGACGCTGTCGGGCGGCGAGGCCCAGCGGGTCAAGCTGGCCACCGAGCTGGCGCGGCGCAGCACCGGCAAGACGCTCTACATCCTCGACGAGCCGACCACCGGCCTGCACACCGCCGATATCCACCGCCTGCTGGAGGTGCTGCAGCGGCTGGTCGACGGCGGCGACACCGTCGTCGTCATCGAGCATAACCTCGACGTCATCAAGACGGCCGACCATATCATCGACCTCGGCCCCGAAGGCGGCGACCGGGGCGGGATGGTCGTCGCCCAGGGCACCCCGGAGGAGATCGCGGCGACGACGGTTTCATATACCGGCAAGTTTTTGGGACCCGTGTTGGAGAAGGGGAAGAAAACCACTAAGAAGAGTAAGGCTGTGTAATGAGAAAAGGCTACCGGCGCCGGAATGGCGCGGGTAGCCTTTTTGCGTTTGTGTGGGCTATTGAGGGTGATTTGTAAATTAATGCAGGAATATGGGGGAGAGCAGGGAATTAATGAAATGTTATTTTTTGCAAAGGAGTTGACGTGTTTGCTGAGAAAACTGGTTATTTGCTGCCTGGCGATCATGTTCCTCGCGATCTCCTCTATCCCCGCCTCCGCCGAGATAGTCTTACCGCCGAAGGAAGATACGGGACCCAAACCGGTGGTGGCCGCGATTTACGTCAACAACGCCAAAGTCACTTATGACAACGAGATTACCGCCAAACTGACCGAGCGTTTCAACGCCAAGTTAAAAATGTACGAGATCCGCAAAGGCGACAAATATGTCGAGAAGTTGCAGAAGATGGGCGTGACCGATATCACCACCGCCGAACGCACCGACATTCTCCAGGCGTTCGAAGGGGAGGGCGTGGACTACGTGGTGTACGCCGAAGTGCAGCCGCCTATCCTGAGGCAATGGGAGTCCATGTTCAATATGGGCTACGCGGCCACCGTCACCATCCCCGTCAAGCTCATCGACGTCAAAGGCGGCAAATATATATACAACGGCAAGTTCACGGAGCAGGCCGACAACAGCACGGTGATCGGAAACGTCGGCACCAAAGCGGCCGTGATGAAGGCGATGGACCGAATTTTCGTGAAGACGGACGAGCTTTTGGTCAGCAGGATGCCGATGCCAATGAATAAGTAATTGCCACAGAACAGGCCCGGCCCTTCGCGGTCCGGGCCTTGTTTTTCCCGCCCAATCCATTGTTTGCAGGGTTTTTATGGGAATTGCGGAAAAGAATTTAAAAAAGCATGTAAAGGGTGGAGGTCGTCGATTTGGATATCAGGGAATGGGTTGCCGGCGAGGTGCACAGGCATTACTGGCAGGAGGATTTGAACTGCGCGCGGACGGTGCTGGCGATACTGGCGGAGCTGGACGGGGTGGCCGTCCACCCGCAGGTTTGGGCGGCGGCCGCGGGGATGCACGGCGCGGGCCTGTACGGGGCGCAGTGCGGCCTCGTCGAGGGCGCCCTGATGTATATCGGCATCGCCGGGACGGAGCGCGGGTTGAGCGACGAGGAGATCGGCGACCTTTGCCGGGAATACGCGACGGGGTTCACCGCTTCGTTCGGCAGCCTGTTGTGCCGCGAACTCAGGCCGGAAGGCTTCGCTCCTGACCTGCCTACCCATCTGTGCGAGCCGCGCAGTGTGGATGCGGCGATGTTTGCCGTGGGGTTTATGGAGGAGAAGGGGTTAATCGGCCGCTAGGTTTATAGATTGCATGGTTGTTCATATGAGGGAAACAGCATAATGTTAATTTCGTCAATAGGCAGGATTTTTGTGAAAATTATGAAATAAATAATAAAGAGAATTCTTCATGCGGAGGAAACTCTTGTGGATAATATATGTCAAAAATACTTAAATATTGATTTTGGTGATATTGATGGATTATATGACCAAAAACTTATTAGCTATTTTTTGGATGAGAACTATTGGGAAAATATAATTGAAAAAGATGTATTTTATATAATTGGACGCAAAGGTACTGGTAAGTCTGCTATCTATAACTGGATAAATACGCAACAATCGGATAGAAATGCATTAGTATCAAACTTATCATTTAAGGATTTTCCTTTTGAAAAATTATTGAGGTTATCCGATGATAATTTTTCAAAACCAAATCAATATCAAAGTATTTGGTGAAACATTATTCTGTCAGAATTTGCAAAACTTATAATATTAGATGAAAAAAATATCATTGACGATAATTATAAGCAAATAAAAAGTTACGTTGAATATACATTTGGTAAAGATATTACCGATTTACATAAGCAAATTACTATGCAGACTGAAAAAACAGCAGCAGGATTAAGTAAAGTAATTAATTTTAGCTACGAAGGAACAAATGGAAAAAATCTTGCAGACGGTTTAGATAATATTAGCAGAATTAATAGGATGTTAGAGTCTTGTATCCGGTCCTATTTAAAATGTCACCAACAAAATAGATATGTCGTCCAGTTTGACCAACTGGATGATAACTATACTACATATACAGATAATGATAATTATTTTCAGGCAATAATTAGTCTGTTCAAAGCAATATATGATATTAATCAAACATTCCGTAGGGAAAATATATTAACTAAGGCAATTGCGTATTTAAGATCGGACATATTTTATTCTATTGATAGTTTTGATGCCGAAAGTGCCAGATGGGATCGATTTAAGTTGCATTTAAATTGGTCAATTGTTAACCAAACTGATTGGAGTAATCCGCGACTTCTTAGAATGCTAAATAAGCGAATAGAAAGTAGTTTGCCAGAATATAAAGGAATTGATGGATTAAGACAATTTTTTGATATTGGCAGGATGTACCTTATTGAGGGAGGGAAACTTCAGGATGTATTTCAATATATAATCCATAGAAGCTTTCATAGGCCACGAGATGTTGTGCAGTTTTGCATTAAGATTCAAGATGAAGTCAATAAGACCGGCAAATTATACTTTAGAACAATTAGAAATGCAGAAAAAGAGTATTCACTATGGTTGCTTTCGGAAGTGCTAATGAACTGTCACCAAAAGTTAATGATTTGGAAGCACTTTATGAGTTCTTGCGTTTACTAGGAAGTAATCCCTATACTGTCTCCGATTTTAGACAGAGATATTCTGGTTTTAGAACTTCGGTTGATATGGAAGCTGAACAGCTTATGAGGTTGCTCTATAGTTTTGGAGTATTGATTAATATAAATAAGATTGGATCGCATTTTGAAATCTACTCAGTTATTAGAAATGACCGATCTGTGTTTAATCGAGATCTAAATATTATTACTCATGCTGGATTTTATCAAGGATTATATGTTTCGAAATTCCTAAAGAGGTAGATTGTTGTATGCTGCGGGGGTGCAGGCGCAGGGCGACTTTGCGGAGGGCGAATACGCGCCGTGGGCGAAGCAGAGCAGCGCCGCCACACGCGAGGCCATGGACGGCCGAGCGAGGAGTCTACTGACACGGACGTCAGTTGACGACGGTGGTCGCGGCGCGCGGCGCAAGCATTATGGCGCGTTCGCCCGGAGGTAAGGAGCCCAAGGCTGCGCCTCCGCCGCTAAAGAGCACAGGTAACATACAGAGACCGACTCCCCAACGGAATCGGTCTTTGCTATTCCCTTGCTGCGCAAACCGATTCAGGCTATACTTGAAGTTGCAGCTAATATCTTGCACGACAGGGGAATAATCCGAAAATGAACATCAAAAGGCTTTTCATCGTTTTGTCGCTGTTCGTGGCGGTGGTCGGCACGGTCGCTTATTTCGCCGCGCCGGCGAAGCCGGACGATAAGGCGGCCAAGGACGGCTACGCCGTGTACG
This sequence comes from Sporomusaceae bacterium, assembly GCA_022839045.1. The sequence continues at coordinate 6,133 of JALHDI010000065.1, forward strand.
AGAACGCGGACTACGGCCTGAAGGCCGAGTATCCCGCGCGGTGGCAGACGCTCGAGGACGTGCGCGGGGTCGCCGTGGTTTTCCACTCGCCGCCGGAGTCGGCCGAGGATAAGTACAACGATAACGTCAACATCATCGTCGAGGACGTGTCCGGCCAGCCCGGGCTGACCGCCGACGCGTACGCGGAGCGCGGCATAACCGGGCTGCGGGGATCGCTGGAGGACTTTCGCCTGCTCGGCAACAAGGGCGACACCCTGTCCGGCCGGCCGGCGAGGCTGATCGAGTACACGGGCCGGCGGGGGGAATTCCGTCTCCATTTCCTGCAGGCGGCGACTGTTGTGGGCGGCAACGCTTATCTGGTTACGTATGTCGCCGAGGAGGGCAGCTACGCGAAGCATCTGCCGGCCGCACGGCGGATCATCGCGTCGGTGGCGATAAAGTAAGGGCCGCCGCGTCGGGACGACGCCGGCAGCCCTTCCGTATTGCAGCCGGAGGGGGAAACGGGCTATACTAGAAGCAGCGGTTTTCCTTATCTTGCCTACAGGAGGGTGCATATGAGAAAGCTCTTCACTGCTTTGCTGCTCGCCGCGGCGCTGGCGCTGCCCGTCCCGGCCGCGGCCGTTTCCGCGGATGCCGGCGCCAAGACGGCGCAGGGAGCGGCCGCCGTTTACAGCAACAAGGATTACGGCTTCCAGGCGCAGTATCCCGCGAAGTGGCAGGTGGTCGAGGGGGCCGCGGAGACGACCGTCGCTTTCCATTCGCCGCTGGCGTCGGCCGCCGACAAATTCAGCGAGAATGTGAACATTATCGTCGAGGACCTGGCCGCCCATCCCGGGCTGACGCTCGACGGCTACGAGGAAATCGGCCTGGCCAACCTGGCGGCGTTCATGCCGGAGTTCACCCTGAAGGACCGGCGCAAGGACGCCCTGGCCGGCCGCCCGGCTAAGCTGGTGGAGTTCACCTGCCGGCACGACGTTTACCGCCTCCGTGTGCTGCAGGCGATGACGATCGCGAACGGCAGGGCGTATGTGGTGACCTACACCGCCGAGGAGGCGGAGTACGGGCGCTATCTGCCGGCAGCGAAGAAGATCATGGCTTCGCTGGCGATAAGATGAGGCAGGGGCGCCGGGAAGGGAAGATCGGCCGATGATTGAGCCGGCGGGGGCGATTTTCCGCGAGGAGCAGCGGTTCCGCCAGATGTGGCTGTGGCTGGTGATCGCCGGTACGGCCGGGATAGCCTGGTACGGGTTCGTGAGCCAGGTGTTTTGGGGGCGCCCGTTCGGCGACAGGCCGGCCTCGGATGTGGTGCTGACGGTCATCTGGCTGGCGTTCGGCATCGGTTTGCCGGTGTTCTTCCGCGCGCTACGGCTGGTGACGGCGGTGAGCCCGGCGGGGGTGCATTTCCGGTTCGCGCCGTTCCACTTTGCCTACCGCGTGCTGCCGCCGGCGCACGTCCGCTCCTACGGGGCGCGCACGTACCGGCCGCTGGTGGAGTACGGCGGCTGGGGCATCCGCTCGGGACGGGGCGGGGACGCGTACAACGTGAGCGGCGACAGGGGCGTGCAGTTCGTGCTGGCGGACGGTAAGCGGATCCTGATTGGGACGCGGCGGCCGGAGGAGTTCGTGGCCGCCCTCGACAAGGTTTTCGCGCGGCCGGGCGCAGGCGGCGCAAAACGAGCGGATAAACAAAAAGATTCGAACCGTTAGCGGTTCGGGTCTTTTTATATTCCCCGGGAGGAGAACGGCGGTGTTATCGCCCTTTTTCGTTGCGCCAGAGGGCTGAAGGTGTCGAGAAGGCAGGAGTATTGCAGCTTGACCTGCTAACAATCTACAAAGTATAATTAGGTTGTAAGTTGTCGATTAATAGATGGAGGTGGGCTAATGAAGGGGAGAACGCTGATTATTCTGGCCGCGATTTGTATGGCGGTGCTGTTGTTAGCCGGCTGCTCGGGCGGCAAGGAGGCTCCGAAGCAGGTTACATTGAAGTTTGCCGATGCGGGGTGGGACAGCATCAAGTTCCATAACGCGGTGGCGATGTTCATCGTCGAGAAGGGCATGGGGTATAAGACGGAGGAGATGAGCGGCACGACGACGCTTACCTTCCAGGCGCTGAAGAACGGCGATATCGATGTGTATATGGAGGCATGGTCGGATAATCTCGCTACATATGCCGAGGATGTGCGCAAGGGCAACATCAAGGAGCTGGGGGTGAACTTCGACGATAACGCACAGGGGCTGTACGTGCCGCGGTATGTCATCGAGGGCGACGCCAAGCGCAATATCAAGCCTCTGGCCCCCGGCTTGAAGACGGTGCAGGATCTGAAGAAGTTCAAGCAGGTGTTCGCCGATCCGGAATCTCCCGGCAAGGGCCGGATTTACGGCTCGATCCCCGGCTGGGAGGTCGACAAGATTCTGTACAAGAAGTTCGTAAATTACGGTCTGGACAAGGATTTCACTTATTTCCGGCCGGGTTCGGACGCGGCGCTGGCGGCGGCTTTCGCGACGGCTTACCAGAAGGGCGAGCCGATCGTGGGCTACTACTGGGAGCCGACGTGGCTGACCGGCAAGTACGATCTGGTGAGGCTGCAGGATACGCCGTACAACAAGGATACTTTCAGTGAGGGCAAGGGCGATTTCCCGGCGGTGAAGGTGACGGTGTGCGGCGCCAAGAATATCGAGGAGAAGGCGCCGGACGCGGCCGCGTTCCTGAAGAAGTACCGCACTTCGAGCATGCTGACCGCCAAGGCGCTGGCGTATATGGCGACGAATAAGGCGAGTTATCAGGATACGGCCAAATGGTTCTTGAAGAACAACGAGGCCGTATGGACGAAGTGGGTGACGGCCCAGCAGGCGGAAAAAGTGAAAGCGGCGCTGAAGTAGGCGGGATGATTTTATGAATTGGCTCTGGGAGTTCCCGGCGGGGTTGTTCTTCGATATCGGCACGCCGATCGAGACTGCCGTCATTTATCTTAGCACCGATTTCGGTTATGTTTTCGAATTCGTCAAGACGGCGCTGCAGGCTTTCGCGCAGGGCGTCCAGGCGGTGGTTTCGTTTGTGCCCTGGTGGCTGACGATCGCGGCGGTGGGCGTGTGGGGCTGGAAGTCGAGCGGCCGGCCGGCCCGGGGCGCGCTGTACGCCGGGCTGCTGCTGTTCGTCGGCCTAATGGGACTGTGGCCGCTGATGCTGGAGACCATTTCGCTGGTGATCGCTTCGGTCATCATTTCCCTGTTTATCGGCCTGCCGGTAGGGGTGGCGGTGTCCGGCAGCGACCAGGCCAACGAAGGACTGCGTCCGGTGCTGGACGCGATGCAGACCATGCCGACCTTCGTTTATCTTATCCCGGCGGTGATGTTTTTCGGGTTGGGGCAGGTGCCGGCGATAATCGCGACAACGATTTACGCCGTGCCGCCGGTTATACGCCTGACGAGCCATGCCATCAGGCAGGTGGACGCCGAGGTGGTGGAGGCGGCCCGCTCCTTCGGTTCGACCTGGGGGCAGGTGCTGTTCAAGGTGCAGATCCCGCAGGCGTTGCCGACGATTATGACCGGGGTCAACCAGACGATCATGATGGCGGTGGCGATGGTGGTCACCTGCTCGATGATCGGCGCCAAGGGGCTGGGCATGGAGGTGCTGATCGGCATCAACCGTCTGGAGCTGGGACGCGGGTTCACCGCCGGGGTGGCAATAGTGATCGTGGCGATTATTATCGACCGTCTTACCCAGAACTGGTCGGACGCGAAAAAGGGATGAGGTAATGCCTGGTGGATGAAATATTGCGGGTAGAGCATCTGACGATGCTGTTCGGGGCCAATGCGTCCGCGGCGCTGAAAAGCCTGCAGACGGGCGCGGAGAAGGACGAGATCCTGAAGAAGACCGGCGTGGCCGTCGGTGTTTACGATGTCAATTTTTCCATTGCCCAGGGAGAGATCTTTGTCATCATCGGCCTGTCGGGCAGCGGGAAGTCGACCGTCGTCCGCTGCCTGAACCTCCTCAACCACCCCACCCAGGGGGCGGTGTATTTCAAGGGGCGCGATATCACCAAGTTCGACAGCCGCCAGCTGAGGGAGTACCGGCGGACGAATATCGCCATGGTCTTTCAGAGTTTCGGGCTGATGAGCCACCGCAACGTGCTGGGGAATGTGGTGTACGGCCTGGAGGTGCGGGGAACGCCGAAAGCCGAGCGAGAGCGGCGGGCTGCGGAGATGATCGAGATGGTCGGGCTGGCGGGCTGGGAATACCGGCCGATCACCGCGCTGAGCGGCGGGATGCGGCAGCGGGTCGGGTTGGCCCGCGCCCTGGCCAACGACCCCGACGTTTTGCTGATGGATGAGCCGTTTTCGGCGCTCGACCCGATCATCAGGCGCGATATGCAGTTCGAGCTGCTGAGCATCCAGAAGAAGGTGCGCAAGACGATCGTTTTCATCACCCACGATATCAACGAGGCTTTCAAGCTGGGCAACCGGGTGGCGATTATGAAGGACGGCCGCGTGGTGCAGGTGGGCACGCCGGAGGAGGTGCTGGAAAATCCGGTGGACGCCTATGTGGAGAAGTTCATCAGCGATATCGACCGGTCGAGGATTTTGTCGGTGCGCAATGTCATGAGCGCGCCGTCGGCGATCGTGAAGAAGGGCGACGGCTGGCATGTGGCGATGGGTCAGATGCGGTCGAACGGCGTTTCGAGCGTGTATATGGTGGATGACGATATGCGGCTGCTAGGACTGCTGACCCTCGACGGGGCGATGCAGGTCCGGGGCGGCACGCTGAGCCTCGAGGAGGCGGTGATCCGGGAGATTCCGCTGACGACCGCCGATACGTCGTTGCAGGAGCTTATGCCGGTGGCGGCCGAGGCCAAGTATCCGATCGCCGTGGTCGACGACCAGCGGCAGCTTGTCGGTATCGTCACCAAGGCGGCGGTGCTTTCGTCCCTGGTGGGATGACGGCGGCCGCGCCGCAAATACAGAAAACGGCCCGAATCTGTGGATTCGAGCCGTTTTTTTTTTTTTCTGTGCGGCGATGCTGGCATGAGGCGGGGCCGGGTCAGCCGGCCTGTTCGCCGTCGGCGCCGTTTTTCGCCTGGTCGCGGAGGACGCGCTTGAGGATTTTGCCGGTCTGGTTCTTGGGGAGGGCGTCGAGGACGACGAAGTCGCGGGGGAGTTTGTAGGCGGCGAGGTTGGCCGCGAGGTAGTCGCGGATGGCTTTTTTGTCGAGGGTGTGGCCTTCGGCGAGGACGAGGTAGGCCCTGACCGCCTGGCCGCGCAGTTCGTCGGGGACGCCGATGACGGCGGCTTCGGCGACGCCGGGGTAGGCGTAGAGCAGTTCCTCGATTTCGCGGGGGTAGACGTTTTCGCCGTTGGCGATTATCAGGTCTTTGAGGCGGTCGACGATGTAGAAGTACCACTCGGTGTCGCGGTAGGCGAGGTCGCCGGTGTGCAGCCAGCCGTCGCGCAGGGCGAGCGAGGTTTCGAGCGGCAGGTTGTAGTAGCCCTGCATGACGCTCGGCCCTTTGACGACGATTTCGCCGACGGTGCCGGGGGCGACGGGTTCGCCTTTGGGGCCGGCGATTCTGACTTCGAGGCCGGGCAGGGGCTTGCCGATCGAGTAGTATTTGGTCTTGTCGGGCGGGTTGAGGGTGACGACGGGCGAGGCTTCGGAGAGGCCGTAGCCTTCGATGATGGGCCGGCCGTATTTTTCCCGGAATTGCCGGGCGACTTTCTCGGGCAGGGGGGCGCCGCCGGAGACGAAGAAGCGGACGCCGGCGAGGTCGCCGGGTTCGCCGACGCGGGCGAGGAAGTTGTACATGGGCGGCACGCCGTACATGACGGTGACGCCGTATTCTTTGATGGCGGCAATGGTTTCCTTGGGGGTGAAGCCGTCGAGGACGGTGACGGACGCGCCGCAGAGGAGCGGGTTGAGGACGGCGCATGTCCAGGCGAAGCAGTGGTACATGGGCAGGACGCAGAGGACGTTGTCGGCGGCGGCGACGGGCAGCGCCTCGCTGAAGGCGGCGGCGTTGCTGACGAGGTTGCCGTGGCTGAGGACGGCGTCTTTGGGACTGCCGGTGGTGCCGGAGGTATAGATGATGGCGCAGGGGCTGTCGGCCCCGAGGTTGGCGTCGATATCGGGGGCAGGCGGGAAGGTTTCGGCGGCCAGCCGCGCTTTGACGGCGGGGATGGCGTACTGGGCGAGCGGGCCCTGATAGCCGCAGCGCTCGAGCTCGGCATCCAGGCTGAGGGGTTCGGCGGTGATGAGGTGACGGATGCGGGCGTCGTTGATGATGTAGGCGATTTCCCTGGCGGTGAGCTGGAAGTTGAGCGGCACGGCGACGGCGCCGAGGCTGACGACGGCCATGTAGCTGTAGACGAATTCGACCGCGTTGCGGGAGATGAGGCCGACGGTGTCGCCGGGCCCGACGCCGGCCTGGTGCAGGAAGGCGCGGTAGGCGGCGACTTCGGCGCGAAGTTGCTTATAGGTGGCGTTTCCTTTGCCGCGGAAGGCGACGGTGTCGCCCGTTCCCCGGGCGATCAGCTGATGTACGAGCATCCTAAACCTCCTGCTGCTTTTTCAACAAACGTATGTGGGTATTTTATCCTAAAAATCCCGATTTGTCACGCGTGGTGGTCCGGGCGGGCCTTTTTCGGGGAGCGGCCGGCGGGCGGCCAGACAGGAATATCCTATTATTGGTCGAAGTAGGTGTAAAAATACGCGAGGGGGTTGTCGACATGGCCAAATACGACGAGAAGCTTTCTTATCTGCAGAAGCCGGACCCGGCGGAGGTGCCGCCCGAGTTGCAGGAGATCTTCGACAAGTACACTGATTTTCAGCAGAAGAACTGGGGGTTCATCAACAATCTGTTCAAGGTGCTGCCGCTCAACGCGCATCAGTACAAGGGGTTCCTCGATTTCAAGGCGTCGCTGTTCACCCCGGAGACATGCTATCTTTCCAACGCCGACAAGGAGATGATGGGGATCGTTGTGTCGACGGTCAACAACTGCGCGTATTGCCTGACGACCCATACCGACGCGCTGCGCGGGATGGTAGACGACCCTGCCTGGGTGGACACGCTGAGCTACAATTACCGCTCCGCCAAGCTGACGCCTAAGCAGCGGGCGCTGTGCGATTACGCCTTTTTCGTGACCGCGTATCCACGGGAGATTGACACCGATCAGGTGGATAAGCTGCGGGCGGTGGGTTTCACCGACCACGAGGTCCTGGAGGCGGCGTACGTGGCAGGGTTCTTTAACTACACGAACCGCTGGGTGAGTACGATCAAGCCGATGGCCAACCCCGGCCATTTCGGCCACAACCGTTAGGAGGAGGATACATATGGCGAGGACAGCTTTCAGCGCGGCGGGGGCCGCGACGGTGGGGCCATATTCGCACGCGGTGGCGGCCGGCGAGTTTGTTTATCTTTCGGGGCAGACGCCGCTCGACCCGAAGACGGGCAAGCTGGTGGAGGGCGATGTGGGCGCCCAGACGGCGCAGTGTTTCGAGAATCTGGCGAATGTGCTGGCGGCCGCCGGGCTGACGTTGGACGATGTGGTGAAGGTGAACGTTTTCCTGACCGATATGGGCGATTTCGCGGCGATGAACGCGGTGTACGCGACGAAGTTCGCCGCGCCGTACCCGGCGCGGTCGACGGTCGGCGTGGCGGCGCTGCCCCTCGGGGCGCGGGTGGAGATCGAGATGATCGCCCGCCGGGGCTGAAATGCGTCCGCGGGGGCAGGACATTCCTTTCCGGCCGAGAAGAGTAGAGATGGCAGCAATATACGGGTAGGAGCTGGCGCGGTCAATGGGGCAGGATAAGGAAACGGTCGCCTGGCAGGCGAAGGTGCGCGCGCTGGAGCGGCGGCGGTGGATGATATGGGTGCCGGTGGCGCTGGCTTTTTTGGCCGCGTATTTCCACCGCACCGCGACGGGCGTGGTGGCCGACAGCCTGATGCGCGATTTCGCCATCGGGCGGGCGGCCGAGCTGGGGGTTCTTTCGTCGATTTATTTCTATACGTACGCGGCGGTGCAGCTGCCGGCCGGCATCATGGCCGATTTCTGGGGGCCGCGGCGGACGGTAACGCTGGCGCTGGTGATCGCGACCGGCGGGGCCGTGCTGTTCGGGGCGAGCGGGAGCCTGCCCGCTCTGTACGCCGGCCGCTTTTTATCGAGCCTGGGCGTCGGGCTGTTGTTAGTGAATCTCGTCAAGATCCAGGCCGAGTGGTTCCGGCTGCGGGAATTCGGCACGATGTTGGGGCTTACGGTGCTGGTGGGCAACGCCGGTTCGCTGCTGGCGGCCACGCCGCTGGCGTTCGTGGTGGACGCGCTGGACTGGCGCACGGCTTTCTACATGATCGCCGCGTATTCGCTGGCGATGGCGGCGGCGTGTTGGCTGGTCGTGCGCGACCGGCCAGCCGACGTGGGGCTGCCGCCGATCGCGGCGGTGGAGGAGCGCGAGAGAGCGGCCGCCGCAGCGACGGCGACGGCCCGGGACAGCGTGGCCACCTGCATCCGGACGGTGCTGGGCAACCGCTATACCTGGCCGCCTTTTTTGGCGGCGATCGCGGTGTACGGGGTTTTCATGGCTTTCCTCGGGGTGTGGGGCGTGCCGTATTTCATGCAGATGTACGGCATGTCGCGGATCGAGGCGTCGAATTATATGGTGGCGATCGTGGCCGGCAATATGATCGGCGGGCCGCTGGTCGGCTTCGTGTCCGACAGGCTGGGGTTCAGGCGGTGGCCGTACTGCGGCGCGGTCGCGCTTTTTCTGGGCGCGTGGCTGGCGCTGACGGCGTGGGACGGCGGCAAGCCGCCGGTATGGGCGCTGTATCCGCTCATGTTCGCTTTCGGGGTGGGGCTGTCGGGGCTGACGATTTCGGTCGCGTGCGTGCGCGAGGTCAATCCGCCGCATATGGCCGGCATCGCGGCCGGGTTCGCCAACTCGGGCCCGTTCGTCGGCGCGGCGCTGATGCAGCCGATTTTCGGCTGGGTGCTTGATATGCACTGGCAGGGGGCGATCGAGAACGGGGTGAAGGTTTACCCCGGCAGCGCCTGGCAGAGCGCGTTCTGGCTGTGCGCGGCGGTGCTGGCCGTGGGGCTGGCGTTGACGCTCTTAATCAGGGAGACGCGCTGCAGGGCGAGAGGCGAGTAAGAGGGGATTGGCTAAAAGGGATAATAAAAATAGACCGTCTAAAGCGAAGGCGCTTTGGGACGGTCTTTTTTGTGTTTGGGGCTGGGGTGTCTAGGAGCGGTATTTGAAGGTGATGGTTTTTTTCATGTCGGGGTGGAGGCTGTTGAAAACCGGGCATTCTTTGGCGGTGAGCTCGATGATTTTTTTCTGCTTGGGGGTGTAGTTGTCGTGCGGCAGGGTGAATTCGCTGATAAGCTCGATTATGCGGCGCGGGTCGGTGCCCATGACTTTGGTGGTGGTAACTTCGGCGCCTTCGATGGAGAAGCCGTGGGTTTCGGCGGCGATGCCCATGATGGTGAGGACGCAGGAGCCGAAGGCGGTGGCGACGAGGTCGGTGGGGGAGAAGGCTTCGCCGCGGCCGTGGTTGTCGACGGGGGCGTCGGTGATGAGCTTGTTGCCCGATTGGAGGTGGACGCATTCGGTGCGCAGGTTGCCGAGGTACTTG
>JALHDI010000066.1:0-13235 GCA_022839045.1 Sporomusaceae bacterium
AGGGCGGCAGTCAAAGAACTGTCCACCCCTCCGCTCATGGCGACGACCACTTTCGGTTTAGCCGTCACGCTATCACTTTCCTTTTTTGTCGATGTAATCTTTGATGGCATGGTGCAAAGCGTCGGCGGCCAGATTGGAACAGTGCATCTTGGCCGGCGGCAGACCGCCCAGGGCCTCGGCGACCGCCTGATTGGAGATTTCCAGGGCTTCGGCAAGCTTTTTACCCTTAACCATCTCGGTGACCATGCTGCTGGTGGCGATCGCCGCGCCGCAGCCGAAGGTCTTGAACTTGATATCGGTGATGACGTCGTTGTCGTCCACTTTCAGGTAGATGCGCATGATGTCGCCGCATTTGGCGTTGCCTACCTCGCCGATGCCGCTGGCGTCTTTGATCTCGCCGACGTTGCGCGGGTTGGTGAAGTGGTCCATTACTTTTTCCGTGTACATGGTATCGCCCCTATCTAATCATTAATGCATGTGGCACTCGCTGCACGGATTGTTGACTACGGTTTTGGCGCTCTCGCCAAACAGCGGCGACATGGCCCTGAGCCTGTCGATTATTTCCGGCAGCACTTCGAGGAAGTATTCCACCTCTTCAGCGGTGTTGCCGCGTCCCAGGGTGATGCGGAGCGAACCGTGGGCCACTTCGTGGGTAAGCCCCATCGCCAGCAATACGTGGGACGGATCGAGCGAGCCGGAGGTACAGGCCGAGCCGCTGGAAGCGGCGATACCTTTGAGGTCGAGGTTGAGGAGCAACGATTCGCCTTCGATGAAAAGGAAGCTGAAGTTGGCGTTGCCGGGAAGGCGATCGGTCGGGTGGCCGTTAAGCTTGACATGGGGAATCTTGCCCATGACCTCGCTGATTATCCTGTCGCGAAGTTTGGCGATGTCGGTGACCTTCTGGGCCATCTCCCGCTTGGCGATTTCCGCCGCTTTGCCGAGGCCGACGATGCCGGGGACATTCTCGGTGCCGGCCCGCAGATTGCGTTCGTGGCCGCCGCCGTGCTGGACCGCTTCGATGCGCACGCCGCGCCTGATATAGAGGGCGCCGATGCCTTTGGGGGCGTGGAATTTATGGCCGGACATCGCCAGCAGGTCGATATTCATTTCTTGGACATCGATGGGGTAATTTCCTACCGCCTGCACGGCATCAGTGTGAAAATATATGCCTTTTTCGCGCGCGAGCGCGCCGATCTCCTTAACCGGCTGAATGGTGCCGACTTCGTTGTTGGCCATCATGATGGAGATAAGGATGGTTTTGTCGGTGATGGCGTTCTTTACATCCTCAATGCGGACCATGCCGTATTCGTCCACCGGCAGGTAAGTAACCGTAAAGCCGTGTTTTTCGAGATACTCGCAGGTGTGGAGCACCGCGTGGTGCTCGATGGTCGAGGTTATGATATGATTGCCTTTCTTGCGGTTGGCGAACGCCACGCCTTTGATGGCCAGGTTGTCGGCTTCGGTGCCGCCGCTGGTGAAGAAGATTTCGTTGACGGTCGCCCCGATGAGCGCGGCCACCTTTTCGCGGGCCTCATCCACCGCTTTGCGGGCTTCGCGCCCGAAACCATGGATGCTCGACGCGTTGCCGAATTTTTCGGTCATGTATTCCAGCGCCGCCGCTGCCGCTTCCTTGTCGACGGGGGTGGTGGCCGAATGATCGAAGTAAATGCGTTTCATGCTATCACTCCTATGATTTGTCTTCATTCGCCAGGTCGGCGAGGGTGATCGAATCGAGCACCGCGTCGATGCTGTCGCGGACTTTGGCCCATACGCCCCGTGTCACGCAGTGCCCGGCCCGGACACAGTATTTGTTGTCCTTGGCGTCTGCCAGCAGGCAATCCACCGGCGCGGTCGGTCCTTCCATTATCCGGATGATGTCGCCCACGGTAATCTCCGCCGGCGACTTGGTCAGAGTGTAACCTCCCTGGGCGCCGCGCACGCTTTTGACATAGCCGGCCTTTCGCAGCGTACCCATGAGTTGTTCGAGATAATGCTCGGAAATCCCCTGGCGCTGGGCGACGCTCTTCAGGGAAATCGGTCCCTGCCCGTGGTGGATGGCCAGATCAAACATTGCGGAAACACCGTAACGTCCTTTGGTGGATAACTTCAACTTGGATCACCCGCTTTTCCGAGTATTGCGATAGGATTTCTTCAGATTCAATATACCAGAAAAAGGTCGGGTTGTAAAGATGACGCGCTATTATTTTTGACCTCGCGAGTCGGAATTATTCCGGACAAGGAAAAGTCCGCCGCGGGCGGCGGACCTCGTTTTTTGGCGGGTCACTTTCTTTTCCGTTCGCGTAGCAGGCGGTCGATTTCGGCCTCGAAACCCCGATCGGTGGGCCGGTAATAAACAGCTTCCCTGAGTTCGTCCGGCAGGTACTGCTGGGGCACGTAGGCGCCGGGGAAACTGTGGGGGTATTTATAATCTTTGCCGTGCCCCCACTGCTTGGCGCCTTTATAGCTGGCGTCCCGCAGGTGCACCGGCACACGGCCGCTGTCTTTTTCCCGTACGTCGGCCATGGCCTGGTCGACGGCCAAATAAGCGGCGTTGCTCTTGGGGGCGGCGGCGATGTAGACCACCGCCTGGGCGAGAGGAATGCGGGCCTCTGGCAGGCCGATGAACTGCACGGCGTGCATGGCCGCGGTCGCGACGACCAGGGCCTGCGGGTCGGCGTTGCCGACATCTTCGGCGGCGCAGATGACGATCCGGCGGGCGATGAATTTGACGTCTTCGCCGGCTTCGAGCATCCGGGCGAGATAATGGAGGGCGGCGTCGGGGTCGGAGCCGCGCATGCTTTTGATGAAAGCCGACGCCACGTCATAGTGGGTATCGCCTTTCTTGTCGTAGCCGATCACCCGTTCGCCGGCAATCGATCTGAGGAGGTCCAGGGTTATTTCCCGCGGGCCTTCCTCCGGCAACATCGCGGCGGCCTGCTCCAGCAGGTTCAAGGCTACGCGGGCGTCGCCGCCGGTGAAATCGGCAATGGCGGCCAGTACCTCCGGAGCGCAGGCGATGCCCATTTTACCGAGGCCGCGTTCTTCGTCGGCGAGGGCGGCGGCGAGAATGGCGACGACCTCTTCGGCGCCGAGCGGCAGCAGACGAAAAACCCGCGCCCGCGACAAAAGCGGCGAATTGACCTCGAAATAGGGGTTCTCGGTCGTGGCGCCGATCAGCGTGACGGTGCCGTTCTCCACGAAGGGCAGCAGCACGTCCTGTTGCGATTTCGAGAAGCGATGGATTTCGTCGACGAACAGGATGGTGCGCTGACGCAGCATCCGCAGCCGTTTTTGGGCGGCGTCGATGATCCTGCGGATGTCGGCTACCCCCGCCGAGACGGCGTTGAGCTGCTCGAACTGTGCGTCGGTCTCGCGGGCGATGATGTGGGCCAGGGTGGTCTTGCCGGTGCCAGGGGGCCCGAAAAGGATCAGCGACGGCACGGTGTCCGCGTCGATCATACGGCGGAGGAACCGACCGGGGGCGATGAGGTCGGTCTGACCGACGAACTCTGCCAGCGTGAGCGGGCGCATCCTCACCGCCAACGGCGCCGAGGGCTGCGGGCCGCTCTCCTGTTCCTCAAAAAGGCTCATTTCGAAAATCCTTCCTTCAACGGCCTATTTGCATTCTTTCTTGAGCTTGGCCAGGACATCGACAGTGTAATCGATGTCGGCGCGGCCGATGCCGAAATGGGTCACCAGCCGCACGCGCCGGTCGCCAAAGGCGTTGGCTTTGACGCCGTGGTCCTTGAGCCTGGCGACGAAGGCGGGGGCGTCGGTCTTGAGGCCGTCCACGGAGAAGATGACGATGTTGGTCTGCACCGTGCTCATATCGATCGCGAAGCCGTTGGCGGCGATGGCCTCGCCAAGCGCCCGGGCGTTGGCATGGTCCTCGGCCAGCCGTTCGACCATCGTTTTCAAAGCAACTATGCCGGCCGCGGCGATGATACCGGCCTGGCGCATGCCGCCGCCGAGCATCTTGCGGAAGCGGCGGGCCTTCTCGATATAGAGGCGCGAACCGACCAGCAGCGATCCGACCGGCGCGGCCAGACCCTTGGACAGGCAAAACTGCACGGTGTCGGCGTGGCGGGCGATCTCTGCCGCGGCGACGCCCTGCGCGACCGCGGCGTTGAAGATGCGGGCCCCGTCCATATGTACCGGGATCTTGAATTCGTCGGCCAGCTTGCGGATGGCAGCAAGCCCGGCAAGGGGGTAACAGGTGCCGCCGGCCCGGTTATGGGTGTTTTCCAGGCAGATGAGGCTGGTGTCGGGGGCGTGAACGTCGACGGGGCGGATGGCGCCGCGGATGGCGTCGGCGGTCATGATCCCGCGGTCGCCGATGACCGGCCGCACCTGGGCGCCGGACAGGCAGGCCAGGCCGGCGACCTCGTAATAATAGATGTGCGACTCCATCTCGCAGATGATTTCGTCGCTCTTCTTAGTGTGGGCCATCGCCGCCACCTGGTTGCCCATCGTCCCGCTGGTGAGGAAGAGGCCGGCTTCCTTGCCCATCATCGCCGCTCCCAGTTCCTCGAGGTCGGTGACGGTGGGATCCTCGCGGTACACGTCGTCGCCGACCTCGGCCCGGAACATGGCCTGCCTCATCTCCTCGGTCGGCATCGTCACCGTATCGCTGCGCAAATCGACTACTCGCACGTGATCACTCCTATTACGTTATTCCTGTATTAATTCTGGTCGAAAGGCAAAATTCCTATGAGAGCGAAATAAAAACCGCCGGCTGCCAACCGGCGGTTTTCATCTGAAAAGCATAGGCAAGAGCACCAAGAGTGCCACCAGCACCCACATCAGTATTCAGGGACTGCAGAGGCTGCGCAGAAAATCTTTCACCGGCTTCCCTCCCTTTCATGTGAAGGAATTCCCCCCGGCCCCGCGGTATTCCTGCCGGATAAAACAAAAGCCCGCACTCCCGTGCCGGCTAAACATAATAATCCCCACCGTGCCGTATCGCCCCTGTTTTGAACCTGCCTCGGCAGGTGGGTGCCCTCCTGACTGATTTGTGTGTCCCCAGGCGAACAGGGGCATACACGCCACAGACAGAGTCCGGGCTCCCGCAGTAATTGTGTTGGCTCAAAACATCGGCTTCCCACGCACACAGCAGGGGTTATTACACCGAGAATTATTTGATTTTTCCGTTATTAGCGGATTCCGTTTTTATATTAGCAAACTTGCCGGCGAAAAGCAAGGAAAAAGCGGCCGGGATATTTTGCCAGGGAGGCTTGCGCGCCAGGCCCCCGAGGCATCATCCGGGCCGCTCTGCAGTTACTTTTTGACAACCATGTCCAGCTTGATGGCGAGGTCCTTCAGCTGGCGGGGCGATACCGTCGAAGGGGCTTGGGACATGAGGTCGGTGGCGCTCTGGGTCTTGGGGAAGGCGATGACGTCGCGGATCGAAGGCCGTCCCGCCATCAGCATCACCATCCGGTCGAGACCGAAGGCGATGCCGCCGTGAGGAGGAGTGCCGTATTCGAACGCTTCCAGGAGGAAGCCGAATTGCTCGGTCGCTTCCTCGTCCGCAAGGCCGATCGCCTTAAAGACCTTTTCCTGCAAGTCGCGCTGGTAGATGCGGATACTGCCGCCGCCCAGCTCGGTGCCGTTGAGGACCATGTCGTAGGCCTTGGCCCGGATGCGGCCGGGGTCGCTGCCCAAGTAGGCGACATCCTCGTCGCGGGGCGAGGTGAACGGGTGGTGCATGGCCACCCAGCGTTTCTCTTCCGGGTCGTATTCGAACATCGGGAAATCGATGACCCACGCGAACGCCAGCTTGTTGGCGTCGATAAGGTTTTGGCGGCGGGCCATCTCAAGTCGGAGCTGGCCGAGGGCGGGGTTGAGGGTCGCGGGCGCGTCGGCCATGATGAGCAGCAGGTCGCCTTCCTCGGCGCCGGCGGCGGCCGTCACCTTGGCGATCGTCGCTTCGCTGAAGAATTTGGTGATCTGCGATTTTATGCCCTCGGCGGTGTAGCACATCCAAGCCAGGCCCTTGCCGCCGTATTGGCCGACGAATTCCACCAGGCCGTCAAGCTCGCGGCGGGGGATGGCGGCGTAACCTTTAACGTTGATGGCTTTGACCATGCCGCCGGCGGCGAGGACGTTCTCGAACACTTTGAAGTCCGAGCCGCGCACCGCGTCGGAGAGGTCGATCATTTCCATGCCGAATCTCAGATCGGGCTTGTCCGAGCCGTACTTGACCATCGCTTCGTCGTAGCCGAGCCGCGGGAAGGGGGTCGGCACGTCGGCGCCGATGGCTTCCTTGAACAGGTAGGCGACCATGTTCTCCATCATGGTCAGCACTTCCTCGCGGTCGACGAAGGACATCTCGATATCGAGCTGGGTGAACTCCGGCTGCCGGTCGGCGCGGAGGTCCTCGTCGCGGAAGCAGCGGGCGATCTGGAAGTAGCGTTCGAAGCCCGACACCATCAGAATCTGCTTGAATATCTGCGGCGACTGGGGCAGGGCGTAGAACTTGCCGGGGTTGACCCGGCTGGGCACCAGGTAGTCCCGCGCGCCCTCCGGGGTGCTTTTGGTCAGCATCGGCGTCTCGACCTCGATGAAGCCCTGGCTGTCGAGGAAGTCACGCATCAGCTTGGCGACGCGGTGGCGAAGGATGAGGTTGCGCTGCATCTCGGGGCGGCGCAGGTCGAGGTAGCGGTATTTGAGCTTGAGGACCTCGTCCACGTCGACATCGTCCTGGATATAGAACGGCGGCGTTTTGGCGGCGTTGAGGATGCGCAGCTCGGCGCCGGTGACTTCGATTTCGCCGGTGGCCATGGTGGCGTTGACGGTGTCGGCGGCGCGCATGCGTACGGTGCCGCGCACCGCCAGCACGTATTCGGTGCGGACGGCCTCCGCCTTGTGGAAGGCGGCGGACTCGATGTCGGGCGAGAAAACCAGTTGCACCATCCCCGAGCGGTCCCTGAGGTCTACGAAGATCAGGCCGCCGTGGTCGCGGCGGCGGGCCATCCAGCCGCACAGCACGACCTCCTGGCCGGCGTGTTGTTTTGTCAGTTCACCACAGCTGTGGGTGCGTTGTCCGGCGTCCACCAGTTGCTGCTCGCCGGTCTGCATGTTCTTTAGCGCGACTTTGTTCTGGGCCGCTTCCTCTTCGCCGATGATGGCCACGAAGCGGGCCGGGTAGCGGTTAGCCTGTTTGAGCTGGGCCTTGAGGCCGCGGCCGAGATAGTCCACCTCGCAGGCGAGGCCGGCCCTCCTGAGCTCGGTCGCCAGCTTGAAGGCCAGCACGCGCGTCTTGTCGTCGAACGCCGCCACGAAGACGGCGATGCCGGTGTCGGTCGGCGGCAGCAGCCCCTGTTTTTCGAGCGCCAGGATAACCCGCTCCAGGCCGATGGCATACCCGATGGCGGGGGTGGGGCTGCCGCCGATCTCCTCGATCAGCCCGTCATAGCGGCCGCCGCCGCACACGGCGCTTTGGGCGCCCAGCGGCGGGTACTGGATTTCGAAGGCCGTCTTGGTGTAGTAGTCGAGGCCGCGAACCAACCGCGGGTTGAGCTGGTAATCGACGCCAGCGGCGCTCAGCACCGCCTGCAGGCCGGCGAAGTGGTCCCGGCACTCGTCGCAGAGGCAATCGCCCAGCCGGGGCGCATCCTGGGAAAGCTGCTGGCACTTTTCGTTCTTGCAGTCGAGGATGCGCATCGGGTTGCGGTCGAAGCGGGAGCGACAGTCCGCGCAGAACTCGCCGAGCCTGTCTCTCAGGGCGTCCTGGATTTTGGCGCGGTAAACCGGACGGCATTTCGGGCAGCCGACCGAATTGATGAACAGATTGAGGTTCTTTAGCCCCAGCCGGGTGAAAAACTCGACCGCCGCCATGATGATCTCGGCGTCGACAATCGGTCCGGCGGAGCCGACAGCCTCGATGCCGAACTGGTGGAACTGGCGGAAACGGCCGGCCTGGGGCTTATCGTAGCGGAACATAGGGCCGATGTAGTACAGCTTGGCCGGCTGGCTCTCGCCGTACAGCTTATGCTCGAGGTAGGCGCGGACAGTGCCGGCGGTGTTCTCCGGACGCAGGGTTATGCTCCGGCCGCCTTTGTCGGTGAAGGTGTACATCTCCTTCTGGACGATGTCGGTCGTCTCGCCGATGCCCCGCAGGAAAAGCTCGGTATGCTCGAACACCGGCGTGCGGATTTCGCGGTAGCCATAGGCCCGGCACACTTCGCGGGCCGTTTTCTCCACGTACTGCCAGTGGCTGCTGCTGTCCGGCATTATATCTTTTGTGCCCCGTGGAGCGGAAACCTCCATTTTATCTTTCCTCCTTAGCGGCTGAACAGCGCGGCGAGAAGTCCCTCCCGCCGCCGTAGGTAGTGGTCGATGTTGGCGATATATGTAGCGACGTCCTTGGGGTTATAGCAGCTGTCAAGGCGGTAGTCGGCGGCGACGGCCTTGGTGGCGGCCGCAGGCCCCACGCCGATGACCGTCTGCCGTTCCTCGATTATCTGGATGTTGTATATGCATTCGACGCCCGGGCGGGCGTAGCCGACATTCTCCAGGTTGCCGGTCATGTACTTCTGGCGGTAGAGATAATATGGCACGAGTCCCATGCCGCGGGCCCCGTCGGCGGCAATGGCCAGCATGGCGGCGGTGGTGCGCTCGTCGGGCAGCGCCACGGCGTTACGTCCGGCGGCGAGGCGCGATCCCCGCTTGATCGCCAGGGTGTGGACCGTGAGGTTGTCGGGTGCCAGCGCGGCGATGCTCGCCATGGTTGCGGCCATATCCCGCTCGGTTTCTTCCGGCAGGCCGGCGATAATATCCATGTTGATGATCGGGATGGCGGCAGAGCGTATTTTCCTAAACATTACTATTATATCGCGGACGGTATGGTTTCGTCCAATAAGTTTTAAGGTTTTTTCCTGCATGGTCTGCGGGTTCACGCTAACCCGCGTCACCCCGGCGGCCGCCATGGCCGCCACCTTGCCGTCGGTGATGCAGTCGGGGCGGCCGGCCTCGACCGTAAACTCGCGCGTGGCGTCGCTTACGAAAGCCCCGCGCACCTTCGTAAGCAGCCGGGCGAAGTCGGCGTCGCCGAGGCTGGTGGGAGTGCCGCCGCCGATGTAAACCGTCTCGGCCGTCAGTCCCCAGCGGGTGACAAGTTCGGCGGCGGCGGCAACGTCGGCTTCCAGGGCGCTCAAAAAGGCCGCCACCTTTGCATGGTCGGCGGGCAGCACGTTGGCGGGAAAAGAACAGTACAGGCACCGCGAAGGACAGTAAGGCACGCCGACGTAAACGCTCACCAGCCGACGGCCTTCCGTTCCGGCGTGCAGGAAGGGACGCTGTCTGAGGCCGATCGCGGCGATGAGGCGTGCTTTGTCCGGGGCGACGGCGTAATCGGCGGCAAGCCGCTCCGCCGCTTGTTCGGGTGTGAGCCCGTTGTCCAGCAAGCGGTGGACGATTTTTATCGGCCGCACGCCGCGGAGAATGCCCCATGGACCCGGGCTGCGCCCGGTAAGGCGTTGCAGGAGGGCGAGCAGGTTAAGGCGCACGAGCCGCTGGACGGCGGCGGGCCAATCCTCGTCTCCCGCCCTCTCCCGCCTGGTGTAGCAGCCTAAGACCCCATCGTCACGCCAGAAAAATACCTCGGTTATGACCGCCTTTTCCGCCCCGCCGGTCACGGTGTTGCGGATGAATACGGCGTCCACGGGGAGAAAGGCGGCGATATCGCCGGCAGACAAAACGCCGGCGGCGGGGAGGGCGAACAGCGCGGCGGCGTCCGCCACCGCGCCTGCCAGGCCCTCGTCGTCAGCCGGCAGGTAATACCCGTTAATTTTCACTTCGCTTCTGGCACTCCTGACAATAGCCGTAGAATTTCAACTGATGGTCGACGATGGCGAATTTGCTCCGTTTGGCGATGGCCGTTTCCAGCGTCTCCAGCAGGTCGTCGCCGAACTCCCTCACCTTGCCGCAGCTGAGGCAGATGAGATGATGATGATGGTGGGGAGTGCTGGTTTCGTTGATCTCGTAGCGCTGCCGTCCGTCGCCGAAATCGAGCCGCTGGACGATATCAAGCTCGCTGAACAACTCGAGGGTGCGGTAGACGGTCGCCAGGCCGATTTCCGGCGCCTGCTTGCGGACGATGGTGTAGACGTCCTCGGCCGAAAGGTGCCGGTCGGGATGGTCGAGGAAGGCCTGCAAGATGATCTGGCGCTGTGATGTCAGCTTGTACTGGCGATC
Organism: Sporomusaceae bacterium; assembly: GCA_022839045.1. Next base: position 10,198 of record JALHDI010000066.1, read on the forward strand.
ACGGAACTTCTGCCTGAGATCGGCCATTGTGATGCTCATTTGCTCAACCCTTTCCCACTGTTCAGTCGTAATGCCACAGGTGCCTGTAGAGCACTTTCAGCAGTGCGGACACCGGCACCGCCAGGATCATGCCCACGACCCCCATCAGTTGGCCGCCGATAAGTAGGCTGATGATGACCGTAACCGGGTGAAGATCGATCGATCTGCCCATAATCTTCGGCACGATTATGTGGTTTTCGAGCTGGTGAATTACCAGGAAAAAGACAATAACCTTCACCGCCATTTCGGGAGCGGCGAGATAGGCCAGGAATACCGCCGGAGCGGCGCCGATGATCGGGCCGATGATCGGAATTGTTTCGGTGAGGGCGGTCAGCAGTCCGAAGACCAGCGGGTATTCGACCCCCAGGAAATACATGCCGGCGAAGGCGAGAAAACCCATTACGACACTGACGACCGCCTGGCCGCGGATATAGCCGCTGACCGTCGTCCCCATCTCCTCGATGATGACGCGGCCCTTATCCCGCCAGTCGGGAGGCAGCGCTTCGAGTGTCGATAGTTTCAGTTCCCGCCAGTCCTTGACGAAATAATAGGTCAACACCGGGACGACCACCAGCTCCACCACCTGGGACGCGAAGCCCACGGTGGCGCCCAGGGCCCGTCGCCCCAAGGTGACGGCGTAGGTGGCGGCGCTCGACAATACCTGATCGATCATCAGCCGGATGTTGGCCGGCAGGTTTATGGTGCTGGCCTGCTCTTCAAGACGGCCGGTAAGGGCCTGGATTTTCTGGATCAGCACGGGCAGGTTGACGATCAGGCGGTTGAACTCGCTGACGAACGGGGAAAAGATGAAGCTGACCATCGCCGCCAGCACGCCTATGGCAACGACGATCGCCACGGCCACCGCCAGGCCGCGCGGCATCAGGGAGCGGCTGCCGGCCCGCAGGTTGGCGAGGCGGTTGGCCAGGGGATTGATGATGAAAGCGAACACGATAGCGAGGATTATCGGCAGGTATATCGGCGTAACCTTGCTGAGCAGATAGAAGGCCGCCAGTACGACGACTAATTTCAACCAGCTTAGGTACGGTTTGGACACAAGGGATCACTCCAAGCCGCTAATACCGAGGCCGTTCAGAAATCCCCAGATGCAAGGCGCTCTGAGGAGCAACGCCGCAGATGGGGGTTTATCAACGGCCGACACCTATTGGATGAAGGGGTTCATCTTCCTCTCCCAGCCGATGGTCGTCTCCGGCCCGTGTCCGGGGTAGACCTTGACGCTGTCGTCGAGGACGAGGAGCTTTTCTTTGACGTTGGTGATGAGCTGGCTGTAAGAGCCGCCGGGGAAATCGGTGCGGCCGATCGATTCGGCGAACAGCGTGTCGCCGCTGAAAAGGACGCCGTCGGTTTTCAGGCATATGCAGCCCGGGGTATGGCCGGGGGTGTGGATGACGGTCAGTTCGAGGCCGGCGGCGACCTTGACGACGTCGCCTTCCTTGAGCAGGCTGTCGACCGGGCCGCAGGAGACGCTGCCGCCGATCCATGCCGACAGGTTGAGTTGCCCGCTTGTCAGCATGGCGGCATCGGCTTCGTGGATGAGGATGGGGGCGCCGGTGGCCTCCTTGACCCGCATATTGCCCAGGACATGGTCGGCGTGGCCGTGAGTATTGATGATATACTTTACGTCGAGTTTTTCGTTTCTGACGACGGCGAGGATTTCCGCCACGCTGCCGCCGGGGTCGATTACCGCCGCTTCCTTCGTCTCTGCGGCGAAAACGATATAGCAGTTGGTGCCGAGACTGCCGACTTCCAGTTTTACAATCTTCACGTTGTCCTTCCTCCTTAAAACAGGCGGCTGCTGTCGAGCAGCATGGTGACCGGCCCGTGATTTTCGAGTTTTACGATCATTTCGGCCTGAAATTGGCCGCTCGCGGTTTTTATGCCCGCCTCCCGGCAGATGGCGATGAACTTCTCGTACAGCTCCTGGGCGACGACGGGCGGCGCCGCGGCGTCGAAACCCGGCCGCCGGCCCTTGCGGCAGTCGCCGTAGAGGGTGAACTGCGAGACGACCAACAGTTCGCCGGCCACCTCCCGGAGCGACAGATTCATTTTACCCTGATCGTCGGGAAAAATGCGCAGATTGACAATTTTTTCCGCCAGGTAGCGGACATCCGCCTCGCCGTCGCCGTCGCCGACGCCGAGGAGTACTGTCAGGCCTCGGCCCACGGACGCTATCTGCCGGCCGTCGACCGTCACCGACGCGGCGTCGGTACGCTGCACCACCGCCCTCACAGCGCTCCTCCCACCGTCGGGGCGGCGCGCTGGACACTGTATACGTCCTTGACCTTGCGCATCTTATTCATTATATTCTCCAACTGGCTGAGGCTGCCTATTTCCAGGCTGAGGTAGATGGTGGCCAGTTTGTTCTTGTGGGTTTTGGCGTTGACCGAGCTGACGTTGATCTTGGCTTCGGACGCCATCATCAGTATTTCGGACAGGACGCCGGCCCGGTCGACGCAGGAGATTTCCACCGGCACGCGGTAGAGGCTGTCGGGGGTGATGTCCCATTCGACCTCGATCATCCGCTCGAATTCCTCGCGGCTGCCGAGGACGTTGGGGCAGTCGGTGCGGTGCACTGATACGCCGCGGCCGCGGGTGATGTAGCCGACGATTTCGTCGCCCGGCACGGGGTTGCAGCAGCGGGCCAGCCGCACCATCACCCCGGCCTCGCCTTTGACGAGGATGCCGTGGCTCGACTTGCTCTTGGTCTTTTTCGGTTTGACTTCGGCCACGATCGTGGCGAGATCGGCGGGGGCGGCGGACCGCTGAGCCTTGCGGTAGACCTCGACGAGCTTGGTCATTACCCCCGGCAGCGATTGCCCGCCGTAGCCGAGGGCGGCCACCAGGTCTTCCGCGCTGCCCCAGTTCAGCTTCTTGGCCAAGTCCTCCAGCCGGTCGCTTTTCGTCAGTTCGGATACTTCGTAGCCTAGCCGCTTGCTCTCCTTCTCGAGCATCTCGCGGCCTTTGGCGATGTTCTCTTCCCG
>JALHDI010000066.1:13331-35838 GCA_022839045.1 Sporomusaceae bacterium
TGATCTCGACGATGTCGCCGTTGTTGAGTTTTGTCTCGAGCGGCACCATTTTGTTGTTGACCCGCGCTCCGGTACAGCGGTGGCCGACTTCGGTGTGGACGCGGTAGGCGAAATCGATGGGGTTGGAGCCTGCCGGCAGATCGATGACGTCGCCCCGGGGAGTGAATACGAAGACTTCGTCGGTGAGGACGTCGAGCCGGACGGTCTCCATGAATTCCCGCGGGTCGCGGAGGTCCTGCTGCCATTCGAGCAGCTGCCGCAGCCAGGACAACTTCTGCTCGTAATCCTTGTCGGCGCTTTTGCCGCCTTCCTTGTAGCGCCAGTGGGCGGCGATGCCGTATTCGGCGATGCGGTGCATTTCCCAGGTCCTGATCTGGATTTCCAGCGGCTGGCCGGAGGGGCCGATGACGGTGGTGTGCAGCGACTGGTAGAGGTTGGACTTGGGCATGGCGACGAAGTCCTTGAACCGGTACGGCAGAGGCTTCCACAGGGTATGGACGATGCCGAGGGCGCCGTAGCAGTCCTTGACGTTGTCGACGACAACCCGGACCGCCGACAGGTCGTAGATTTCGCCGAGGTCTTTGTGGTCTTTCTGCATCTTTTTGAAGATGCTGTAGAAATTCTTGGGCCGCCCCTGGATTTCGGCCTTGATGCCCATCGCTTCCAGGCGCTCGCGCAGCAGGACGACGGCCTCGCCGATCATTTCCTCGCGCTCGGCCCGCTTCTGCTTGACCTCGTCGACGAGCTTGTAATAGTTGTCCGGTTCCAGAAAACGGAAGGCCAGGTCCTCGAGTTCCCATTTGACGCGGAAAATACCCAGCCGGTGAGCCAAGGGGGCGAATATCTCCAGGGTCTCCCGCGCCGTTTCCCGCTGCTTTTCGGCGGACATGAACTTAAGGGTCCGCATGTTGTGCAGGCGGTCGGCGAGTTTTATCAGCACCACGCGGATGTCCTTGGCCATGGCCAGGAACATCTTGCGGTAATTTTCCAGTTGCTGTTCTTCCTTGGATTTGTATTCGATGCGGCTCAGTTTGGTGACGCCGTCGACCAGCATGGCCACTTCCTTGCCGAACTGCTTTTCCAGTTCCTCGGCGGTTACCGTCGTGTCCTCCACCACGTCGTGAAGGAGGGCGGCGCCGATGGTAACGGCGTCCAACTGGAGGTCGGCGAGGATCTTGGCGACACCCAGGGGATGAGAGATATACTCTGCCCCGGAAACCCGCTTCTGCCCCTCGTGAGCAGCCTGAGCGAAGCGATACGCCTTTTCGACCGGTGTTGCCGCTTCTTCCGGCAGATATGTCTTGATTTGGCCGATCAGATCCCCGATACCGATCGCCGGTTCGCTGCTCAAAAGTACACCTCCTCCCCGACAAGTCGCTTGCTATAAATTATTCCCCGTCTGTCGCCATCTTCCACAGGTCAGTCAGCGGCGAGCGCGTCAGGCGCGCGGCAAGCGCGGCGTATCCCTGCCTGGCGGCGGCGCCCGCGCGGAACGCGGCCGACTGTTCGAGATCCAGCTTCCGGTCCGGCACCGGTAACATAAGAATTTTGTGCGTATTAATACCGTCGCGGCGCGCCAGGCCTATTTCGACGAGAACGTCGATACACGCCGCAATCCCGGCCGGACTTACGCCCCTCCCGCTCTTCGCGGCGACAGCACGGCCCAGCATCCGCGGCGCCAGGCTTACGCTGCCGTCCGGCCCGGCGGCCTCCCGGAGCGCGAGATACACCCACCCGACCAGTTTGCGGTCGGGAAACAGGTCTTCCAATAAAGCCGCGGTTTCGCGCCCGGCGGCGGCGGTGTAGGCGAAATGCAGCGCGACCGGCCCGCTCTGGGCGGCGGCCAGGCGGCAATAAGCCCCGAGCATCGCCTTCGAGAGCGGCGGTTTTCCCAGGACGATATCGGCGATGCCATCGTCTACGCCGCCGTAATCCCCGGCCGCCACCAGCACCCGCAGGCTGCCGGCGGCAAACCGGCCGCGCAGCCCCTGTTCACGCTCAGCCCCCATGGCCGGATACCAGCAGCCTATGGCGCCACCCGTCTCCGGCAGTTTGCGAAGCCTGCGGACGAGCAACACCGCTTCGCGGCGGTCGTTTACCACTATAACCGTCTTCGCGCTGCCAGGCAGCAGCCGCAACAGGTAAGCCTCCGTATCTTTGCCGCGAGCGTCGATCAGCCGCACCTGTTCGGGCACAGCCGGCCGCACGCGGACATCGTGGGCTTTGAGCTGGATGGTGCGCTGCCCCTGCCACTCGTTAAACTCGGGTACGAACGCCAGATCGATGGTAGCGTTATCGGTCAGGCTGGCGGCCAGTCCGCCCAAATCCCAACCGATGACGTCGCCATTGACGCGCTCCCGCCTTACCCGCAGCTTCAGATGACGTCCCTCCTGCCCCACCGGCCGCACCCCCGTCACCGCCAGGTCCTCGCAGACGAAAACCGGGCTGGGATTGCCCGTGCCGTGGGGCGCCAGAGTGGCCAACTGCTGGAGAAGAGCGGCGTCGATCTCGGCCAGGGCGACGCGGGTATCGATGTCGAGCACAGGCTGATAATCGTTGGCCGTCAGCGTCGCCGCGGCGATGGCGCTAAGCCTGTCCCTCAGAGGGTCGATATTCTCAGCCGCGACGGTCAGGCCGGCCGCGTACTGATGGCCACCGAACTGAACGAGAAGGTCGGCGCACTCCGTCAGGGCGCGATAAATATCGAAACCGGGGATGCTGCGGCACGAGCCTTTGCCAACCCCGTCACGGACACTGATCATGACGACCGGGCGGTAATACCTGTCCAGCAGGCGCGAAGCGACAATGCCGATCACGCCGGGGTGCCAGTCCTCGCCCGCCAGCACGAGCACCTTCTGCTCGCCGGGATCGGTGCCCGCCAGCATGGCTTCCGCCGCCGCCAACAGCTCCTTCTCCACCGCCTGGCGGCGGCTGTTCTCGGCGTCAAGCTCGGCGGCCAACTCCGCCGCCCGTGCGCTGTCGCCGGTAATCAGCAGTTCCACCCCGGCGGCGGCGTGGCTCAGGCGTCCGGCCGCGTTCAGGCGCGGCGCGATGCCGAATCCCACCCTGCCTGTATCCAGTTTATCCGCAGGCAGACCGGCGACTTTCATAATCGCCTGCAGACCAAGATTATCCGTAACGGCCAGGCGGACCAGTCCCAGCTTGACCAGCACGCGGTTTTCCCCCGTCAGGGGCACGATATCGGCGATCGTGCCTGTCGCTACAAGATCTAAGTAATCGAGCAGCTCAGCGCCGTCGCCCTTATACTGCTGCCAGAGCGCCTGGCAAAGCTTGAAGGCCACCCCCACCCCGGCCAGATTCTTTTCGGGGTAGGAGCACCCGGACTGTTTGGGATTAAGGACGGCATGGGCCGGAGGCAACACTTCCGGCGGCTGGTGGTGATCGGTGACGATGATATCCATCCTGCCGGCGAGCGCCGCCACTTCGGCGGCCGCGCTGATGCCGCAGTCCACCGTCACGATAAGCCTGGTGCCTGCCTGATACAGCGCTTCGAGCGCCGCGGCGTTGAGGCCGTAACCCTCGTTCTGGCGTCCGGGGATATAATAATCCACCGCGCCGCCCAGCCGCGAAAACACGCGGTAAAGCAGCGCCGTGGCCGTAACTCCGTCCACATCGTAATCGCCGTAAATCGTTATCTTTTCACCGGCTCTGAGCGCCGCCCCGATCCGGTCGACAGCCCGCGCCATGTCCAGCATCAGAAACGGATCGGGCAGCGCCTCCCGGTCGCCGTGCAAAAAGCGGCGGGCATCGGCCTCGTCGCTTATGCCGCGGTTCACGAGCACCTGGGCGACCACCGGCGACACGCCGAGATTGCGCGCCAAGCGCGCCACCAACTCGGTGCGCGACGGTACAACGCGCCATAGTTTTCCTGGTCTCGCCATGCTTCCTCCAACCGCCCCGTCAACAGAAACGGGGCGGCGAACTGCTATATACCGTTCTTGACCGCTTCTTGGCCCGGCTCTGTCGCCGGTTCTTTGGCCAGTTCCTTATCCAGCCGTTCCTGCAGGGTCTTCGCCTCGGCCTCAAGCTCGCCCTGGCGATGGAGGGCCTTCTTTAAATCCCACCTCGCCTTGATCTGCATGGGGATAGCCAGCGAGACCACAGCCAGCGCTCCGAACGTCGCCGCTCCGAGAATAACGATGACGAGCGAAGTCTGAAAACTCCAGGCAACAAAAGAAACGGTCACCGGAAGGGAATTCTGGATGGCAAACGCTGCTACAAGTAAAGCAAAAATAAGCGCCACTACCAATGATAGCATTATTCCACCACCCCAGGGTAAATTTACTTAAGTATTTATTATTCTCGCCCGCCGTTGATAATACCTTTCAATAGTGGAAAAAACAATAACGCGAGCTTGCCCGCGTTATCATCGCCGTTGAAGCGCCGGTCAATGGAGACACAGCTGCCGGGCCTTCCATCACAGGACGCGGCCCACCCGCTCGCTCCACGCCGCCTTAACCATCGCATGCTTTTCGAGCTCTTCGAGCACATAAAGGCTGCCTCCCGCCTGTTCGGCCAACTGCGCAAGGAAGCTGCGGTGCGGTTTAAGGCCGATGCAGGCGAAACCATAGCCGGAAAGCTTGATCGAAGACGCCGCCTCCAAAGCGTCGGTCAGAGGGTCGCGGGAATGCTCGGCCACCGTGGGGATGCCGTCGGTGATAAGGATTATCAGCGGGTTGCGCACTCTGGCCTCATGCAGGTAAGAAAGGCAGGTGGTCAGTGCCCCGGCCAGGGGTGTCGACCCGTAGGACGTTATCCCCCGCAGACTGTTCTCCACCTGCTGCCAGTCGCGGGTCAACGGCAGAACGAGCTTGGACGAATCCTCCTGGAAAGCGATGATTGCCAGGCGGTCAGGAGTAGACAGCAACAGGTGCCTGGCCAAAAACTTGGCCGCCCTGAGCCGTTGCCCCGTCATGCTGGCGCTGGCATCGACCACCAGGCATATCTCGGCCTTCTGCCGCCGTTTGCGCACGAATTCCCGCAGATCGTCGGCAACGATCTCCAGGCCGCCGCCGCACGCCGCTTCAAGAGTCCGTCTGGCGGCGGCGTTGACCGTCTCGGCCACAGCCAGTTCCCCACCCGGACCACTTCCGTCGCGCGGCTTGAGCTGCCGAGGCCCGGACCCGCCCTGTCCTTCCGCCAGCAACCTGCTGTGCCCCGGACGCCATACCGGGGGACGGAAAAGCCTGAACGCGCACCGCAGATAAGCCTCTATTTCCGGCAGGTGCTTTTCGAGATAAGCCTTAAAACCTTGCCCGTACTCGGTGATACGGACCTTCCCGCCCTCTACGGCCACTATCCCCTGGCGCTCCAGCCGCCGTAGCGCCTGTTCGCTGCTCCCCCGCCGCGTCAGCGACTGCAGCAGTTTCTGTTCCCCCGCGCCGCCGTCAGCTTCAGCGAGTATTTCCTGCACATCCTGTACGGTATCAAACTCGTCGGCCAGATCGGTAACATCCTGGAGATACTGATGACGCTGCGCCGCCTCCGTCGCCCCGGGCCCTTTCTGGCGCAGAAACGAATCCGACTGGTCGCAGTAAGGGGAAAGATCGCCGCCGCGACCCCCGCCCCGCCCGTGGATGATCCGTTCATTGCGCCTCAGTTCGAGCCCGGACGCGCGGACAACTTCCTCCACCGCCATGACGAGATAAAACACGCCGGCGGTGTGTTCTCCGGGCAGCATTGCGGTGATATGGACGTGGTTTTCGTGGGCCCGCCGCAGCGAAAGCTTCTGGCCGTAATTGAGACTGCCCGTAACCCTGCCGCCGCCTGTTCCGGTCTGGACGTCGACGAGGTCGGCGCTGACCGCGCCACCGCCGGTCTTAAACCCAAAATGGTGGCTGGCGTAGATGCTGTGGTGGAAACCGTATATCTCCACAGCCTGCCGCAACCTGGCCGCCACTTGGCGATGATCGACCTGGCCGCATTGATGGAAAATATCCAGGTGAAAAACTTCGTCGGCGTTTTGCCGATTATAGAACGCCTGCCCGGCGTCGACGTTCGTCAGGATAGTTACCGTCTCCGGGGTTGTCGCTTCGACGGTGTGCATCTTCCGGCTGACCACCGTGCTCTGGCCGATCCTCGCCCCTTTGTTATTCCTGATCAGGGCCTGCAGACGAGCGGCCGGCCTGTCGAGTTCGGTAAATAAACTGGTATTGAAATCGAGTTTCGTCTCAGGCATTACGATTGCCGTCCTCACCGCTCACATATTGTTCCGTCGGCAGTTCAGCCAACGGCATGGCCGCACGAGGCGGGGCCACGATATTGGCGTGCGCCGGATCGGCGATACCGCTCGCAGGGAACGCCGCCTCCCCTCCCCTCGCGCCTTGGCCGCCGCCGCTGCCGTCCGAACAATCCCGCCTGGTCCTGCCCGGCTCAAGCCGCCGCTTGAAGTCGGCCCACCATTTCCTCCAGCGTGAAGGAGCGCCGCCGGCCTCGGCCGGTTCAGTCCGCGTCTTATCCTGCGGCGTGCCGGATTCAGCGGCCTGTACTCCGACTTCCCGGCTGCCGTTAATCGCCTGCAGATGCTTGAGAATACCCGCCAGCGTCGCGTTGTCGGTACGGTGACCGAGAACCATCGGCGCCACCAGCGTCACGTCCTCCGCCAGAACCTTTTGCCGGCCGGCCTGAATGGCGGCCAGGCGGGCCGCTGTCTCCAGCCCTTCTATGGCCCGCAGGCTCTCGAGGTTGAAATCGACGTATATGGCCGCCAGTATGGCGCGCAGATCGTCGTCAACCGCCGCGGTCCGGAAATCGCCCGGCCGGAAAGCGGCCGCGTCCACCGTTGACGATGCCGCTCCTTCCCGCTGGGCGAGCATCGCCATCACCGCGCGGTATTCGCTCGGCCGGCCCATATTCACCACTAAATCGAACCTGTCGGCCAATTGCCTCCGCACCTGGGCGAGCGCCCCGGGTTCCTCGTCGGGATTGGACGCCGCCCATACCGTCACCTCCACCGGCATCTCCACGACCGGCAGCCCCGTTTCCTCGACCTGCACCCGGCCGGGCTTCGTCCCCATCACGTCGAGGAGGACGTCGGCCAGCTCGGGCCCCGTATCGGCCAGCCGGTTGATTTCGTCGATGAAAACGACTCCGCGGTGCGCCTGGAGAATCGTGCCGGGGAGAAGCGCGGCCGCCGGCTTGCGGCTATCGACGAGCCGCCCGAGATCGATGCTGCCGATAACAGTGCCGACTTTCGCCGACTGGGAGATTTCCAGAAACGGGCAAGGCACTATTTCCCGGCCGATCCGCTCGATTGCCGCCGCGTCGAGCCCCTTGTGCTCCGGGCAATGCGGCCACGCCGGGTGACAGTTATAGATGCAGCCCCGTACGCGGACGATCGGCGGCAACAGCTTCGCCGCGGCCCGCAGGATGGTGGTCTTTCCCGTCCCCCGCAAGCCCTCGGCATGAAGGTGGAAGGGATGGCGGCTCGTCAGCGCCGCCACCGACAGCCCTACGGCCCGGAAGAGATCTCTGTTGCCGCTGTGACGGATCAACCTGTTGTACATTTTCTCGCCCTCCCGCCTGTTTGTATTATTGTAACCCGCATACCCACCCCCTACCCGGAGCCAGGCATGAAAATCGGCGGCTCGCGGTTGCGGGCCGCCCGGTCCGTTCCGGCAAGCCTGACGCCATCCCCGGACACGCACAGGTCGAAAGGAATGATCTCACCCCATGAGATATACCAGTACGAGGACGATCATCAGCAACCCGCAGCCGAAGCGGACCGCGGCCACGGCCGCCAGGCGAAGGAGGACGCGCCCCACCGTATCCCAGCGGGGAGCCAGCGTTTTGCCGGCAAAAAACTCCCACACCACCAGGCCGAGCACCGGGCCGAGCAGCGCATCGGCGGCCAGGATGCCGCCGATATTGCCGACCGAGCTGTTTACGCAGAAAATCCGCGACAGGGAATAGCGGCGGGTAAGGTAAAGCCGCAGCAGGCGCCCGCCCACTTCGGCCGTGAACACCAACACGACAAGCGCCGCCATAACCCACGGTGGTGCGGTCGCGCCGGCCACCCACAGGTAGAGGACGGCTGCACCAAGGATTACGAGCGTGCCCGGCAGGCGAGGCATCAGCGTTAGGGCGAGGCCGACCAGCATGATGAGAATGACGGCGATTTTCAATATTAGCAAATCCAGGGCCCCTATCTTAAAACTGACCAAAAAACTCGCGACGAACGTCTTGTTTCGGCTTGTCCCACAATCGTCCGCTTCCCGACGCGACATCATTCACGAACGTCGCGCGGGCACGCCGGCGGCCTCCCTTCGCGGGCGCGCCGCAGATAGACTTCGGGGACAGTTTCTACCTAGATTATTGCTGGTTGCTCCCGTTTTTATGTACCTTATACGCCGTATAGCCGATAAATGCGGTCGTCGCACCGGCGGTCCAGGCCATAACCTGCAGAGCCGCCCCATATGACAAAAAAGTCGCCAGATAAACGGCGATAGCCGCGACCGCCACCGCTGTACAGGAGGCAATCCCCGTGCAGCAGGCCACGTGACGCCCGTTTACCACCATCGCCGGCACCATCGTCGTAGCGAAAGTGCAGAACAGCACGCCGGCAAACACCACGCCCCCCGCCGGACCGAAAATGATCGCGGCCGCCGCCGTCAGGGCCATCGGGCCGGCCGTTCCGGCCGCGAGCACGATATACGCCATGGCCACCGTCAAAGCGCCCTCGACAAGTTTGGCGGCCACGGTGAGCCACACGGCCCGGCCGCCCCTTCTCGCCAGGCAGGCGGCTGTTTCCGCCGCCAACGCGGGGCGCATCCCGCCGGCATTGTAGCCGAACAGCGCCATAGCCAGCGGCCAGTCTATTTCCGCCGCCGGCAACGGCTGGGGCAACGGGACGCCCCCGCCGGATGTAATAAACATGATGACGATGGCCGGAACCAAGAGCAGCGAGCAATAATTGGCGATTATCAGCAGTTCGGATAAGTAACCGGCCGCCATCAGGGCGAAGAGTGCCAGGCAGAGCGGCGCCGTCGCCATCTGCGGCAGCCCGGTAAGGTCGCTGACCAGCAGCGCGGCGAAATAGCCGGCCGTCAGGGCGCTGGCCGGGATTGATATACCCAGGGTTATAGCGGCAAACAGCCTTTTGACGCGCGCCCCGAACAGCCGGCGGACGACGACCGCCAGTTCGGCCCCGGTGCGCACGCCGATCCAGGCGGCAAGCCCCGTCAGCCCTGCACCGAACACGAAATAACTCAGGATAATCGTGACGAATATCCCCGCGCCTGCCTTGGAAGCCGCTTCCGGAACAACGCCGGCGTTGTCGCCGGCGATATGGACAATCGCCAGCGAAAGCGCCGGCAGAAGCATCCACATAGGCTCACCACCTTTTGCTCCTACTATGATATTGCCTTTTCCCCCGCTTGGTGCAATTCACCGCGATATAAGCCGGGCAGGCGCGAAAAAGAAAAAGCCCGGGATAATCCCGGGCGCAAGTGACGTCCTTGTTATTTGGAACCCTTCATTTTGGCTTCCAGGCGGTGGCGTTCCGACATCTCCTTCATAGTTACCCATATAGGACTGGCGTTGCAGACCGAGGAGTAAGCGCCGGCCACGAAACCGATGGTAAGGGCGAGGGCGAAGTTCCTGGTCGTCTCGCCGCCGAAGAAGTAGAGCGCCAGCGAACAGAACAGCACTGTCACGACGGTGTAGATCGAACGGGTCATCGTCTGCCAGATGCTGCGGTTGACCAGATCCTGAAAACTTTCCGTCTTGCGGTGGGTCTTGAGATTCTCGCGGATGCGGTCGAAAATGACGATGGTGTCGTTGATGGAGTAGCCGACAACGGTCAGGATGGCAGCCACGAAGGCGGCGTCCACCTCCAGCCTGAATAGCGAGAACACGCCCAGCACGATAACGACATCGTGGATGAGGGCCATGATGGCGGAAATGCCGAACTTAAACTCGAACCGGAAGGAAATATAGGCGATTATCAGCACCCAGGACACAATCAGAGCGATAATCGCCTGCTTGGTCAGTTCGGAGCCGATAACGGCGCCGACCTTCTCGACACGGAGGACTTCGAAAGCCCCCAGCTTCTGCTTCAGGCCTGCCAGGACGGTCGTTCGCTCGCTTTCATCCAGCACGCGCGTGCGGATGAACACACTGCTCGCGGTCTCGGTCTGTGCGCCGGTCGCCAGTTGGATGGTGCTGCCCTCGAGATGGTAGTCCTTGAGGACGTCGCGCACCTGGGCCACGGAAACCGGCTGGGCGAACTTGAGGTCGAGGAGCGTGCCGCCGGTGAAGTCGATGCCGAGGTTGAACCCCTGAATGGCCATGGAGATGATGCCGGGAAACAGGAAGAGCGCGGACAGCGCGAACCACCAGTAACGTTTGCCGATAAAGTCGAATTTGATTGACATCGTCCCCACCCCCTACGCCCCGAATAATTTGCCGCTCTTGAACAGGTTGGCGTTCATCAGCGACTTGAGGAGATATTTGGTGATCGTTATGGCCGTGAACATACTGAGGAGGATGCCCAGGCCGAGGGTGATGGCGAAGCCTTTGATCGGCCCCGAGCCGAGGAAGAAGAGGATGGCGGCGACAAACAGGGTGGTGACGTTAGAGTCGACGATGGTGAGCAAAGCCCGGTTGAAGCCGGCGTCCATGGCGGCCCGCAGCGTCTTGCCGCCACGGTACTCTTCCTTGAACCGCTCGAAGATCAGAACGTTGGCGTCGACCGCCATGCCCATAGACAGGATGATGCCGGCGATGCCGGGCAGCGTGAGCGTGGCGTTGAGCATCTTGAGGGCAACGAGCAGCAGCAGGACGTACAACATCAGAGTGATGTTGGCGACCACGCCCGCCAGGCGGTAGAAGGCGATCATGAAGAGGACGATGGCGGCGATGCTGAGCGCGAAAGCGACCTTGCTCTTGTCTTTGGAGTCCTGGCCGAGGGTCGGGCCGACCGTGCGCGTCTCGATGATGTCCATCTTGACCGGCAGCGCGCCGGAGCGGAGGAGGATGGCCAGATTCTGCGCCTCTTCGATGGTGCGCTGGCCGGTGATGACCGCCTTGCCGCTGGGGATGGCCTCCTGGACCACGGGGTTGGTGAGCATCTGGCCGTCCAGTGTGATGGCGATATGCTTGCCGACGTTCTTGGCCGTCAGATCGGCGAACTTCTTGCCGCCCTCGTCGGTGAACTCGATGCCGACATCGTTGCGGCTGCCCTGAGTTATCTGGGCTTTGGCGTCTTTCAGGTCCTTGCCGGTGAGAACGGTGGTCCCGTCTTCGGTCTTGAACTCGAGCAGCGCCGTTTTGCCGATCAGGGCGATGGCGCCCTCCGGGTCTTTGACCCCCGGCAGCTCGATGATGATGCGGCGGTCGCCCTGGCGCTGGATGATGGGCTCGGTGAGGCCGAGCTCGTTGACGCGGCGCTCCATGACCTTCACGACCCGCTGCATGGCGTCTTCGTTGACCTGGGCGTCGGGCGTGTCGACCGCTTCCATAACCACATGGGTGCCGCCCTGCAGGTCGAGGCCCTGCTTGACGGAATTGACCAGAGGCGAGATGTATAAGCCGAAAACGAGTAAAATGGCCAAAACAACCACCGAGAAGGTGGTCAGATTACCCCATCTCAAGGACTTTTCCCCCTATCTTGTTCTATTGCACAAATTTAATTATATCTTCACGGCCTGTCCGCTGTCAATGAATCCAGCCAGGCAAAAGGATTCTAGAGCAGTTTGTTGCCGTTGATGACCAAGCCGAACCGGCAGCTTAAAAATTCGGCCGCCCGCCTGCACATGACCATGCGGTTCAAGAAAATCTCGAAATACTCCATAACCGGGCAGATAGCCGTGTCGATGGTCAGTTCGAGGGTGATCGTGCCGGCTTCCCGGTCGATGTTAAGGCGGCTGTCTTCGGCCGCGTAGTTCACTCTGTCATGGATTTCGAATTTGGCAAAGTCGGTATGGGTCACCCGCGAACGGTGAACATCCGACTTGTCGGCGATAATAAGGGCCGAAGCTACGTGGTTGATGGCGTTGCCCCGCTCCTCCTCATGGTTGCCGATCGCCGACACCACCAGGGCGATTTCCTCCGGGGCCATGCCGAAGCGGCTGAGGATGCCGTAAGCCATCACCGCTCCCGTGCCGCCGTGATTGTAGCGGTTGACGAGGTTGGCGATGTCGTGAAGGTAGCCGGCCACGGCGGCAAGCTCGCAGTCGCGCTCCCCGTAGCCCAGCGCCGCGAGGACGCGGCGGGCCCGCTCGGAAACGAGCGCGGCGTGCCGCCCGCCGTGCTCGGTGAAACCCAGACGGCAGAGATATTCGGTGCTGCAGGCCAAATAGACCCCGACCTCATGATCTTCCTTCAGATCTGCTACAGTAAGTGCCGCCATTATCCGCTCTCCCCGCGATATAGTCCAAAACCCGTCCGGCTACTTCTTCCCGCGACAGGGGATCGGTCTGAATATACAGGCTGGCGTGTTCCCGGGCGTCCCGTAGCCGTTCGCGCTGCGCCGCCAGCCTTTCCTCCCCCCAGGGCACGGGACGCCGCCGGCGGATAACCGGCAACGACGCGTCCAACATCACCACCACGTCGGGGCTCTTTTTGCGCCACAGCGTTTTTATCCCGGAATGTTCCTGGGCGACGTTGTGGGCGTCGTAACCCAGCTCCTGCAGGCGGTTGACCAGGGTCGTCTTGCCGCTGGCGCACGGCCCTACAACGACAATCCGCATCACATTCACCCGCTCAGTATGGAAATGAGACGCTGAACCGCTGAATTCTGTGGGTCGAATCCCGGTCAGAAACGCCCATGACCACGACGGTCATGTCGTCGCCGGGACGGTATTCGTCCAGCGTCAGTGCGTATTCCAAAATGCTCTCGGCGATAAATTCCACATCGTCGGGACCGTTGTCTTCGAGAAGCTTAAGAAGGCGGCCGTGGTCGACGGTGTTGCCGCGTTTGCGGCCGGCCGCCTGGATGCCGTCCGTATAGGATACCAGAATTGTACCCACTTCGAGGGGGACTTGATTCATCAGCGGCTTCATATATTTGTGCACGCCGATGGAGGGAACATCCTCGTCGTAGACTGTCACACCGAATTCGGTCTTCACGAGCACCGGGCAGTTGGCGTTGCGGGAAAAGAGCAGCGTCTGGGCGTCGTAATCGGCGCTGAGGATGGTGAGAGTGGAGGATACCCGCCCGTCTTTCATCGCGTAAAGGTAGTCATGGACCGTCCGGGCCACCGCCCCGTCCCTTACTCCTTCGGCGATCAGGGACGCCGCCCGGTTGACCACCAGGCTGCTGGTCTGCTTGGCCGCCTTGCCGCTGCCCTGGCCGTCAGCTAAAATGGCAGAAATACCACCCCGTGGTCGTTCTGCCACCTCGAAACTGTCGCCGCAATCGGCGACTGCGTATTTATTGGCTTTGGCAATGCCGATCCTAATCTCCATGGCGCCACCCCCGTCAAGACGGACATCACGGCGAAGCTAGCCGCCCGACAAGGGCCGAAAGCCGGTTTCCGTCAAGAGATAATCCATCCGTACATCGTGCTCGTCGGTAGGAACCTCCGGCACTGTCTGGGCCGACCAGGCGAGCCCCATGCGGCAGGCCTGCGCGGCCCGCGGCAGGAAACGGTCGTAATAGCCCGCTCCCATGCCCAGACGGCGGCCGGCGCAATCGAAGGCCACACCGGGAACGACAATAAGCTCGATGGCAGCCGGGTCAATGAGCCGGGTTTTAGCCGGGTTCGGCATCTTGAGGCCGAGGCGGCCGGTCACGAGGCAGTCCCAGCTGTCGAGGGCCGCAGCCTCCATGAAGCCGTAAGCCTCTCCCATCAGCGGCACGGCCACTTTTTTGCCCGCCCGCCAGGCATCCTCGATGAGAGCGGCCATCTGCGGCTCGTCCGCCATCGCGAGAAAAAACATGACTACTCCGGCCGCACGGTATTTCGGCCATGCACAAAAATAGGCAGCGATAGCCTCGCTCCCCTTTTTGATCTCCTCGGCAGAAAGGCTGCGCCGTATGGCGAGCATTTCCCGGCGCAGCCGCTGTTTGGCTTCCTTTCCGGAGGACATGACTACTCTGCCTTGTTCTTAACCGACGCTACTGCTCCACGGTTGAAGTCAAGCTCCACTTTCTCCGCCACTTTGATGGTGACAGTATCGTCGCCGAACCCGGTGATGGTGCCGTGAATACCCCCGATGGTGACGACGCGGTCGCCTTTCTTCAGATTGCCGAGCATATCGGCGCGTTTTTGCTGTTCCTTCTTCTGCGGCCGGTAGAACAGGAAGTAGAAGATAACGATCATGATTATAAAAGGTGCCCATTGCAAAACCTCTGGCGAAAGAAACTCCATACCAACTCACCTCCCGTTTTGTCCTCCCGATATATTCTGCGCCTTTCCCGTAAATCCTCTAAGGGGTTGGGTATTTAGCCCAAAACTCTTCACGGAAGGAAAGAAATCTGTCGTCGATTATCGCCTTGCGCATATCGCGCATGAACTGGAGAAGATAATGCAGATTATGGGTGGTGGTGAGCCGCAGGCCGAAGATTTCCTCGGCCTTGAGGAGATGGCGGATATAGGCCCGCGAGAAGTTGCTGCAGGTATAGCAGCCGCAATCCGGGTCGATCGGCCGAAAATCGCGGGCGTATTCGGCGTTTTTCAGCACCAGGCGGCCGCGGCTGGTCATGACCGTGCCGTTGCGGGCCACGCGGGTGGGAAAGACGCAGTCGAACATGTCGACGCCGCGCATGACGCCCTCCACCAGACAGTCGGGCGTACCCACTCCCATAAGGTAGCGGGGCTTATCCGCCGGCAAAAGGGGGACAGTCTCCTCAAGCATCTCGTACATGAGCGGCTTGGGCTCGCCGACGCTCAGTCCGCCGATCCCGTAGCCAGGGAATCCCATGCTGACGAGATCGCGGGCGCTCATCGCCCTTAAATCCTTGTGCATCCCGCCCTGGACGATGCCGAACAGGGCCTGGTCCTTGCGGGTATGAGCCTGCAGGCAGCGTTCCGCCCAGCGGGTGGTCCTGTCCGTGGACGCTTTGGCGTAGGCGTGGTCGGCCGGGTAGGGCATGCACTCGTCGAAGGCCATGATGATGTCCGCCCCGAGGGCCATCTGGACCTCGGTCGCCTTCTCCGGCGACAGGAACTGCTTCGAGCCGTCGATGTGGGAGCGGAAAGCCACCCCTTCCTCGCTGATCTTGCGCAGCGGCCCGAGGCTGAAGACCTGGAAACCGCCGCTGTCGGTGAGGATGCCGCGGTCCCACTGCATGAAGGTATGGAGGCCGCCGGCCTCGGCGACCAGGTCGTGGCCCGGCCGCAGGAACAAATGATAGGTATTGCTGAGGATGATGCCGGCCCCCATCGCCGCGAGCTCGTGGGGCGACATGGCTTTGACGGTGGCCTGGGTCCCGACCGGCATGAAGATCGGCGTGTCGAAGACGCCGTGGGGGGTATAGAGGCGGCCGGCCCTCGCGCCCGTCGCCGGGCATTTTTTTATCAATTCAAAAATAACTGCCATCGGAGAACCTCTCCCTATTATCTCAGATGATAAGCATAGCGTCGCCGAAGCTGAAGAACCTGTAGCGCTCGGCTACGGCCTCGCGATAGGCGGCCAGGACGTTCTCCCGGCCGGCGAAGGCGCTGACGAGCATCAGCAGGGTCGACTTCGGCAGGTGGAAGTTGGTTAGCAGCGCATCAACCATTTTGAAGCGGTAGCCGGGGTAGATGAAAATATCCGTCCAATCCGCCCGTCTTTGGCGACCGTTTCCAGCGTCCGGACCGCGGTCGTGCCGACGGCGATTATCCGGCCGCCGCGTTCCTTGGCGCGGTTGACGATGTCGGCCGCCGCCGGCGGAATGGAGTAGTATTCGCGGTGCATCTTATGGTCGAGGATGTTTTCCGCGCTGACCGGCCTGAAGGTTCCCAGGCCGACGTGCAGGGTGAGGAAGGCCAGGTTGATAGAGTTTTTTGTTAGAGATGACAGTAATTTGTCAGTGAAATGCAAGCCCGCGGTGGGGGCGGCGGCCGAGCCGCGCTCCCGCGAATATACCGTCTGGTAGCGCTCTTTGTCGCGCAGTTCTTCGTGTATGTACGGCGGCAGCGGCGTCTCCCCCAGCCTGTCGAGCACTTCCTCGAAGATACCGTTAAAACTAAAGCGGACGACACGTCCGCCAAAGTCGGTAACAGCAAGTATTTCCCCGCTGAGGTCGTTGCCGAAGCTGACCACCGCCCCGGGGCGGAGTTTGCGGCCCGGTTTGACGAGGGTTTCCCACCTGTCTTCCGACAGCCGGTTGAGAAGAAATACCTCCACTTTGCCGCCGGTATCGGTCTTGGCACCGACGAGGCGGGCGGGGATCACCCGCGTGTCGTTGAATACGAGCGTGTCGCCGGGGACGAGGTACGAGGGCAGGTCGTAGAAGCGGCGGTGAGCTACGGCGCCGCTCCCTCTGCCCAGCACCAGCAGGCGGGACTGGTCGCGGACTTCGGCGGGATGCTGGGCGATCAGTTCTTCCGGCAGATGGTAGTCGAAATCGGATAGCTGCATAGGGGACTCCTCAGTAGAGTTTGCTTATCTCTACGCCTGTGTAGTAGTGTTTCAAGATCTCCCGGAAATATGCGGTGTCGCCGGCCGGAGCCTTTTCGGCCATGGCTTTGGCTCCCCACTGGGAAAGGCCGATACCGTGGCCCCAGCCGAAGCCGGTGAAGACGATGGTCTCGTTGGCCCGGCCGCTTAAGCTCCGGACATTGGGCTTGTCCGCCTTATCGGGCAGCGGTTTGACGTCGATTGGCACGGTTTTCGTGTCACGGTCGCCGTAGCTGTCGGTTATCTCGAACTGCACCGCCTTTTGGGCCGGGAGGGTTACCTTGATGTCGAAAAGGGTGCTGTTGAGGCCGAGGATGGTGCGCAGCTTGGCGCCGCTGACAACCGCGCTGCCGGAGCTGCCGACGAACCGCAGTTCTTTTATCCGGCCGGAAACGCCCCGGTCGAAGCTCTTGACCGGCGGCTTGGTCAACGGGGAGAGTTCGATGGCCTGCAGGCTGCCGATCCTGATGCCGGCGCTTTCCAGGGAGGTCTCTATTTCTTTGGGAGTCATCTGCTTTTCCCAGCGGTAGTGGGGCGAGCCCTGGTCGAAATCGGCGACGCCGCGCAGGGCGGGATGGCGCCCTCCCCAGACATTTTCGCTGTTTTCGGTGAAACCGCCGCTGCTGCCGTGGAAGTAGGCCGGGATGGGTTTCCCTTTGTAGGTTATGACCAGGCCGCGGGTATCGTCAACGGCCTTGATGGCGCGGGCGTCCTCGGCGGTCTTGCCGCCGTACACCTGGCAGTCGGTGGTAGCGCAGACGTCGTAGCCGTCGTCCCGGTGTTTCCCGAAGCTGTAGAAGGCGTAGGTGCGGGCGGCAACCGCCTGTGCTTTTACCGCCTCCGCCGACCAGGCGGGGGATATTTCGCGGGTGATGATGCCGTAGACGTATTCTTCCAGCGGCAGGGTATTGACGACGGTCAGGCCGTTTTTACCGGCGGTGCGGCGGATGTTGACCATACCCCTGTACTGGCGCCTGTTGACTTCGACCACGGCGGCGGTTTTCGCCGGCAAAACGGCGACCAGCTCGCGGGCCGCGACCGGCTGGCCGTTGACAGCCATGCCCGAAGACTTAAAGGTGACCGTGACCTTCTCCTTGGCCTGGAAATTGCCTACAATCTCGTTGCTGTCGGCATCCGCCAGGGAAAAAGCGTCGGCCGCGGAGATGATGACGCTGGTCTGGTTGGACCATAAGCCGACCCTTATGAGCGGCGGGGAGGCTGGTCCGGCCTCGGCCAGGGTGGCGGGCAGCAGGGCGAGCAGCAGCAAGCTCAAGATAAGGATTGCTTTGCGCATGTGTTCTCCTTTTGCCTATCGGCGGGTAAAAAGATTGATGACAACCGTCAACACTATACTCAGGAGGATGGAGGTGACGACCGGGAAATAGAAGCTGAAGTTTTCCTTTTCGATGTGGATGTCGCCCGGCAGCCTTCCCAGCCAAGGTATTTTGCCGCCGAAGTGAAGCACCACCCCGACGATGAGGAGGACGGCGCCGAAGATCATCAGGGTTTTGCCGAGGGAGTCGAATCCTGCGGGCATTGGCGGGCCTCCTTCCGCGGTTTGTAGTAGCGGTCCCGTTCGCTGAAGATGCAGCCGCAATAGGGCTGCCGGTAGAGCTCGAGCTCCTTGCTTATCCGCACTCCTTCCGGCCAGCCGGGCCGGAAGTCTATGTAGCAGAACGGCACGTTTTCCTCGGCCGCGATGTTTTCGCCGACTTCCTGAATGGTCTCGTGGCGCTGGTAGGGGCTGACAAGCAGGGTGGTGGTGAAGCAGTCGAAGCCGTTTTCCTGCGCGTAGCGGGCGGCCCGCCTGAGCCGCAGTTCGTAACAGGCGCGGCAGCGGTCGCCGCCGGCGGCCAGCGCCCTGGCGAGGTAGTCTTCGAGGGTATAGGACGCATCGACGACGAGGTCGAGGCCGACTTTGGCGGCGAACTCCCTGCTGGTGTCGAGACGGCGGGTAAACTCCTTGTAGGGATGAATGTTGGGGTTGTAGAAGTAGCCCACGATTTCGTGGCCCGCCGCGCGCAGGTGCTGGACGGGGAAGGCGGCGCAGGGGCCGCAGCAGATATGGAGCAGGATCTTCATTTTTTTCACCAGAGTTTCTCTTGTTTTTCGCCGTTGTCGCTCTTATAGGGAATGCCGACATGGTCGTAGGCGGCGGGGGTGGCGACGCGGCCGCGGGGGGTGCGGCTCAGCAGACCGAGCTGCATGAGGAAGGGCTCGTAGACGTCCTCGATGGTGGCGGTTTCTTCGCTGATGGCGGCGGCGAGCGTCTCCACGCCTACCGGCCCGCCGCCGAACATGGCGATGATGGTCGTCAGCAGCCGCCGGTCGGTTTTGTCGAGGCCGCGGTTATCGACCTCAAGCATGGCCAGGGCCTGGTCGGCGACGTCCTGGGTGATGACGCCGTCGGCGGCGACCTGGGCGTAGTCCCGCACCCTTTTGAGGAGGCGGTTGGCCACCCGGGGGGTGCCGCGGGAGCGGCGGGCGATCTCCTGCGAGCCGCGGGCGTCGACGGCAATGTTCAGTATTTCCGCGGCCCGTTTTATAATACATTCGAGGTGCTGCTGCTCATAGTACTCCAGGCGGCAGACGACGCCGAACCGGTCGCGGAGCGGCGCGCTGAGCGCCCCGGCCCGAGTGGTGGCGCCGACGAGGGTGAAGCGGGGCAGGTCGAGGCGGATGGAACGGGCGCTCGGCCCTTTGCCGATGATGATGTCGAGGGCGTAATCCTCCATGGCGGTGTAGAGGATTTCCTCGACGCCGCGGGGCAGGCGGTGAATTTCGTCGATGAAGAGGACATCCTTGTCGCTGAGGTTGGTGAGCAGGGCGGCCAGGTCGCCGGGGCGCTCTACGGCCGGTCCGGAGGTCACCCGGAAGCCGACACCCAGTTCGTTGGCGATGATGCCGGCCAGGGTGGTCTTCCCCAGGCCCGGCGGTCCGTAGAGCAGAACGTGGTCGAGGGCTTCGCCGCGGGAGGCGGCGGCCTGGATGAAGACGGTGAGGTTCTGCTTGACCTGGTCCTGACCGATGTATTCGCTGAGTCGCCGCGGACGCAGGCTATACTGCCATGTGTCGGCGTCCTGGACGCCGCCGGCGACGATTCTCTCTTCTTCCATAAGGGGTTACCTCCTGGCGAACTCTTTGAGGGCGAGTTTTATCATTTCTTCGGCGCTTTGGCCGTCGGCTTTGATTTTCTGGAGGACGGAACCGACCTCGCCCTGACTGTAACCAAGCGAAACCAGCGCCTGGATGGCTTCCTGCCTGGCGTCCTGCGGGATTTCGGCGGTCAGGCCGGCTTTGACGACGGCGGGGGTAAAATCGTCCGGCAGGCCGAGTTTGTCTTTCAGCTCGAGGATTAAGCGCTCGGCCGTTTTCTTGCCGATGCCGGGGATGCGGGTGAGCAGGGCGGCGTTTTTCTGGCTTACGGCGGCGCGGAATTCGGCCGGGCTGACGGCGGACAGCACGCCGAGGGCCACCTTGGGGCCGACGCCGGCCACCGTGATGAGGTGCTGGAAGAGTTCGTACTCGCCGGCGGTGAGAAACCCGAACAGCAGCAGGGCGTCTTCGCGGACGTTGAGGTGGGTGAAAAGGGTTACGGCGGCGCCGGTGGCAAGCTGCTGCCTGGTGGAGGCGGGGATGAAGACACGGTAGCCGACCCCCTGGACGTCGAGGAAGCAGTGCTCGTTATACAGATGGGTGACGGTGCCTTTCAGATAACCGATCATCGCTTGTTGTCCCTCATTTTGCTCAATGTGCTGGTGTGGGCGGTACAGATTGCCACCGCCAGGGCATCGGCCACGTCGTCGGGATGGGGCTTGGCCGGCAGGCAGAGGAGCTTTTGGGTCATGTAGATTACTTGTTCCTTGGTGGCTTTGCCGTAGCCGACAACGGCCTGCTTGACCTGCAGGGGAGTGCACTCGGCGACGGCGACGCCGTTGAGAGCGGCCGCCAGCAGGATTACGCCGCGGGCCTGACCGACGGTCATGGCGGTGGTGACGTTCTTGTTGAAGAAGAGCTGTTCGACGCCGACGACGTCGGGACGGTGCTCTTTGATGAGTGCGTCGATGGCGCGGAAGACGGCGGCGAGGCGGGCGGCGGTGTCGAGGGTGGGGCTTGTTTGCGCGGCTCCGTAAGCGACAGCCTGAATGCGGCTGCCTTCCTGCCGGACCACGCCCCAGCCGCAGATGGCGGTTCCTGGGTCGATGCCGAGTACGAGCATTTCTCGCCCTCCTTTGTCAAACGGTAATTCGACGGGCAGAAACCTTATTCCTCCATGGGGTTTGACGGCAAAGACAACGAAAAGCCCACCCTCCGGTTGTCGGCAGGGTGGGCCGTCAGGTTTTGTTACCGGTATTCCCTGGGCTGCTCTTCGCCGTCCAGCACGCGCAGGGCGCCTTCGGCCAGCGCCTGCAGCTCGTTCTCGCCCGGCATGACCGTGACCGGGGCGATGAAGGCAACGTATTCCTTGAGCTTGGCGGTAAGATATTCGGAATAGGCGATGCCACCGGTGAGGATGATACAGTCGACTTTTCCGCACACCGATACGGCCGCCGCGGCGATGTAGCGGGCGACCTGGTAGATCATGGCGTTGTAGACGGTTTCGGCCTCTTTGTCCCCCGCCTTGATGCGCTTCTCGACTTCCCTGGCGTCGTTGGTGCCAAGGCAGGCAACCAGGCCGCCTTTGCCGGCCAGCAGTTTCGCCACTTCGCTTTTGCAGAGACTGCGGTCCAGCACGAGCTCGGCGAATTGCCCCGCCTGAACGGTGCCGGCCCGTTCGGGGGTGAAGGGGCCCTCGCCGTCGAGGGCGTTGTTGACCTCGACCACCCGTCCCTGGCGGTGGCAGCCTACCGATATGCCGCCGCCGAGATGGGCGACGATGAGGTTGAGTTCTTCGTACTTCCGGTTGATGCCGTGGGCGAACCGCTTGGCGGTGGCTTTCTGGTTGAGGGCGTGGAAGATACTTTTCTTGGTTATTTCGGGCCGGCCGGTCACGCGGGCGACGTCGTCGAGCTCGTCGACGACGACCGGATCGACGATGTAGGCGGGGATGGACGCTTCGGCGGCCAACAGGTCGGCCAGGATCGCGCCGAGGTTGGAGGCGTGCGCCCCGTAGCGCGCGTTTTTCAGGTCGTCGAGCATTGCCGCGTTGACGGTGTACGTGCCGCTCAGCATCGGCTTGAGCAGGCCGCCCCGGCCGACGACGGCGGCGAAGTCCCTGAGGCTCAGACCGTTATGTTTGAGGATCTCGCGTATTTTGGCCAGACGGTAAGGGCTTTGGGCCATGATGTCGGCGAATCCGGCCAATTCTTCGGCGCTGTGGCTGAGGTTTTCGGTAAGTATTTCACGGCAGCCGGCGAATACGGCTATTTTCGTCGAGGTCGAACCGGGGTTTATCGCCAAAATTTTTTCGGCCATGGTTTCTCCACTCTCCTCAGAATATCATCTGCCGTACACGGAACGGCAAAAATATGGCTACAATATTTCGACGCAGTCGCCGTTATTCAGCATGGCGGCATTCGCTTCGTCGGTGTCGAGGTGCATTTCGAGCAGCCAGCCTTCCAATACTCTGACAAGCACGTTTTCAAAGATGAGCGGTCGGGTTTCGTTCTGGCACCTGACCCGCACGTAGTCGCGGTCTTTTACGGCGAAAGCGGCGGCGTCCGCAGGGTCCATATGGATGTGCCGCCAGGCGGCGATGACCCCTTCCGGCAATGTCACCGACCCGCGGGGACCGACCAAGGTGATCGGCGGAGAGCCGTCAAGGTCGCCGGAGTCGCGCACGGGGACCTTTATCCCCAGCTTGAGAGCGTCGCTGCGCGATATCTCCACCTGGGAGGTCTTCCGCTCCGGGCCGAGGATGCGGACTTTCTTGATCGTCCCGGTCGGCGATACTAGATCAACGATCTCTTCGGCCGCGTAATAGCCAATCTGGTATAGA
>JALHDI010000199.1 GCA_022839045.1 Sporomusaceae bacterium
GATCAACGAAGTGCTGGATATGCCCAATCTCATCGAGATTCAGAAGAATTCCTACAACTGGTTCTTGAAGGAAGGATTGCAGGAGATATTTCACGATATTTCCCCGATCCAGGACTTCACCGGCAATCTGGTGCTGTCGTTCGAGAATTTCACGCTGGGGGAACCGAAGTACGCGGTCGAGGAGTGCAAGGAGCGCGACGTTACTTATTCGGCGCCCCTGCGCGTCAGCGTGCGCCTGATCAACCGCGAGACGGGCGAGATCAAGGAACAGGAAGTGTTCATGGGCGATTTCCCGCTCATGACCGATAACGGCACTTTTATCATCAACGGGGCCGAGCGGGTCATCGTGAGCCAGCTGGTCCGCTCGCCGGGCGTGTATTACGGCGAGTCGATCGATACGAGCGGCAAGAAGCTGTATAATGCGACCGTCATCCCCAACCGCGGCGCGTGGCTGGAGCTTGAGACCGACGCCAACGAGGTGGTGTCGGTGAGGGTCGACCGGACGCGCAAGCTGCCGGTGACGGTGCTTGTCCGCGCTCTCGGCTGGGCTTCGAGCACTTCGATCCTGGAGCTTTTCGGTGAGGACACACGCATCCGCGCCACGCTGGAACGGGATAACACCGATTCCCGCGAGGAGGCGCTGGTAGAGATATATAAGCGGCTCCGTCCCGGCGAGCCGCCGACGGTGGAGAACGCCACCCAGCTATTGGAGACGCTGTTTTTCGATCCGAAGCGCTACGATTTGGCCGCCGTCGGCCGTTACAAGCTTACGAAGAAGCTCGGCTGGCGCCGCCGCCTGATGGGCAAGACGCTGGACGCGCCGCTGG
The DNA here is from genome assembly GCA_022839045.1 of Sporomusaceae bacterium. Next base: position 828 of record JALHDI010000199.1, read on the forward strand.
TCGACAAGGAGAGCGGCGAGATCATCGTCGAGGCCGGCACGGTCATCGACGAGAAGGTCGTCGGCCGCATCGAGAAGAGCGGCGTCTGGGCCGGCCAGCAGCTCGTCGAGGCGAAGCTGCGCCAGAAGGACGGCATGGTGGTGAAGGTGCTGGCCAACCCGGTGCTGCCTTATACCCACCGGACGATCACTAGGGAAGATATTATCGCCGCGGTCAGCTATCTGTTGAATCTGATGGACGGCCACGGCAATGTCGACGATATCGACCATCTCGGCAACCGTCGCCTGCGTTCGGTGGGCGAGCTGCTGCAGAACCAGTTCCGCATCGGCCTGTCCCGCATGGAGCGGGTGGTCAAGGAGCGGATGACGATCCAGGATATCTCAAGGAGCGGATGACGATCCAGGATATCGATGTTATCACGCCGCAGGCGCTGATCAATATCCGCCCGGTGGTGGCGGCGATCAAGGAGTTCTTCGGTTCGAGCCAGTTGTCGCAGTTTATGGACCAGACCAACCCGCTGGCCGAGCTGACTCACAAGCGCCGCCTGTCGGCCCTCGGCCCCGGCGGCCTGAGCCGCGAACGCGCCGGTTTCGAGGTCCGCGACGTCCACCACTCCCACTACGGCCGGATGTGCCCGATCGAGACGCCGGAAGGTCCGAACATCGGCCTTATCGGTTCGCTGTCGACGTTCGCCCGCATTAACGAGTTCGGCTTCATCGAGACGCCGTACCGCCGGGTCGACAAGGATGCGCGCAAAGTCACCGAAGAGGTGCATTACTTGACGGCGGACGAGGAGGACGAGATGATCGTCGCCCAGGCCAACGAGGTGCTTGGCGAGGACGGCTGGTTCGTGGAGTCGCGGGTGTCGGTGCGCTACAAGCACGATATCTTGGTGGTGCCGGCCGAGAACGTTGACCTTATGGACGTTTCGCCGAAGCAGGTCGTGTCGATCGCGACGGCGATGATCCCGTTCCTCGAGAACGACGACGCCAACCGGGCCCTGATGGGCGCGAACATGCAGCGTCAGGCCGTGCCGCTTCTCAAGACCCAGGCGCCGCTGGTGGGCACGGGGATGGAGTTCAAGGCGGCCCGCGATTCGGGGGTTGTCGTGCTGGCGAAGAACGCCGGCACGGTGGAGAGGGTCACGGCGAACGATATCCAGATCCGTACCGAGAGGGGCGGGCGTGACAGCTACAAGCTGCTGAAGTATATCCGTTCCAACCAGGGGACGTGCATGAACCAGAAGCCGGTCGTACGCCAGGGCGAGCGGGTGGAGAAGGGCCAGGTGCTGGCCGACGGCCCGTCGACCGATTACGGCGAGCTGGCTTTGGGTTACAACGTGCTGGTGGCGTTCATGCCGTGGGAGGGCTACAATTACGAGGACGCCATCCTGCTGTCCGAGAAGCTGGTCAAGGACGATGTTTTCACTTCCATTCATATAGAAGAGTACGAGTGCGACGCGCGCGATACCAAGCTGGGCCCGGAGGAGATCACCCGCGATATCCCCAACGTGGCCGAGGAGGTGCTGCGCGACCTCGACGACCGCGGCATCATTCGCGTCGGCGCCGAGGTGAGGCCGGGCGATATCCTGGTTGGCAAGGTCACGCCGAAGGGCGAGACCGAGCTGACGGCCGAGGAACGCCTGCTGAGGGCGATATTCGGCGAGAAGGCCCGCGAGGTGCGGGATACTTCGCTCCGGGTGCCCCACGGCGAGGCCGGCAAGATCGTCGATGTGAAGGTGTTCACCCGCGAGAACGGCGACGAGCTGCCGCCTGGCGTGAACCAGCTGGTGCGGGTGTACATCGCCCAGAAACGCAAGATTTCCGAGGGCGACAAGATGGCGGGCCGCCACGGCAACAAGGGTGTCGTGTCCCGCATTCTGCCCGAGGAGGATATGCCTTTCCTGCCCGACGGCACGCCTATCCAGATCGTGCTGAATCCACTGGGGGTTCCGTCCCGCATGAATATCGGCCAGGTGCTGGAGACGCACCTCGGCTGGGCGGCGGCGACGCTCGGGATGCAGGTCGTGAAGTTGGATATGAGCATCGAGGAGCGCCTGCGCGCCGTGGGCTACAATTTCGACCACCACGGCAACCTTAGGCCGGACGAGGCCGGGGTGCATATGGCGACGCCCGTTTTCGACGGCGCGACCGAGGAGGAGGTCTTCCGGACCTTGCGTCTGGCCGGCCTGCCGGACGACGGCAAGACGCTGCTGTTCGACGGCCGCACGGGCGAGCCGTTCGACAATCATGTTACCGTCGGCTATGTTTATATGCTGAAGCTGGCCCACCTGGTGGACGACAAGATCCACGCCCGCTCGACCGGCCCGTACTCCCTCGTCACCCAGCAGCCGCTGGGCGGTAAGGCGCAGTTCGGCGGCCAGCGCTTCGGCGAGATGGAGGTCTGGGCGCTGGAGGCGTACGGCGCGGCCTACACCCTGCAGGAGCTGCTGACGGTGAAGTCCGACGACGTCGTGGGCCGCGTGAAGACGTACGAGGCGATCGTCAAGGGCGAGAACGTTCCCGAGCCAGGCGTGCCCGAGTCGTTCAAGGTGCTCATCAAGGAGCTGCAGAGCATCGGCCTCGACGTGAAGGTGCTGTCGGAGGACGCGCAGGAGATTCTTATCCGCGAGTCGGACGAAGATATCCACGAGACGGCCAAGGAGCTGGAGCTGTCCATCGGCGACGATGGAGGCCGCGTGTTGCCGCACGAACGTAAGATGAGCGATTTCGAGCCCGATATGGTCGACGAGCTGGAGGCTTCGGACGATATCGAGCCGATCGAGGAGGAGCTGGACATCATCGCCGAGCTGGGCGAGATGCAGCCGTCCGTTAACCCGCGCGAGGTCGAGGACGACTTCGAGTCGCCGCTCCGCAAGACCGGCGCTAAGAAGGCGACGACCGTCAAGAAGGAGAAAAAGGTCTCTCCCCGCGAGTATCTGGATGAACTCGACGACGGGGACGATACCGAGTAACCGCGAGGCGGGCGTCCGTCAGGCCGGCTCGGCCGGCACAGTCGGTTGACGTGGTAAGCTAGGCTTGAAGAGTGAAGGGAGCGATAAGCCCTTGTTGGATGTCAATAACTTCGATTCCATGCGCATAGGGTTGGCTTCGCCCGATCAGATCCGGGCGTGGTCCCATGGCGAGGTCAAGAAGCCGGA
>JALHDI010000067.1 GCA_022839045.1 Sporomusaceae bacterium
CGGCGGCGAGACGCTCAACGCCACCGCCAAAGAGCGCGGCGGCAAGACCGGCCACGCCTGCTCGCCCGGCTGCATAATCCGCTGCTCCAACATCTACAAGGACAAAAAAGGCGCGACGGTCACCGGCGGCCTCGAATACGAAAGCTGCTGGTCGCTCGGCGCCGACCTCGGCGTCGACAACCTCGACGACATCGCCGTCATGAACAGGCTGTGCGACGACATCGGCGTCGACACCATCGAAATGGGCGTCACCATCGGCGTGGCCATGGAAGGCGGCGTCGCCGAATTCGGCGATGGCAAAGCGGCCATCGAGCTCATCAAAGAAGTCGGCAAGGCCACCCCGCTCGGCCGCATCCTCGGCGGCGGCGCCGAACTGACCGGCAAAACGTACGGCGTGCGCCGCGTGCCCACCGTCAAGGGCCAGGCCATCCCCGCCTACGACCCGCGCGCCGTCAAAGGCGTCGGCGTCACCTACGCCACCACCCCCATGGGCGCCGACCATACCGCCGGCTACTCCGTCACCGCCAACATCCTCAGCGTCGGCGGCAAAGTCGACCCGCTCAAACCTGAAGGCCAGATCGACCTGTCCCGCAACCTCCAGATCGCTACCGCCTTCCTCGACAGCACCGGCCTGTGCCTGTTCGTGGCCTTCGCCGTCCTCGACATCCCCGAAGCCCTCGACGGCATCGTCGAAATGTGCAACGCCCGCTTCGGCTGGAACAAGACCGCCGGCGACTACCTCGAAATGGGCAAACAGGTGTTGCGCGACGAGCGGGCCTTCAACAAAGGCGCCGGCATCGGCGCGGGCGACGACGACCTGCCCGAATTCTTCCGCACCGAGCCGCTCCCGCCGCACAACACCGTCTTCGACATCCCCAAGAAAGACCTCGACACAGTCTTCAACTTCTGACAATAAAAGCGGAGACCGACCTGGCCGGGTTAACCCCGGCCGGGTCGCGTTTCTTGACAAGACAAGGACGGGGGGAGCCAGCCGTGGACTTTTTCCAATACATGCCGCTCGGCGAGGCGCGCGAAAAAATCGCCGCCAGCCTGGCGGGGCTTGAAACCGGCCGGGAAACGGTCGACCTGCCCGACGCCCTCGGCAGGGTGGCGGCCGAAGACATCGCCGCCCGCGAGGACCAGCCGCCGTTCAGCCGTTCCAGCGTCGACGGCTTCGCCGTCCGCAGCGCCGACACCTTCGGCGCCAGCGAAACGGTGCCCGCCCTCCTCGCCGTTGTCGGCGAAATCGCCATGGGCGAGGCGGCCGCCGCCGCCCTCCGGCCCGGCCAGGCCGTGGCCATCCCCACCGGCGGCATGCTGCCCGCCGGCGCCGACGCCGTCGTCATGGTCGAACACACCGACCGGCCCGACGCCGACACCCTCCTCGTCCTCAAAGTAGCCGCCCCCGGCGAAAACGTCGTCGCCCGCGGCGAAGACATCGCCGCCGGCGCCGTCATCCTCGCCGCCGGCCAGCTCATCGCCCCCCAGCACATCGGCATCCTCGCCGCCTGTGGCCACGGCCGCGTGCCGGTCCGTGAACAACCGTCCGTCGCCGTCATTTCCAGCGGCGACGAACTCGTCGACATCGGCGAAACCCCCGCCGGCGGCCAGATACGGGACATCAACTCCTACGCCCTCGGCGCCATGCTCACCCAGGCCGGCTGCCGCGTCACCCGCCTGGGGATAGTAAAAGACAGCTACGAAGACTTCCTCGCCGTCCTCGCGGACGCCGTCGCCGCCTACCGGCTGGTCGTCATCTCCGGCGGCAGCTCGGTCGGGGCGCGCGATTACACCGTCAAGGCCATCGGCGCCTTAGGCGACCCCGGCGTGCTCATCCACGGCGTCGCCGTCAAACCGGGCCGCCCCACCATCTTCGGCATGGTCGGCGTCGTGCCCGTCTTCGGCCTCCCGGGCCATCCCGTCGCCGCCATGACCGTCTGCGACCAACTCGTCAAACCGGCCGTCCACATGCTCCTCGGCCGCACCGGCGGCGGGCGGCCACGCCTCCCCGCCAGCCTCGCCCGCAATATCGCCTCCTCCCCCGGGCGCGACGACTTCGTCAACGTCCGCCTCGACAAACAACAGGGACAATACAGCGCCGAACCCATCCTCGGCAAATCGGGGCTCATCAGCACCATCGCCCAGGCCGACGGCGTTATCCATATCCCGGCCGACAAGAGCGGCCTCTACGGCGGCGACGTCGTCGAAGTAGCGCTCATCAGGACCGCGGAGTAACCTGGAGGGAACATGCGCAAAAACAAGGCCTACCTCAACTGCCTCTCGCGCCCGCAGGCGCAGGAACTCTGGCGGCAAAGCCTCGAAGCCGCCGGCTACTTCGCCGCCCCGCCCACCGAAACGGTGACCGTCGACGCCGCCCTCGGCCGGGTCACCGCAGCTTCGGTCTACGCCAAAAACTCCGTGCCCCACTACAACGGTGCCGCCATGGACGGCATCGCCGTCTGGGCCCCCGACACCTTCGGCGCCCAGGAGACCGTCCCCCGCAGGCTCAACCTCCTCAGCGCCGCCAGGCCGTTCGAGCCCGGCGGCTGCTACATGGTCGACACCGGCGACGCCATGCCGGCCGGCACCAACGCCGTCATCATGGTCGAAGACATCCACATCGACGGCCCCACGGCCGAGATCACCGCCGCCGCGTCTCCCTGGCAGCACGTCCGCATCATCGGCGAAGACATCGTCGCCCAGGAGATGGTCGTCCCCGAGCACCGCGTCATCACCCCGGTCGACATCGCCGCCCTCCTCGCAGCCGGCCTGGATACGATAGAAGTCGTCAGAAAACCCCGCGTCGCCGTCATACCCACCGGCGACGAGCTCGTCGCCACCAGCGGCGAACTCAGGCCCGGCGCCATCCTCGACGTCAACTCCCACATGCTCGCGGCCGCCGTGGATACCTGGGGCGGCGAGCCCGTCCGCCTGTCCATCGTCCGCGACAACAGCCAGGCCATCAAGCAGACCGTCTTCGCCAGCCTCCAGACCTGCGACATGGTCGTCATCAACGCCGGCACCTCCGCCGGCCGCGAAGACTACACCGCCGACGTCCTCGCCGACCTCGGCGAAGTCCTCGTCCACGGCGTGGCCATCAAACCCGGCAAACCCGTCGTCCTCGCCCTCTGCCACGGCAAACCCGTCATCGGCCTGCCCGGCTACCCCGTCTCCGCCATGCTCACCGCCGAACTCTTCGTCCGCGACGTCCTCCTCGCCCGGCAGAAACTCCCCGTTCCCGAGCCGGCCCCCGTCCAGGCCGCCCTCGTCAAACAGGTCGCCTCCGCCATCGGCGTCGAAGAATACATCCGGGTATCGCTCGGCAACATCCGCGGCAAAACGGTCGCCGCTCCCCAGGGACGGGGCGCCGGCCTCATCTCCTCGCTCACCAAAGCCCAGGGCCTTATCGTCGTCGACGAAGCCAGCACCGGCCTCGCCGCCGGGGCCGTCCTGCCCGTCACGCCGCTTGGCCGCGTCCGGGCCGCCGACACCATCCTCGCCGTCGGCAGCCACGACATGGCCCTCGACATCCTCGGCGTCCACCTCCGCCGCCGCTCGGGCAACCTCTCCCTGGCGTGCGCCAACGTCGGCAGCATGGGCGGCATGATGGCCATCCGCAACAACGAAGCCCACATCGCCGGCATCCACCTCCTCGACCCCGCCACCGGCCGCTACAACGTCTCCCAGGTCGAAAAATACCTGCCCGGCGACGGCTGGCTGCTCGTCCACATGGCCATGCGCCAGCAGGGCCTGATCGTCCCCGCCGGCAACCCGCGGGGCATAACCGGCCTCGCCGACCTCGCCCGGCCCGGCTTCGTCTTCGTAAACAGGCAGCGCGGCTCGGGCACGCGCATGCTGCTCGACTACCGTCTCGGCCAGGCCGGCATCGACCCTGACGCAATCGCCGGCTACGATAAAGAAGTCGGCACCCACATGGCCGTAGCGGCCTCCGTCGCCGCCGGCGCCGCCGACGCCGGCCTCGGCGTCCAGGCGGCCGCCCTCGCCCTCGGCCTCGACTTCATCCCCGTCGCCGAAGAACAATACGACCTCATCCTCAACTTCGCCGCCGACGACGCGCGCGGCCAGTACATCATCGACATCCTGCGCAGCGGAGAGTTCCGCCGCGAGGTCGAAGCCCTCGGCGGCTATGACCTGGAGGGCGCAGGCCGGATAATCGCCGCCGGCTCCGGCGGGGCGGCGGACCGCTAAAAACCCAAGGAGGGATCGTGATGACCGGCACTATCGAACTCAGGGCCTTCATGGGCCTCGCCGACACCTTCCGCGAGCGCGGCTGGAACAACCCTCGCCAGATCGGCCTCGACGGCCCCGTCAGCGGCTGCGACCTCCTCGACCTGCTCGACATCCCCGTCGAGCAGGTCGAAGGCATCTTCATCAACGGCAAAGTCGTCCTCCCGCCCGTGGCCGTCGTCAACCCCGGCGACCGCGTCGCCCTGGCGCCGCCCGGCATCCCCGGGCCGTACCGCGTGCTCCTCGGCTTCAAGCGCAAGCTGCCCGGGGAAGGGGAAGAGGGATGAGGCTCGAAATCCGTCTTTACGCCACCCTGCGCCAGGCGGCCCCGGCCGCGCCCGCCGGCGTCTTTTCCCTCGACGTCCCTGCCGGCGCCACCGTCGCCCAGGTCCTCGGCCTCATCAAAATCGACCCCGCCGACGTGCGCATGATAATGGTCAACGGCCTCGCCGCCGAACCCGACCACATCCTCAAGGACGGCGACCGTCTCGGGCTGTTCCCCCCGCTGGGAGGAGGCTGACATGGGCCGCGCAGAAACGCTCGCCATGCTCGCCGCCGGCCAGGTACCCGAGCGCTACCGCCGCAACATCGGCACCATCGGCGCCGCCGGCCAGGCGCGCCTCCTCGCCGCCAAAGTCGCCGTCGTCGGCGCCGGCGGCCTCGGCGGCACCATCGTCGAGCTGCTCGCCCGGCAGGGGATAGGGTACCTGCGGGTCATCGACGGCGACACCTTCGCCGCCCACAACCTCAACCGCCAGCTCCTCGCCGCCGAAAACAACCTCGGCATGAACAAGGCGGCGGCCGCCGCCGCCCGGGTGGCGGCCATCAACAGCGAAGTAACCGTCGACGCCGTGCCCCGCATGCTCGACGCCGAGAGCACCGCCGGCCTCCTCGCCGGCATGGACGCCGCCGTCGACGCCCTCGACAACATCGCCGACCGCCTGCTGCTCGGCCGCACGGCCCGCGACCTCGGCATCCCCCTCGTCCACGGCGCCATCGCCGGCTTCACCGGCCAGGTCGCCACCATCCTCCCCGGCGACCCCGGCCTCGAAAAGATCTATAAAATGTGCGCCGGCCAGGCCAAAGGCATCGAAACCGCCCTCGGCAACCCGGCCGCCACCCCGGCCCTCGCCGCCTCCCTCCAGGTGCAGGAAGTCGTAAAACTCCTCACCGGCGTCGGCCGGCCCCTCAGCCGCCGACTGCTCTACTTCGACACCGAACTCAACCTCTTCGAAATCTTCACCCTCGGTTGACGCCGGGAATAAATCAGCCACTACCAAGGAGCACCTATGCACGACATCTGGCAGGGCCTCGCGCAGGCCTTCTCCCTGCTTGCGGGCGGCGACCCCGAACTATATGACGTCATCTTCCTCACCCTCAGGGTATCCGGGCTGGCGACCGTCATCAGCGTCCTCCTCGGCCTGCCGGTTGGCCTGTGGCTTGCCCTCAGGGAATTCCCCGGCAAACGGCTCCTCGTCAGCTTCGTCAACTTCTCCATGGGCCTGCCGCCGGTCGTCGTCGGCCTGTTCGTCAGCCTGCTCCTGTGGAGGTACGGCCCGCTCGGCATGCTGGGCCTCATGTACACCCCCTGGGCCATCATCATCGCCCAGGCCGTCATCGCCAGCCCGATCATCGCCGGCCTCTCCTTCGCCGCCATCGGCAGCTTGAGCCCCAAACTCCGCCTTCAGCTCCTCTCCCTCGGAGCCACCAGCTTCCAGGTCAACTGGCAGCTCATCCGCGAAGCCAAGCTCGGCCTCATGGCGGCCGTCATCGCCGGCTTCGGCGGCGTCGTCTCCGAAGTCGGCGCCTCGATGATGGTCGGCGGCAACATCAAAGGCCAGACCAGAGTGCTCACCACCGCCACCGTCATGGAAGTCAGCAAAGGCAACTACGACATCGCTATCGCCATCGCCTTCGTCCTCCTCTTCGTCGCCTACGGCGTCGTCGCCCTGCTCACCTACCTGCAGCACAGCGGGAAGGGGGATGCGCGATGAGCGAAATCCTCGTCTCCCTCGCAGGCGTCACCTTCGACCGTGGCCCCCGCAAACGCGTCCTCGACATCGACCGCCTCACCGTCAGCCGCGGCGAACTCGTCGCCCTCGTCGGCCCCAACGGCGCCGGCAAAAGCACCCTCCTCCAGGTCATCAACCTCCTCCATCCCCACCGCGGCGCCATAACCCTCTTCGGGCAGGACGCCCGCCGGGCGGACAAAACCGCCCTGCGCCGCCGCTGCGCCATGCTCTTCCAGGAGGCCCTCCTCCTCGACGACACCGTCTTCGCCAACGTCGCCTGGCCCCTCAGATTCAGGGGCTTAGGGCCTCACGATATCACCGCGCGCGTCTGCCGCGCCCTCGCCGACTTCCGCTGCGACCACCTCGCGGAGCGGCGGGCCAGATCCCTCTCCGGCGGCGAAGCCCAGCGCGTCTCCCTCGCCCGCGCCCTCACCGTCGACCCCGAACTGCTCCTCCTCGACGAACCTTTCTCCGCCCTCGACCCCGCCACCCGCAACGAACTCATCGGCGAAATCCGCCAACTGGCCGAAGCCAGGGGCATGACCGTCATCCTCGTCAGCCACAGCTTCGCCGACGTTCTCCACTTCGCCGAACGGGCCGTAGTCATGGAAGCCGGCCGCATCGTCCAGAACGACAAGCCGGAAACCGTCCTGCGCCGCCCCGCCAACGAACAGATAGCGCGCCTCGTCGGCATGGATAACATCCTTCCCTGCCGGCTCGATAGGGAGGGAGGGGCCACCTTCGTCCGCCTCGCCGGCGGCCTGCGCTTCTCTTATCCCCGAGGAGCCGTGAGCGGGCCGGTCTCCGCCTGCTGCCTCCCCGGCGACGCCCTCCAGCTATGGGACGACCGCCTCGCCGCCTCAGCCGTGCCGTGGGTGTCCGTCGAAGGCCGCGTCCAGCGGCTGCTGCCCGGCATCGGCGCCTGCAAGCTGTTCGTCAGGGCCGGCGAACTCACCCTCTGCGCGCGCGTGCCGCGCACCTTCGCCCCCGAAGGCGTCAGCCCCGGCGGCACCGTAAGGCTCGCCTTCGACCCCGCCGACGCCCACATCGTCTAGTCTGCTCAGGTTGTCGGTAAAGCCCCATCTGCGGCGTTGCTCCTCAAAGCGCTTGCTAGCGTACGTTCGAGTACGCGTCGCGGCGCGCTTTTCCGGTGCGCCTTGCATCTGGAGCTTTCTCGGCAACTTGAGGTTATCTGCTGATAAACGGCGACCAATATTTTACAGGGGGTGAAAACTTGCCGAAATTCGCCGCCAACCTCAGCTTCCTCTTCACCGAAGCCTCGTTCCTGGAGCGGTTCGCCCTCGCCCGCGCGGCCGGCTTCACCGCCGTCGAATACCACTTCCCCTACGACTACCGCCCGTCCGTCCTCAAAGAACGCCTCGAGACCAACGGCCTCACCCAGGTGCTCTTCAACCTGCCCCCCGGCGACTGGGCCGGCGGCGAGCGCGGCATCGGCGCCCTTCCCGGGCGGAGCGGGGAATTCCGGACCGGCGTGGACAAAGCGATTGAATACGCGCTCGCCCTCGGCGTGCCGCGGGTCAACTGCCTGGCAGGCATCAGGGCCGCAGACCGCGGCGAAGCCGAACACTGGCAGACGCTCGCCGCCAACGTCCGCTACGCCGCCGAAGCCCTCCAAACCCACGGCCTCAGCCTCGTCATCGAAGCCATCAACCGCTTCGACATGCCCGGCTTCTTCCTCAACAAGACCCGCCAGGTCCTCAAGCTCATCGAAGAAGTCGCCATGCCCAACGTCTTCCTCCAATACGACATCTACCACGCCCAGCGCGAAGAAGGCGAACTCGTCAGCACCCTCCGCGCGCACATCGCCCAAATAGGGCACATCCAGCTTGCCGACAACCCCGGCCGCCATCAGCCCGGCACCGGCGAGATCAACTACCCCTTCGTCCTCGCCGAACTCGACGCCCTCGGCTACCAGGGGCACGTCGGCCTCGAATACATCCCCAGTCCCGACACCCTCTCCTCCCTCGGGTGGCTGAAGCGGTCCGGCTTCAAGCCGTAAGCAGGAAAACCCGGACTGACGGAGAATTAAATTCGCGCGACAACAATCGGGGAGGTCGACAAAATGATCAAAAGGAACGGCAGTCTGCCCGTCGACGTCGTCGTCAACCGCTTCGGCGGCAACGGCGAAGTCAAGTTCACCAGAATAATCGAGAAGGACGACTTCCAGGGCAAGGGCCGGCTGTTCGCCATCACCACCCTCGAGCCCGGATGCTCGTTGGGCCTGCACAAGCACTCGGGCGAAATGGAAGCCTACTACATCCTCCGCGGCCAGGGCACCGTCAACGACAACGGCGCCGAAACCGTCGTCGGCCCCGGCGACGTCGTCCTCACCAAAGACGGCGAAAGCCACGCCATCGCCAACACCGGCGACACCACCCTCGAACTCGTCGCCCTGATACTGTTCAGCTAAAACAAAAGGACCGCAACCAATTGGTTGCGGTCCTTTTGTCTTCCCTAATACTTCCAGCCCTTGCCCGCGCCGGCCTTCGCCTTCGGCGCGAACCCGCCGCCCGTCCCGCCGGGCGAGCGCCGGTTCCCGCCGTACCGCGGCCTTAAGGGCGCCTCCTCCGTGATCTTCACCGGCGTCGTCACCGGCTCCTTCGTCAGCATCTTCAGCGCCGCCGCCAGCAGCGACACCGAATCCAGCTCGCCCAAGAGCTCCTCGGCCCGGCCCCGGTACTGATCGGCGCCGCCCTCCTCCACTTGCCGCAGCAGCTTCTCCACCGCCAGGCGCTGCTGGCCTTCCACCGCGTCCGTAAGCGTCGGCACAGCCATCCTTGCCAGCCTGCGCCGCGTTATCCGCTCGATCGAGCGGAGATGTTCGAGCTCGCGGGGGATGACGAACGTCACCGCCATGCCCGTCTGCCCCGCCCGGCCGGTACGGCCGATGCGGTGCACATAACTCTCCGCATCCTGGGGGATATCGAAATTATACACATGGCTCACGCCGCTCACATCCAGGCCGCGGGCTGCCACATCCGTAGCCACCAGGATATCCGTCACCCCCTCGCGGAACTGCCGCAGCACCACATCCCTTTTCGTCTGCGTCAGATCGCCGTGGATGCCCTCCGCCGAATAACCGCGTTTTTTTAGCGCCTCGGCCAGCTCGTCCACGCGGCGCTTCGTCCGGCCGAAAACGATCGACAGCTCGGGAGCCTGGATATCGAGCAGGCGGCACAGCACATCGAACTTCTCACGGTCGTGAAGCTCCACGTACCGCTGCTCGATCAGCGGCATCGTCACCTCCCGGGCCCTGATGCTGATATGCGCCGGATCGCGCTGGAACCGCTGGGCTAGGTTCTGGATCGCCCGCGGCATCGTCGCCGAAAAAAGGACCGTCTGGCGTTCGACAGGCATCGTCGCCAGGATCCGTTCGATATCCTCGATGAACCCCATATTCAGCATCTCGTCCGCCTCGTCGAGAACGACCATCCTCGTCTCGTCGAGCCTGATCGTCCGCCGCTCCATATGATCCATCAGCCGCCCAGGCGTCGCCACGATAACCTGCGGCCTTCTCGCCAGCGCCTTGATCTGCCGCTGGATATCCTGCCCCCCGTAGATCGGCAGGGCGTGGGCGGCGGTGAACTGCCCGATCCTGTTCAGCTCCTCCGCCACCTGGATGGCCAGCTCGCGCGTCGGCGTCAGCACCAGCCCCTGAAAAGCCGCGGCGCTCAGGGCCACCTTCTCGAGCAGCGGGATGCCGAACGCCGCCGTCTTCCCTGTCCCCGTCTGCGCCTGGCCGACAAGGTCCCGACCCGTCATCAGGACCGGGATGGTCTGCTCCTGGATCGGCGTAGGCTCCTCGAATCCCATCTCACTGATAGCCCTCACGAGCTTGTCACCGATCCCCAATGCTTTAAATCTATCCAAATTACCTTCCTCCCCGTATCTATGTAGATATTGCTAGTATTCCCCCGCCGAAAATAGAGAATCCCCCGCCGCACGGCAGGGGATTCTCCGGCCGAAGAGATACCTGAACTGAAAATCCCCCGCCCAACGGCGGGGGATTCTGACATCAGTTACGATTGCAGGGACCGGTACGGGTGATAATGCCATAAAAAAATAACCGGCAATGCCGGTTATTCAACTATTGTGTGGGGGGGGTTAGGCCAGCAGAGGGATGCATACCTTTACCGGTTCCGTGGTGCCGTCGGCGATTTCGACGATTTTGACCCTGGCGCCGTATAGATCGCTAAGGCCCTCTTCGGTCATGATTTCCTCCGGACTGCCGGCGGCGATTATCCGGCCGCGCTTCATGACCAGTACCTTGTTGCACAGCATGAAGGCGTGACTGGGAAAGTGGGAGGTCATGAGGATGGAGTAGCCCTGCTTGGCCAGGTTGCTGATTACTTTGAGTATGCGTACCTGGTTGCCGTAGTCGAGGCTGGAGGTCGGCTCATCCATGATCAGCATGCCGGCCTGTTGGGTTATGGCCCGGGCGATGAGGGTCAGCTGGCGTTCGCCACCGCTGATCTCGCTGAACAGGCAGTCGGCGAGATGGGCTATCCCCAGTTCGCGCAAAGCTTCCCGGGCGATAGTCACGTCGGCCTTGGCGGGAACGGCGGCAAACGCTATGTGGGGGGTGCGGCCCATGACAACCATGTCCAATACCCGGTAGGGGAACACGGTGTCGGTCGCCTGTGGCACATAGGCAATCCAGCGCGACAGCTCGGCCGTAGGCACTGAGGCGATTTCGCGGCCTTTTACCCGGATGCTGCCGGTGCGAACCTTGGATACCCCCAACAGGCAGCGAAGCAGCGTCGTTTTGCCGGCACCGTTCGGCCCCAGGAGGCAGACGATGTCGCCGTCATTCACCGCGAATGAAAGGTCGGATAACAGATCGCATGAAACCGAATACCCGAAGCTTACGCCTTCTACTTGCAGCATACCATTCCCCCGCTAATCTCGTAGCTTCCTCGCCACTGATTTAATTTAGCCTGAAAACCACCGGGACGGTTGCCCACATTGCAACCGGCCGCCCGTCCTGATAAGCCGGCCGGAAGCGCCAGGTGCGCAGGCAGTCGAGCGCGGCCTGGTCGAGCGAACTGCTGCCGGAGCTGACGGCCACCTGCGCATCCTGTACCAGACCGTTTTCATCGACATACACCTTGATTCGCACCGTGCCTTCCCAGCGTTTGGAGCGGGCGTCGGCCGGGTATTCCGGCGATGGCGCGTATACCACAGCCAGCCTTTGAGCGGAACTGGCCGGGGCGCCTCTGGATCCGCCGGCGGTGCCTTTAGGGCTCGTGCCGCCGCTCGGGACTGCCACGGCTTCGTTGCCGGCCAGGCCGGCCGTGACCGGCGGCCCGGGAGTGAACTTAACAGGCTGGTCGGCGGCAGCGGCAGCAACCGGCGCACGCTCGGACGATTCGGCGCTGTCATCCCTCCTCCGTGCCGCCGGGGGTGTTGGCTTATTATCGAGTATGGCCTGGGGCGACGATACTCGCGTCAGATCGACTTCGATATACAGTCTTTCTTTTTCCGGCTGCGCCGGAGGGGGGCCGAAACCATGGGCCACAGCCATGAAGAGCAGGGAGTGAACGACGGCGGAAAATAGCACCGCCGGCAACCATGTTCTGGGTAGCACTGTCATCACGGCTCCTTCGGTTCGGTGGCAATAGAAATTTTGCTAACGCCCGCCTTACGGATTTCATCCATTACTTCGACCACCTGCCCGTGGCTTGCTTCTTTGTCGGCCCGGATGGAAACGACCGTTTTGCCGTCGCTGAGACTTTTCAGGAGCGGCGCCAATTCGGCCCTGCTTACCGGGCGCCCGTCCACCGCGATCCGACCGTCTTTGGCGACCAGGACGGCGACATGTTCGATTGGCTGCTTGCCGGCGGCAGCCTGCGGCAGGATGACCGAAAAGCCGGGATAAACGACCACAAACGCCGTGGACATCATAAAGAAAATAACCAGCAGCATCATTACATCCACCATCGGCGTCATATCGATATGGACGCCGATTTTTCGCCGCGCTTTAACCGACACTCTTATCACCTCTGGCAGCCAGCAGCTCGCCCAGTCGCGCTTCCAGCGACTGCGTCAGCCGGTCGGCCCAGTTGCGCAGAAAATTATGGCTGATGATGCAAAAGACGGTGACCGTCAGGCCGGCGGCGGTGTTGTACAGAGCCTCGGCGATTCCTTCGGCCAGTAGTTGCGGATTGCCGACCCCGCCGACGGCTGCGGCGTGAAAGGTCTTGATCATCCCGAAAACCGTGCCCAGCAACCCCAGCAGGGGCGAGATGGTGGCAATGGTCGCCAACACATACAAATATTTTTCCAGGCGGAGGCTTTCGTCCAACAGGGCGCTCTCGGCCACCGCCCCCGTATTGCCGTTGTACAGGCCGGCCCACAGCCGGGCCAGCGGACTGTCGCCGTCGGCCGGCACTGTCCCGCCGGCCTGCCTTATTTTAGCCGCAACGGCTTTATCTTCCTTTTCCACCCACCGGAGGAACCACCAGCGCTGAACGGCGACGGTCACGGCGATAAAAGAGCAGGCGATAATCAAATAGAACACGAAACCGCCTTTCTCCAATACATCGTACATGCCGGTCACCTCCCGCCGCCGGGCATATTGTTTTCGTCCAAATGAAAAAGCTTGTCTGTCGAAGCTGCCTGCGCCAGGGCCAAGTCCACGCCCGGCCGGACGCTAATCCGCAGCGTCCGGCCGTTCTTTGCCCATGTGACGCAGCTATCGCCCGCCGATGCGTTAAAACTGAAGCGGGGCGGATTGGCCAGCCGGGCCCGCGTCAGTCCCTGGAGAACATCGGCCAGACAGGGATCGCCGGCGACCGAGATGGTAAGCGCGGGGGACTGGAGCTGACCAAAACGTTCTTCGGCCAGCAGTGCCATGCGGACGCCGAGTTCCAGGCCGAGGCACGCCTCGCCGTGATGGTTGAGCGCCTGACCGCGGAGAAGCCCGGCCCGCGTTCCTCGGTCGCTCGGCGGGATATAGGGCGTAAGCGGCGAAAAGACGATATCCTCTTCAAAGTACGGCTTGATATCCAGCACCGGCGTCCCGTCGACCGCGTCCAGCCCGGAAACGTAGAGGTCGCAGCCGGCGGCTTTGTCGAGCGTCACCAGTGTCAGGGCGATAGGATTGGGGCGGGCGGCGCTGCGAAGGGCGAATACTCCATATTCGGGCAGATCGGGGTTGACTTTGGAGGGGCGCACCCTGAGTATCGAGCGGTTGGTCTGGTGAAACCAAGTCAGCACCCATAAGTGGCTGTGTTCGCGGATACGCAACAATGCCGGCTGATAGTCCGGTATAAGACGGATCACAGCCTGACTGCCGCCTAGCGGCATATCCTCGGCCTTACCGCAAATACTTCCCACATGGCCTATCGGCCTGATGTCTATGGCTTCGTGGAATATGGCTTCGTTCACAGCACCAACTCCTTGTGAGTATTTACGCATGTTCAGGCATATTGGTCAGGCCCAGCCTTTTTTTGCCTTAGCCAGCAGAAAGACGAAGAAGGGGGCGCCGATTAAAGCCGTGAGAATCCCCACCTGGATCTCGATCGAGGCGATGCTTCTGCTGAGGTTATCCATGACCAGCATATAGGTGCCGCCGAGCAACATGGAGGCCGGCAGCACCCGCGAAAAATCGGCCCCGACCAGCATGCGGGCAAGATGGGGGATTAGCAGCCCGACCCAGTGGATGATACCGCTGATGCTGACCACCGCCGCCGTCATCAGGGTGGCGCAAACCAGCACAAGCATCCGGGTGCGCCTTACGTCGACGCCCAGGGTGTGCGCCTCCTCCTCGCCGACGCTGAGGACGTTTATCCGCCAGCGCACCCGGTAGAGTACAACAGCCGGGACGATAACCGGCAGCACCGTCCAGGATACGTCCTGCAGGCTAACCTTCGACAGGCCGCCCATCAGCCAGAAGGTGAGGGCCGGCAGCGTATCCATCGGGTCGGCCAGATATTTCAGGGCCGAGGTGGCCGACTGGAAAAAGGCCGAGACAACGATGCCGGCCAGCACGAGGGTGATGGCATGTCTGCTGCCGAAGCGAAGATTGATGCAGACGGTGCATATTACCGCCAGCAGGCCGAAAACGAAGGCGGTGAGTTCCATCGCCAGCCACGGAAGGCGAAATACCATGCCGAGAACGGCGCCGAAAGCCGCGCCCCAGGTTGCGCCAAGCATCTCCGGGGCCATCAAGGGGTTGCGGAACAGATTCTGATAAGCCGCCCCCGCGACCGACAAGGCCGCTCCCACCAGCATGGTCGCCAGTATCCGCGGCAGCCGCACCTTGAACACGACCGTTTCCATACTGTCCGGCCAGGTTTGCGGCAGGCCGGCGATTTTGGCAGCCAGGATTGTAAGCACCGTTTCCGGGGATACGGGAAAGCGGCCGACGAGAAAGGAGCCTGCGAAGACCGTCAGCAGTATGACGGCCATCGTCGGCAGCATCAGGTCGTCGGCCCGCCAACGCAGGCATAGCGGCGCTTTTTGCAGGGCTGCCGGACTATTGTCGTTGGCCATTTTTGCCTCCTGCCCGCGCGGTAATTGTGGCGTATATGCCGGACACCCCGGACAGCTCCGTATTCCGGAAGCCGTAAGGCGCCAGGAAGTCCTGCCACTCGGCGAAACTGAACAGCTCCTTGCCGCCCTTAGCCTGCCACAGCAGCTTGGTGGCGGCGTTTTCCAGATTGTCGGCGACGTCGCTGACGCGGGTTTTGATGATGATTTGTCCGTCGGGGTTAAGGGCCTGACGGATTTTGGCCAGCAATACGTCACGTTTGTTGCTGTGCAGAACGTTCGCGCAGAGGACGGCGTCAAAGCCGTCGCCGATGTCGTCGGTGATAAAGTTGCCGCCTCGCGTAATAATCCGCCGCTCCAGCGAATATTCGCGGACAAAACTTGCGGCATATACGGCGACGTGCGGCAGATCGAACAGGGTTACCTCCAACTGCGGATATTTCTGCGCGAAAGCGATACTGTAGAAGCCGTGGCCGCCGCCAAGGTCCAGCATGCGGCGGGCGGCGCTTAGGTCGGTGGCTCTTACGGTACTTTGGATCGAGCCCATCATGCCGAAAACGCCGATTTGCCGCAGGCGCTCCTTGGTCCATTCCGGTTCGGGCGTGTTAGTGGGTGACTGCGGCGACAAAGCGGACAGCAGTTGGCGGGCATACTCGCAGGTCGTGGTGAACTCGTGCCCCAGATATAGGGGGCTGTCTTCCAGCAGATAGGCGTCGGCGAGCGGGGTGGTGCTGAATTTGCCGCGGCCTTCCGTCAAGCAACCGGCGTGTACCAGCAGTTTTAGCAGATAATAGGCGACATCCTGATTGATGGCCAGTTCGCCGGCCACCTCGCCGTGACAGCTACGCTCACCGCTTCGTTGACCTGCCTGTTCAACGACAGGGCGGTCAGCGGCGTCGGGTCCACTTCCAGGGGACGGTACAAGGCTTGGCCGATCTTTTCCATGGACGGGTTACCGTACCACCGGGACGGCGCAACGGATGCAGGCGACTTTGCCGTCGCGCAGGCGGGTCCAGGGCTCCATGACCTGCTCGCCGCAGAAGGCGCAGCAGGGGGAATTGTAGATGGTTTCTTTGCCCGGTAAAATTATGTTGACTGGCTCCGCCTTGAGCAGTTCTTCCGTCGGCATGGTCAGTATTTCATGTATCCGTTGTTCGCGGGCAGTTTTATATTGCCGGTATTCCTCGTCGGACACGCGGCCGGCCATCACCCGACGGGTCAGGTCGTCGTTCTCCGCCGAATAGTTGTAGGGCAGTTGGATAACCCGCACGGCTTTTCCGCTTTTGCGGCAGCCGACGCTGAAGGCTTGCTTGCCGGTGTTGTTTATGTACAGCTTGCCTTTGCCGAGCGTGCAGCCCAGGATGATCTGAAAGGGGTCGACGGTGCAGCGGTCGCTTTCGGCGATGGTGACCAAGTCGCCGTCGTCGGGATGGCTGTAGCCCAGGGCCGCCAGGGCCGCTTTCGCCAGGCGGTAGCCAATGGCTATGCCGGGGCACATGTGGCCGTGAAATTCCAGCACCTTTTTGAGATCGTCCGGATAAGCTGACTGCATTTGTGTAACCTCCCGTATAGTAATGAGAAATGATCAGCAATAATGGTATTTGTCCTGACGGTGGATTACCGCCATGCAGCCCTGGTTGGCCAGGTTGCGGGCAAAGCATTCGATGGCGATATCGGCCCCGGTTACGGTGTGCATGAACATGCTCCGGTTGCCGACCGCAATGCTGCGGGCGCCGGTGAGGGTGCCGACGGTGCCGGCGGGAATGACGGTGAAATAGCCGGAGAAGGGATATTCTTTGGCTTCGTCATCCTCAAGGTAGGACCGGTAGCCGGCGGGATAGGCGAGGGCCTGGTGCCGGCCGGTGCTGATGGTCAGGTACTGGCCTTCGCACGGCTCGTAGCTGAACCAGCCTGTGCCGTTGCGGCAGCGGCCGGCCGGGAGAGGGAAGTCCCGTAGGCCGACCCCTTCCATCAGGATGAGGGCCACTTTCCTGGTCTTCAGCAGTTCCAGTACGCCGGTGCTGATATCGGTGAGCAAGTCGGCTCCTTCCAGATTGGCGACCGGAATGAATTCGTTTGCAGCCGGGACCATCTTCGCCTGCCGCAGCAGCGTCGACCGAAAACAGCAGCCTTCCCTGGCGACCGCCAGGTGGTCGGGGAGGCGGTCGCCCTCGGCAGGCGTGCCCGCGAACAGGGCCAGATACTCTTGCCTGTCGATTACCCGCTCGATCCCCGGCAGGCCGCGGAGGCAGGCCATGTCTTTTTCGCTTGGCCCGTACAGGCCGGCGTAGCGGGTCAGCCAGTGACTGACGACCGCCAGCCCGTCCAGACGGCTGAGGTCGATATAGGCGGAAACCGGGATCATGTCTCCCGTGCCGACTATCACCGGGAAAAAGCCGCCTTCGGCCGCGAAGCGACGCGCCTCCTCGAAGGCGGCGGCAATCAGCCTGGCCCGTTCGTCCGGGGGCGGCGCGTCGAAGCGGAAGGCGTAATACTGCTGGGAGTAGATAAGAAAGGCCAGGCGCGGGTCGTAGCTCCCGGCGAGGTCCAGGGCGGTGTCGGTCACCCACTTGTTCCCTCTGGCGTCGATGTCGCCGGGGAAGGGGTGGTTCCGGAGGACGTTGCTGACCATGCGGGCGCAGGGGCTGTCAGCGGATGCTTTTTCGCCTGTCCTGAGATCGCGAATGCTTTGCCACTCACGGCCGTCGATGATCGCCAGGCTCATGCCGTCCCCTCCCTGGAGTTCCAGTCGGTCCGCCGGCCGTGGATGTTGATGGCGCGGCCGCAGGCCGGGCACTTGTTATCCAGGCAGTGATAGCGGCTGAGCCGGTCGCCGCCGCAGCCCAGGCTGAAACGCTCGATAACCGGCGTTTTGCAGCCCGGGCAATGAGTGTTGACCCAGTCGGAGCCGACGAAGTTGTGGAAATACACGTACGGCAGCAACCGGCGGCTTTTCTCCAAAGCTTTGTCGATGGCCGCGACGTTCGGATAGTCGGCTCCCTTCATCCTGTGCTCAGGCAGCAGGCGGAACACGTGCCAGGGTATTTCCGGGTCGACGCTGGCGATAAACTCGGCAATTTGGTCGATGTCGCCGTCGTTTACCGACTGAATGACCGGCGTGGTGATTTCTAGGTGGGCGGTCGCCGCCAGCCGCCGGATGTTGCGCAGCACCGGCGAGGCGTCGGCTATGCCGAGGTACTGCCGGCAGAATTCGGCTGAAAGCCCTTTAAGGCTGATGTTCATGAAGGAGAATATCTTGGCCATCAGTTCGGTACCCTCTTCGGTCATATAGGCGTTGGTAAGACAGCCCATCGGCACTCCCGCGACCGCGGCCGCTTTGGCCAGGTCCTGCAGCGAAAGAAGCGACACGGTCGGCTCGTTCACGTTGAAAACGATGTTATGACAGCCCCGTTTGGCGGCCATCATCACCAGTTCGCGAGGCGTGAATTCGTATAGTCTGTCGAGCAGGCTCTCGGGCTCCGCTTTGGCGACAAAACCGTTGGCGCAATAGCGGCAGTCGAAGTTGCAGCCCAAGGTGCCGATGGTCATGCTGCGGCTGCCCGGGTAGGCGTGGTAAAACGGCAGTGACTCGATCCTTGACAGCATGAAGGTGCTCCAGCGATGGGGAAACCGTTCGCGGACGGCGCCGTCCTCCTGTCGGTACATGCGGCAGACGCCCGGCTTGCCGCCGCTCAGGTCGCAGCGCCGTTCACAGAAATTGCAGTTCAAAATCTCACCCCTTTTAGTTCCGAAAGGCAAGCGGCTTAGCGCTGCGAGCGACGCAGCAGCTGGTCAGTTTCCTCCTCGGAAAGCTGGTAGTGGTAGAACAGCGCATAAAACTTCTTGACCTCGGCCCTCAGATCGAGCGGGTATACTTCCGGATAGAGCAAATTGGCCACCCATTTGATGCCGATAAGTCTGTTGGCCGATGGCGGGCGGTCGAACCAGT
The DNA here is from genome assembly GCA_022839045.1 of Sporomusaceae bacterium. The sequence goes on from JALHDI010000067.1 coordinate 18,724, forward strand.
TGAACGGGTAGTGGGGAATCTCGTAGACCCGCCGGCTCTGCACGGCGCGGATGTCGCGCCAGCCGGCGGCGCCCATGATTTGCGGGAAACTGCTGTTTTCGCTGTCGTGGAAGTAGGAAATCAGGATGACCTCGGGGTCCCATACCAGTATCTGCTCCAGGGAAACCGGGCTACGGCCTATGTTCCCTCCTTTGGGGATGTTGACGCCGGCCACGTTGACGCCGCCGACGAATTCGATGATCTCGGCGTGCCAGGAGCCGCTCGGCTCGGTTTCCAGCCCCTTCGCCCCTTCGGCATAGTAGACGGTCACCGGTTTACGGCCAGTCAGCAGCGGTTTTTTGTCCCGAATCATGGCGATCGTCTCGCGGCAGTAGGCGGCCAGCCGGGCGGCGCGCTCCTCGCGGCCCAGCGCCCGGCCGGCGTAAAGGTAGGCTTGCTCCATGCCGGTCAGCGTTCCGTCGACGACGAAAACCGGTATTTTAGTCAGATGCTGTATTTCGTCGGCCAGGGTTCGCGCCGCCGGCCCGATCGGCTTGGCCATCAGGATGAGGTCGGGCTTGATATTGAGAATTTCCTCGACGCTGGCGGTACCGGTGAAAGACGTCCAGGCCCCCAGGACGGGCAGGTCCCGGTACTCGGGCAGGATGAACAGATTCTCCTTGCCGGCCATGTGATAGCTCCAGCCGGCCTGCAGGTCGGGAGCCAGAGTATAAAGCAGCACCGTTTCCACCGGCGATACGGCGTATGCTTTTTTGATCACGGACGGCAGTACGATATCGCGCCTGGCCATGTCCGTGACGATACGGTCGCCGGGTTTTGCCGGCACCGGCGCTTGCCCGGCCTGCTCTTTGCCGCAACCGGAGAGGGCCAGCGACAGGGCGACGAGCAGGACAAGCCAGAAAAGGCGTGGTATCTTCATCGTTTTTGATCCGGCTGACCTTAAGCCAGCCGCCTTTATCAGATTTTGTAATTTACGCCGGTGATGAAGGTGCGGCCGGAAGCCGGGTAAAACAGGGCGTTGGAATAATTGCGGTCGAAGATATTGTAGACTTTGACGTACCAGTCCAGCTTGGCGTTAACCTGGCGGCTGATCTTAAGATCCACCGTGTTGTAGGCGGGCAGGTAGCCATATATGTACGATCCGGTCCGGGTGTCTCTGGTGGAGCCGTCATCGCCGGTATAGCGCTTGTCCACCCAGTGGCCGGTGAGGCTGAAGGTATAGCCTTTGTCCGCTTTGTAGGTCAGGCCGTAGTTGATGTGGTGCCGCGGTGCGTAAGTCAATGCTGTGACCGTGCCGTCGGTTTTTTGGGATGAGGTGTCCAGATAGGTGTAATTGGCGAAGCTGCTCCACCGGTCGGAGTGCTTTTTCGTGACCTCCAGTTCGATGCCCTTGACTTTGGCCCAGGTGGCGTTGTAATAGTATCTGTTCGCGTCGGTATCGATGCGGTCGGTGATATCGTTTTGGAAAAAGGCGATGTCGGCCGTCGTTTTATCGTCGAAAACCCGTTTGAAACCCAACTCGTAGTTGGTGGACCTTTCCGGCTTCAGATCGGCCGAGCCATAGGTGCCGTAAAGCTGGGTGGCGGTGGGAAAGCTGAGAGTCCTCCCGTAGGAGGCGCGGGCGGTATCCCGGCTGTTAAACTGGTACACCACGTTAACCACCGGGCTGTACGCCGACCCTTTTTTCGTCCCGCTGTCCTGGCTCTTCACTTCGTTTACGTCATATCTGACGCCGAAGGTGAGCATCGCCTTGGCGCTGAGGGAGTAGTTGTCCTGCAGATAGTAGCCGTAGCGCTTGTTGTTGAACAATTTCCACTTCAGCTTGTCAGGGTTGTAGGGGTCGTTGACCGGATCGACGGACGCAGAGTTCTTCCAGTCGAGGTCGTTGTAAAGCGCGCCGAAGGTCAGCGTGTGCTTGCCGTCCAGCATCCAGTTGCTCTGTAGTTCCAGGCCGTTCATGGTGCATTCCCAGGGGCTCTTGTTCCACCGCAGCGTACTGTAGCCGGTATCCTTGCTGCTGGTACCCTTCACGATGCCGCCGACGGCGGTCGCCGCGCTTGAATCATAGCCTTTGCCGTCCGCCCAAAGCTCCTGGCTTTCGGTGAAGCGGTAGGCTTTTACGTCGATATCCAGCTTGCTGTTGAGTTTCTTGCCGTAGTCCAGCGCCAGGCTGGTCCGTTCCCAGTTGCGGAACTCCCAATTATTAAGCCCGGGCCAAAAACCGGTTTTCGCGGAAATGATATGGCCGTCGACCGGGTCGATGGTGTTAAGGCAGTCCTTGTCGGTGAGCGAATAGCTGCCCATAAAGGACAGCGCCGCCCCGTCCGGCAATCTCCAGTTCAGTTTCGCGTTCAAATACTTGCTCCTCGCGCCGCTGTCCAGGTAGCCGGCGGTATGGGTCGAGCCGGCGTTGAAGTAGTAGTTGAATTTGGCATCGCCGCCTCCGTAGCCCATTGAGCCGTTGAGAGTTTTGAATGAGCCGCCGACAAGCGAAATGCTGCCGCCGGGATTGTCTTTGCCGCTTTTCGTTGTGATAAGGATGATGCTGCCGATAGCGTCGGTGCCGTAGATCACTGGCGCCGGCCCTTTGATAATCTCGATTTTGGCGATGTTTTCGACCGGGAACATGTTCAGGTCCACCGAGCCGGTGCCGCCGACCTTGGACAGCGGGTTGACCAGCAAGCCGTCGATATAAATTTTGGTGTAGGACAGGCTGCTGCCGCGAATATCCACCTGCATGGCATTCTTCTTGTGCTGGTAAAAGTTCAGGCCGGGAACGTCTTCGAGCGCGTCCGCGAGGGTGCGGGCCCCCTTGGCGGCGATTTCTTTGGCGGTCATGACGCTTGTGGTAACCAGGTATTTTTCCAGCGGCACCGCCGTGACAACCACTTCATCCAGGGTGGTGGCGGCCGGCTCGGTTGCCTGCGCTATCGCCAGGCCGGGTGCCGGAGCCAAAAGGGTAACGATACCGAGAGTGACCATGAAACGGATGATTGCCTTGAAAAACATGCTCTTCCCCCTTCACAACTGATCGTTTTTGGCGGCTGCTCTGCTTGTTCGCAATCAATCGCGCAGAAAAAAGAAAGAAGTTGATGAGTGCAGACGACAAATATCCGCCTTTATGGTATTTATGGAAGATATTGCTTGATTTTATAATAATACAATAACAAATATAAATCAATAAAAATGATATATATAATGAATTTATTTTATGTTTTGTTTAGTTTAGTTAGTTGTATTGTAGGTAAAAGGTGGTTTTTGTGTTGAAATGAGAAAAGGCGGCTTCGGTGGGCAAGTGCAAACGGGGGGACAAAAAAAGCCTGCAGTCTAGTCAGGTCTTCTTATCATTGCATTTTGGCAGCGTAATGCCGACTGTGCTGAGTTATTAATCAAAGTGTTCCGAATGTTGGCATGGCCAAGCCATTCCGCCAATACGGCTAAAATGGCTTAGGGAGTTATCATGAAGCTTTCGGTCTTGCTGGGCAATTTTACAGGAATGCCCCGCCAAATTAAAATATAGGCAAACAAAAACATAATTTTAAAAGCATTTTAGTTTGTTTATGTTGATTTATGATTGGTATAATATTATCATAATTTATAGGGAAACAAAGACCGCGAGACTCGGGAAGAGAGCGGATAAATGATGGGGATGAAGCGGGTTATCCGCAGTTGGCCGATAGTAGCGCTACTCATAATCGCGCTGGCCTGTTTGGCGCCGGCGCTTTCTTCCCCGGCGCCGCTGGCGGTATCCGTTCCACGGCACGTAACCTTGACCTGGAAGGACGATCCCTGCACCACGCAGACGATCGCCTGGCAGACATCGGCCCTCTGTCAGGGCGGCCGGGTCCAATACGCTGAAGCCGCGGCGGGCGGCGGCTTGCCCATAAGCGCCACTTCGGTTGTTGCCCGGGGAGAACCTCTTCTGACAGACAGCGGGAAGATGATAATCCATTCGGCGACACTGACCGGGCTCAAACCAGGCGCGCGCTATATTTACCGCGTGGGGGTCGACACCGGCTGGAGCGAACCGCGCAGCTTTAAAACGGCCCCGGCCGATATTCAAGCCTTCAAGTTTCTCGTCTTCGGCGATACCCAGGGCGACACTTATGATCTTTGGCGGGCGGTGCTCCGCCGGGCTTACGAAACCAACCCCGATGCGGCCTTTTGGACCGTCGTCGGCGACCTGGTGGAGGCAGGGCAAGACCATGACCAGTGGGACGCCTGGCTGGGCGCCGCGGAGGAGGTAATCGGCGTTATTCCCGTGATGCCGCTGACCGGCAACCATGAATACTACACGCCGCTGTGGGGTGAGCGCTCACTGCCGACGTTATTTGCCGCCCAGTTCAAGTTGCCCGGCAACGGCCCGGAAGGGCTGAAAAGCCAGGTGTATTCCTTCGACTACGGGGATGCGCATTTCGTGATGCTGGACAGCCAGGCCCGCGAAGGGGCGCGCTTCCTACCGGACATGCTGGAGCGGCAGAAAGCGTGGCTGGAGAAAGACTTGGCGGCGACGGACAAACGCTGGAAGATGGCGTTTGTCCACAAACCGCCTTACAACAGTAAGACGGCCCGCGGCAACGACGACGTAAAAGCGGCTTTCGTGCCGATCCTCGAACGCCACCGCGTCGCTATAGTTTTCAGCGGCCACGAGCATGTCTATGCGCGTACGTATCCCCTCCGCGACGACGCCGTAGCGGACGGTTCGTCCGAAGGAACGGTATACGTGACGGTCGGCCGCGGCGGCGACAAAGCGCGCGGGAAGGCGCTCGCCGGCGACTGGCACGAAGTATACCATAACCCTGCGGAAGAGCCGAACTATCTCGTCGTAAGGGTAAACGGCAACGTACTGTCGGTCGAGGTGTTCGGGCTTAGCGGCGACTTGATCGACCGCTGGGAAATCGAAAAAGAACGGTAAAAGGATGCCGGCATGGATGCGGCCTACTGCAAGCAGCGTTGAGAACTGGCGGACGCCAGACTCGGCGTTTGTCGTAGATAGTCCGGATCGATGACGGACCCAATGCGGTGAAAGTGTGATTCCGCTGATGTCTTGAGACGAAAGTAGATTATACGAGGAGGTGCCACAATGATTTTGGACCGCGTCTATGACTTGGCCCGGCCAAGGCTTGCGGGGAGACGGATAACCGAGGTCAGGGTCGGGCTGAATTTCCTGGGCGTCGAGCTTGATGACGGTTCGTTGGGGGTAGCCTATGTGTTGAAAGAAGATGTGGTTTCCGGCTGTACGGCTCTTCCTTATGCCGGCAAACTTGTCGGCATGCCTGCCGCGGAAATCGCCTCATGGGCGCTGGAAAGCAGAAGCGTTATCGCCGTGGCTGCGGGGTTGGCGGTTATAAACGCCGCCGCCGGATTCGACGGCGCGGGACAGGAAGGGGACCAGGACGAGGATGCGGCGCTTGCCGTACCAACCGGTCCCGATGACACCGTGGGGGTTATCGGCCATATCGGCCCGCTCATCGCCGGTCTGCAAGGCAAAGTCCGCCGGCTGCTGGTCTTCGAACGGGGCAAGGGAGTGACCGGCCATGTTTACCCGGAAACGGCCGAACCGCAGTTGCTCCCCGAATGCCAGGTGGTTTTCGTCAGCAGCACGTCGCTGATAAACGGCACGCTTGACCAACTGTTGGGCTATTGCGACAAAGCCCGGGATGTTGTCATGGTAGGCGCGAGCACACCCATGTATCCGGCCGCTTTCAGCGGCACCGGGGTAACCTTGCTCGCGGGAACGCGGTGGCTCCCGGAGAACAGGGATGCTATCTTAGCGGGGATAAGCCAATGCGCCGGGATGAAACAGTTGATCGGTTACGGACGGAAGGTGTCGGCAAGGGTATAAGGGCGCAGTTGGACGGAAAAGTAAAGGATTTTGTGATTTTGCCTGGGACGGTGGGGCGAATGAAAACCCTGATTCTTGCCGCGATTCTTTTGCCTGCAGGGCTTATGATCGCCATCTCCTGCTTTTGCGCGATGGCCACGGAGTTAGACGCGAGGCAGAGCAGGATTGTCCAGTGGCTTGTGTGGATATCGGGGCTGATGATTGGCGCGGGTATTGTCATGCTCGCTTTGGCGAGCGAGGATTAATGTAATAAAGCCGGAAAGGAGGCCTAAGCTTGAAAATCAGCGGACGCAATAAACTGGAAGCTACAGTAAAAGAAATCGTAAAAGACGCCGTTATGGCGAAAGTGGTCATGGACTTCAAGGGCACCGAGCTGGTCGCGGCGATTACGGTCGATTCGGTAGCCGACCTCGACCTTAAAGTGGGTGACAAAGTCACCGCTCTGGTAAAAGCCACCGAAATGATGGTAATGAAATAATCACGCCATAGTAAAAGATGCACCCGCATATTCCGGCGGGTGCATCTTTCTTTATGTTTCGGCCAGTATCTCGCCGGTGTGGGTGAGGTCGTAGCCCCCCATACCGGCAACCTCGCTGCGGAAAGCCTGCGAGCGGAGCACCGTCAACAAGGCCTGGAAATGCGGCTTGTCCGTGTCTTCCCGGCGAATCACCAGGTCGTACCGTTCTTTTTGCAGGGGGACGAAATCGATTTCCCGCACCTGCAGGGCGGCCTTTTCAATGCCGAGGCCCACATCGGCTTCGCCTCTGGCGACGCGGCTGGCCACCGCCAGATGGCTCATCTCCTCCTGGTTATAGCCGGTGATGTCGCGATGGTCGATGCCGAGGGCGCGCAGCTGCTCGTCGAGCAGCACCCTGGCCCCCGAGCCGCATTCGCGGTTGACGAACCATACGCCGGGTTTGGTCAGGTCCCGCCAGTTGTTGATCTCCTTCGGGTTGCCTTTGGCGACATAGAAGCCTTCCATCCGGTATGTGAGGTTGATTATGAGGGTGCGGTGCCCCGGCAGAAGCCGCCGCACATAGGGAACGTTGTAGGTGTCGCTGTCGCTGTCCCACAGGTGGGTCGTGGCAACGTTGGCCGTGCCGCGGTAAAGGGCCATCAGGCCGTCGATGCTGCCCGCGTAGTTGCGCAGGAAGCGGCTGTAGGGCAGCATCTTTTCCAGGTGCCTGGTGAGGATGTCGAGGATCACGTCCTGCCCGCAGATGATCAGTCCTTCCGGCGCCGGGGCGGGTGTCTCGGCCGGCGGAGCAGCCTGCGCCTGGGCGGCGGGGGAGAGGCTTTTCGACTTTTTGATGTAGACATCGAGATCGGGAGCCTCGACACGAACCTTGCGGCCGATCCGGTAAGCGGTGAGATCGCCACGCTTGATCATTTCGTATACGGTAAACCGTGAGATTTTAAGAATCTTGGCAACTTCTTCGGGAGTATAGGAAATCGTGTCGGTCATCGATCCACCTCGTTTTGATTCAATATATCGTTATTATTAATTGGTAAACCCTCTTGCGTTAATCATACCGCAAAATATATAATAACACCATAGGGATTTTGTTAGTTATTGTTTGGTTATATTGGTTCTATCTAATGGGAGCGCATTTATAAGGGGTTGTACATATGATTAGCATGCGTGATTCATGGGTGAATTTGTTTTTAGTTTGATTATGTTGGTTTTATTTTGATATTAATCAGGGGGGAGAGCTTATGCTGCTCGGTACAAGCCCGACGCTGTTCGATTGCCTGGAGGCGGGGCTTACAGAGGACTGCCCCTACGGCGATATCACCACCGAAATGTTGGCGATCGAAGGGCAGGGGCGATTCCGGTTCATTTCCAGAGTGGACGCCGTAGTGTCGGGCACTCCCCGGCTGGCGGAGTTTTTCACGGCGCAAAAGCTCGCCGTCATTTCCTCTCGCAGCCCCGGAGAGCGGATTCATAAGGGTGACGTCATCCTCGAAGCCGCGGGAGATATCGGGACATTGTTCAAATTGTGGCGGATATGCCAGACCTATCTTACCGTGCTGTGCGCCATCGCCACCCAGACGGACGCAATTGTCCGGGAGGCCAGAGGGGAGAACGGGCGGATCGAGATCGTGGTGGCCTGCCGTAAAGCCCACTTGGGGATGCGTAGCGACGAGATCCAGGCCGTCCTCGACGGCGGGGCGATCTATCATCGCAACTCGCTCAGCGACACCATCCTGATAACCCAGAACCATATGCGGGCGCTCGGCGCCCTGCCGGACAAGCTGTACTCTTTCCATCACAAGATCGAGTTCGAGCCGTCGACCCCCGAAGAGGCTTATCGCTACGCCGGCCTGGTCGATGTTATGCTGCTTGACCATTTTGAACCGGAAGAGCTAAAAACTATTGTCCGCAAACTGCGGGAGATCAATCCACGAATCCTAGTGGGCGTGGCCGGAGGCATAACCCTGGCAACGGTGAAGGACTACGCCCCGCTGGTGGACATTATTGTTCTGAGTTCGGTGCTGTATGCTACGCCGCTTGATATC
>JALHDI010000068.1 GCA_022839045.1 Sporomusaceae bacterium
GTCGATGATGACCCGCTGACCGACGAATGCCATCAGGTAGGTCTGGCCGTAGAAAAAGATACCGCGCAGCAGGAACACCACGATGATGCCGCCGGCGATGATGTTGAGCATAGCCATGTCTTTGGCGGTCAGGACGTCGTCGATGACGTCCTTGATGATCCAGGGCACGTAGAGGTTCGCCGCCGCAGCCAGGATGATGCAGATGATGGCGACCACGACCCTGAACATATAAGGCCGGACGTATTTCAGCAACCGCAGGTATAGATTCATGCCGCTCCTCCGTGGCCGTGCGCGGCCACTTCAAGTATGACTTCGGCCACCCGTCCTACCGCGCCGCTTTCCCCCAGCTTCCGCCTGACGTCGGCCAGGTCGGCGGCGATGCGGTCGCGTACGGCCGGGTCGGTGACGATGGGCAGCGTTTCGCGGGCGATGTTGGTGGCGTTGGCCTCGCCCTGCAGGAGTTCGGGTACGATGCGCCGACCGGCGACGATGTTGGGCAGGCCGATATGGGGGATCTTGATGAGCATTTTGCCGAGCTGGTAGGTAAGGGGCGCCACCTTGTAGACAATGACCGTCGGCAGGCCCATGATGGCGGCTTCGAGGGTGGCGGTGCCGGAGGCGGCGACCGCCACGGTGCCGATGTTCATCAGGTCGTAGGTGTTGCCGGCGGTGAGGCGCACCTTTATATTGTAGCCATCTATTATATTTTGCAATATTTCCCGGGAAATTGTCGAGGCTACCGGCAAAAATATTTGACAATCCGGCACGTTTTGCACGACTTTTTCCATCGCCGCCAGCATGACGGGCAGAAGCTTGTCGATTTCCTGGCGCCGGCTGCCCGGCATGAGCAGCACCACCGGCCTCGCCGGGTCGGCGCCGAACAGGCGGTATGCCTCGTCCCTGGGCAACGAGGGCTTGACGATGTCGAGCAGGGGGTGGCCGACGAAGACGACATCGGCTCCCGCCTGGCGATAGACGTCGGCTTCGAAGGGGAAGATGGCGGCGACTTTGGTGACCGTTTCCGCTACTTCCTTGGCCCGGCCGCGACCCCAGGCCCATGCCGAGGGGCTGATGTAGGAGATGACCGGGATGCCCTGCTGTTTGGCGACTTTGGCCAGCCGGGTGTTGAAACCGGGATAGTCGATAACCACCAGGACGTCGGGGCGTTCCCGCGCCATCCAGTCGGCGAGGAAGTCCCGCAGCCGGAAAAGCCTGGGCAGGCTTTTGGCGATTTCGACGATCCCCATGACGCCGAGGTCGGCGATGTCGTAGACGATCTCTACTCCGGCGGCGCGCATCATTTCGCCGCCCATACCGTAGAGCCGGATGTCGGGCCGGATATTCCTGAGGGCGGCGGCGACGCTGGCGCCGTTGAGGTCGCCGGACGCTTCGCCGGCGGAGATAAAGATCTTGTACATGGCGAATCCCCTCGGCTAATACTAGTTTATCCCAAACGGGCGTGGTTGTCCAAGATTACCCACGCTAAAACACGAGCCACAGAACGACAGAGACCCGGAGATAGTTTCCCTCTTCTCACAGTGTCTCTATGCCTCTGTGGCAAAAATCAGCGGGCGATGATGGTGATGTTGTTCTCGTCGGCCAGCGCCGCGACCTTGTTGCGGTCCACCAGCAGCGTCCGGCCCGCTTCGATCACCAGGGCGCTCGCGCCTCCTTCGATCATGGCCAGGATGGTGTCGGTGCCGACGGCAGGAACGTCGAACCGCGCGTCCTGGCTGGGTTTGGCGACTTTGGCTACAACCGCCCCGCCCCGGCCGAGCTGCCCGCCGCGGCGGATGCAGGCGTCGGTGCCTTCGATGGCCTCGACGGCGAGCACCGCCTTGTTTTTGACGACGACGGTCTGGCCGATGTCGAGGGCGCCGATCTCCTTGGCCATGCGGAAACCGAATTCCATGTCGGCCTCCTCGGCGGCGGTCGGCGGCCGGCGGGTGATAAGGCCCGGCGGCGACATCAGGGCGCGGATCATGGCGGTCTGGTCGAGCACGCCTATTCCTTCGTGCGCCAGTTCGCGCACCAGGGCGAGCATGATGGTGTCGTCGCTGTTGTCGGCCAGGCCGGCGAAGAGTTTCCTCGCCCGGTCGTCGAGCTTCACCGCGCCGGTGAACAGCAGTTCCTTGGTCACCTTGCCGAGCATGGTGACCTCGCGCACGCCTTCTTCCTTTAGGGTGGCGAGGATACGGTCCAGTTCCCCGGCGCCGATTTGGCGGTACTTGCTCGCCACGGCGGCCAGCTCGGGGTCGACCCCCGGGACCACGCCGACGGCAATCACGGTAAAGCCCATGCCGGAGGCGGCACGGGCAAATTCTACCGGCAGTCTGCCGACGCCGGCCAGTAATCCTATTTTCTTCATCCCGATACTCCTTACGCGACTGCCCTGGAGTCCTTCCGGCGGCCAGCCGATTCTCTCGATTCTCTATTCCTCTTCGTCCCTGCGGCCGCGGCAGATGCCGCGCTCGGCGTTGCGGAGGAAGCGGAGGAAGTGTTCGACTTCCTCGCAGGAGTCGAGCTCCTGCTCCATCACGGCGATCGCCTGAGGCAGGGTGAGGTTGGAACGGTACAGAATCTTGTAGGCTTTCTTGAGGTTGCGGCGGGCCAACTCGCTGATGCCGGCGCGGGCGATGCCCACGCTGTTGAGACCGCAGACCTTGGCCGGGTGGCCGTCGACGATGACGAACGGAGGCACGTCCTGAACAACCTTGGAGGCGCCGCCGACGAAGGCGTTGCGGCCGATCTTGACGAACTGGTGCACACCGGACAGACCGCTGATGATCGCCCGGTCTTCGACGATCACGTGGCCGGCTAGCGTGGCGCAGTTGGACATGATGATATGGTTGCCGAGGATGCAATTATGGGCGACATGGGTATATGCCTGCAGCAGGCAGTGCGACCCGATGCGGGTTTCCTCGCCTTCGCCGGTGGCGCGGTTTATGGTGGCGAATTCGCGGATCTGGGTTTCGTCGCCTATGAAAACGTAGCTCTTTTCGCCGCGGAATTTGAGGTCTTGGGGCTCGGTGCCGATGGAAGCGCTGGGATAGAGGATGCAGTTCTTGCCGATACTGGTCCAGCCGTCAACGACGACATGAGCGCCGATCTTGGTTCCGTCGCCGATCAGGACGTTTTCGCCGATGACCGCGTACGGGCCGATCTCCACGTCTTTGCCGATGCGGGCGCCCGGATGTATGACTGCTGTTTCGTGTATTTTACGTATCGGTATTACGACAGTTTCCGGCTTCATCAGCTCATCTCCTTACTGTTGTCGCGGCCGCGGCCCGTTGCCGACCGTTGTACTTATAATCCGACTAACCAGTCGAATGATGGCAGGGCCTATCGGCGCTAATATTGGCAAAAAAATCAATCATAGCCATTTAGGACGATCTTACACATAAACTATGCCATTTATATCCTTATTGCTCCTCTTTTCAAGTGAGGGCAAACAGGAATTCACCTTCAGCTACCAGTTCGCCGTCGACATATGCCTCGGCCCATATCTTGCCCATGGTACCGCGCACTTTCATGATCTCGGCCACCATCCGGACCTGGTCGCCCGGCACCACCGGCCTGCGGAATTTGACCCGGTCGATGCCGGCGAAAACCGCCAGCTTGCCGGAGAATTCCTCGCCGTAGAGCATCGCCACGCCGCCAACCTGGGCCATGGCTTCGAGGAGCAGCACGCCAGGCATGATGGGTTTCCCGGGGAAATGGCCCTGGAAGAACTGCTCGTTGGCGGTGACGTTTTTAATACCCACGGCTTTTTTCATAGGCTCGATTTCGATGATGCGGTCGACCAACAGGAACGGGTATCGATGCGGGATGATCGCCTGGATCTGAGGCACGGTCAACATGGTAGCAGTCCTCCTCGTCACTTTTGCACACTTGCCGCTATTTGCTTCGCCAGCGCGGTGTTGAGCGCATGGCTGGATTTCACCGCGACAACGTGGCCGCGGATCCGCCCGACCAGCGCCAGGTCGCCGAGCACGTCGAGAATCTTGTGTCTGACCAGTTCGTCGGGAAAACGCAGCGGCGTCAGGATTTTATCGCCGTCGTATACCACCGCGTTATCGAGGCTGCCGCCGAGCGCAAGGCCCTGCGCCTGCAAGGCTTCGACCTCGTGCATGAAGCCGATGGTCCTCGCCGGGGCGATTTCGCGGATAAAAGTATCGGCGGTGATTTCGAAGTCGCCGTACTGGATGCCGATGAGCGGGTGCGGATTGACGGAGGTGAAGCTGATCCGCAGACCGTCGTACGGCAGAATGGCGATAAATTTATCGGGGAAGCGGACCGCCTGCGCCGCCGGTAGCGGGGTGTAACGGCACGGCGCCGCCAGCGCGGCGATACCGGCCTCTTCCACCAGCCTCACGAAGGGGAGGGAGCTGCCGTCGCCTACCGGCGGCTCGGCGGCGGTGATTTCGACGAGGCAGTTGTCGATTCCCATGGCGAAGAATACGGCCAGGAGGTGCTCGACGGTGAAGACCTTGGCGGCCCCTTCTTCCAGCGTCGTCGCCCGCATGGTGGATGTCACGTTGGCGGCTGCCGCCTTTACCCGCGGCCTTCCCTGGAGGTCGGTACGGACGAAGACGATGCCGGTGTCCGCCGCCGCGGGCTGAAGGGTGATGCTGACATCCTTGCCCGAGTGGAGACCTATTCCCGTATATCCGATGGTTTTTGCGAGGGTGGTCTGGTGAGCCATGGGCGTCCTCCCAATAAACAGCTATCACTTATTCTACAAAAGATTCACTTTTCCTGCAAGTGCCAAATGCGGGGAATCAGGCGACGCGTTTGCCGGCAAGGGTAAGGGCGCTTGTGTTCATCTGGTATTCGATGAGTTCCTTGTAGCGCTGCCCGACTTCGGATGCGGGGGTGACGAAGACCTTGTCGGGGACGCCTTCTTCGACTATGCGGCCTTTGTCCATAAGGACGATCCGGTCGGCGACGTGGAGGGCGAAGGGCAACTCGTGGGTGACGACCACCATGGTGTTGGCCCGGTACTTGGCGAGTTCCTCCATGACTACGAGCACTTCCCTGACCAGGATGGGGTCAAGCGAAGCGGTGGGCTCGTCCCAGAGCATCAGCTCGGGTTCGAAGGCCAGCGCGCGGGCGATGCCCACCCGCTGCTGCTGGCCGCCCGACAGTTCCCCGGGCTTCTGGCCGCGGCAGCTTTCGAGGCCGACTTTGGCGAGCGCGGCCACGGCTTTTTCGCTGGCCAGTTCCCGCGGCATCCCGTCCATGACCAGGCCAAGCATTACGTTCTCCTCGGCCGTCAGGCGGCTGATGAGGTTGAACTGCTGGAAAACGAAGCCGATGCGTTTGCGCACCGCCCGCATTTCCTCGGCGGCGATGGCGGTGATGTCGCGGCCGGCGAAGACGATCTGGCCTCCGTCCGGCTCGACGAGCCGGTTGATGGTGCGGATGGTGGTGGACTTGCCGCATCCCGAGGGGCCCATGAGCACGACCGTCTCGCCTTGCTTCACTTCCAGGCTGACGTCGGCCACGGCCGTCACCTTGCCGAACCGTTTGTGAAGATTATTTATGGTGAGCATAGTATCACCTCATTAGCGGAATTTTACCTTGCGATTGTTCAATTTCTGCAATAGGCCCGGCCGGGCGGCGGGTATCACGATCTCCCGCATGACCTCGTCGAAGGACAGGCCGAGCGCTTCGCCGGCCATGATCTCGTCGGCGGCCACCGGACTGATCTTCTCGGCGTAGCCGGCCACCAGGAGGCCGAGGGAGGCGCCGAGCAGCGGGACGCCGATCCAGGGGAGGTAGGGGATGCCGCCGCCGGCGATGATGAACATGGCGGTAAGCATTACCGCGCCGCACGTCATCCCGTAGACCCTCTCGGCGGCGCTCAGGGCGGCGAATCTCGCCAGCACCGCCCGCCAGCCGCTCGGCTTGGTGCGGTTGGCCAGGCGGCGGCGGCGGATGACCGCCATGACCGCGGTGTGGTCGAACACCAAGAAGAGACTGGTGGCCACCATGGCGGTGATGCCGGCCAGGATGGCTTTGACTTCGTGCAGGACCTGGTAGAGCTGCCCGCGGGCGTCGGGCTCGATGATGCCCATGGCGGTCGAGTAGAGCGAAGCGTTGTCGTGGCCGGCTTGACGCGCGACGATGGGCGCCACGGCGTCGGCGCTGACGCTGCTGGTCGTGAGGATCTGGATGCGCTCGCCGGGGATGACCTGGCCGGCGATGAATTTATCGATGATCGCCAGGGTGTGGCTGATGTCCTCGTCCTTGAGGTTGGGCGCGCTGGCCGCCATATACTGAAGCTGGGCGGTAACCAGCGGCGCGTTGATCTCCTGCACCTTGTCGAGGCGGCCGGTCATGTCGTGCAGGCTGGTCTTGGCTCCGGCCGCGTCGAAGGCTTTCAGCGTAGCGAGGGTATTCCTGCTGCCGCTGACGACGCTGTCGATGGCCGCCGTCGCCTGTTGGGCGTTGGCCGCGACGTTGTCGAGGGCGCCGAGGGTGCTGCTCAGGCTGGCGAGGCTGCCCTGGGTGGCGGCGAGGCTTTCGATGCTGCTGCCGGCGTCCGCCTGCACCAGCTTCAATACCTTGAGGGTATTGATGAGGCCGCCGAGGCCTTTGGACGAGGTGTCGAGCTGAGCGCGGAGCGAGCTGGTGTCGATGTTGGCCAGGCCGCTGGTCGCCGCCTGGATGGTGGCGCCGGCCGACTGGACGCCGCTGATGGTCTGTTCGACGGCGGCGATGCCGTTGTCGTAGTTGTCGAGGGCGTCCATGGCGATGGTGCTCATGCTGCGGGCGTCCTGGGCGAAGCCGGGTATCTGGCCGACAAGCTTGGATGTTTCGTTGAGCGCGTTGCCAAGCTCCTGGCGCGGGTTTTTGTAGCTGGCCGTGACGACGGCCGCGCCGACGAGATTCTTTTCCAGTTTGTAGCCTTGCGGATTGACGAGGCCGCCGGCGTCGCCCTGGACGACCATGCCTTCGGCCGTGCCGTCACCTTTGATGGCGGTGACCTGCACCAGGGTGTTGTTCTGGTCGGGCGGGCTGCCGGCCGCTGGCGCCGCTGGCGCCGTGCCCTGGAAAACGATAGTGTCGCCCTTGGCGAGGTTGGCGCTGGCAAGCGGAGTAAGTGTGACCTGCGAGGCGTAGGCGGTGAGGAATCGCCTCATCTCCATCATTGTGCTGACCGCGTAGGTCATGTCGTCGTTCTTGCCGTCCACCGATACGTTCTGGGCGTATTGGACCTTGAGATCCTGCCTGATGTCGCCGGCGATCGCCTCGCCGAGACGGATGGGGTTGGACGGTTCGCTGCCGACCGGGAAACTGATCTCAATGACCTGGTATTGTTTCAGGAGAGCGTTGATCTGCTTCTCGACCGGGGCGGTCTTGTCCAGAGACAGCAAAACCACGCCGATCGAACCGCCGTCGCGGAACGCGAACCGCACGCCGTCCATCTGCATGATCCTTTCCATCAGCATGTTCTTGGCGCCCTCCGGCACGCCGCGGATGGTGAGGCGCGGGTCGGTCATTACGCCCACGCCGGCGCCGCCGGGGATGCTGCCGAAGGTCTTGCCGAGGTCTTCGTAGACCTGCTTGGTCTGGTACTGTTCGGGCAGGGTGATGAAGAAGCTGGTCTTGCCGGTGAGGGTCGGCCCTTCCTTCAACACCGCCCCCGGGAACACATCGCTGATTATCTTGTCAATCTGCTGGGCGGCGTCGGTTTTCATTTCCTCCCGCACATTGATGATGAGGTCGAATTCTCCATAGTCGCCGACGAAGCTGGCAAGGGTTTTGGAGAAATAAGCGTTGGCTCCCAACGATACGACGCTGGCCAGCATCGACCCCACCAGAACACTTACGATAACCAGGATGAGAATGTCGCGCTGAAAGGAATCGCGTAAAATATTCTTGGCGAAAGTCATGCGTAACCACCTCTTTTCCGGCCTCTATTATAGCATGTATATCATTTTTGTGTCCATAAGTATATACGATTATTGTCTGTTTGTATATATTGGCAGGGATGAAAAGGCCCGCCCCCTGACGGGGACGGGCTCAGGAAAATCACTGTATGGATCGCTAAGGCGCCTTGTCGGCCGGGGGTTTGGTTTTCCAGCGGTTGTGGAGCCAGAACCATTCGTGGGGATGGGCGCGTATGTGGTCTTCGAGGATGGCGTTGAGCTTCCGGGTGGTGACGAGGAAATCGCGGTTGCGATCGTCGGTCTTTTCCGTCGCCAGCGGCGGGTGGAAGATGATGGTGTGGGTGCCGTCGGCGTTGGCGGTGATGAAGGTTGGCACGATCAGCGACCCTTTCATCCTGCTCAGCGCGGCCGGCCCTTGGGGAGTCGAGGCGATGCGGCCGAAGAATTCGGTGAAGACGCCCTGCTCTCTGGCGTCCTGGTCCATTATCAGGCCGATGGCTTTGCCTTCGCTGAGGAAGGCGATCATTTCGCGGACGCCGCTTTTATAGGTAATATGCATGCCGGTGGAGGTGCGGATCTCGTTGATCAGTTTGTCCATGGCGGCATTGGTCTGCCGCTGGGCGACGCCGACGAGCGGGTAGCCGTAGATGGCCAGCGCCGGGCCGATGAGCTCCCAGTTGCCGCTGTGGGCGGCGGCGATGATGACGCCTTTGCCGTGGGCGAAAGCCTGGTCGAAATATTCCCGGCCCCGGAGGGTGACGAAGCTGTCGATATTATCCCTGGTGAGCTTGGGAACCGCCAGTAATTCCATGAACATGCGGCCGAATCGGACGGAGCTGCGCCTGACGACGGTGAAGGCGGCGCGAGCGTCCAGCCCCAGGCTGGCCATGACGTTGGCGACGGCCATATCGCGGCGTTTCCTGGGCACGAACGGCCACAGGGCCTCGCCGATGAGGTCGCCTATTCTGTTGCGCGCCCAGGCGGGCAGCAGGCATAGCAGCCGGCATATGAGCTTGACGAGATAGTACTGCATGGCGGTCTGACCTCCATCAGGGAAAGGCTGCCTGAAGCCGGCCCGGCGCTCGCCGGGGCTTCCTTGGCAGCCTTATGGGTCGCTGGTTTCTAGTTGGTGAAGCTTATGCCGAAGTAGGCCGAACGGTCACGCCAGCCGGCGTCGACCTTGAGACCCGGTATGATCGAGACCCTGGCGCCGTAGTTCATGTGGCGGCCGTCGAATTCGGCGATGAGGGTCGTTGCGGGGAAGGCGTTGTTGCCGGTGACCACGCTGACCGGGTTGATGGTTTTTTCGAGGGCGGCAAAGGTGCCGTCGAAGCGGCCGTTGCCCACGCCGGCGTGGATGCGGAAGCCGAGCGGCAGGGCCTTGGAGGCGACGGCGTAGTAAGAGCGCGAGCGCTCGCCGGCGATGTCTTCCACGCCGACCGCCACCCCCGGCGTGAGGATGGTTTCGGGCAGCAGGCCGAGCTTGGCGTTAACGTGCGTTTTGTTGGCGGTACTGTCGTCGTAGCGGAAGCCGGCTACCCCCAGTTCGAGGTTGGGCAGCAGGCTGACGTTAAAAACGCCGACCCCGCCGTCTTTAAGGTGGTAGTAGCCCGCCGAGAACTGGCCTTCCTGAAGTACGTCGGCCGACGGATTGTTGATCTGGCCGGTGGAGCCGTTGACCGAAGGGGCGGCAAAGGCGGTGGCGGTGGAAACGATAAGGGCGCACAGGACGCCGAATACTGTTTTCCTCATATGTCCTCCTTGGTTTGGCTGGAGTGGGGGAAGAACATCGAGTAAAGTATTCTGTGCCCGGTCTGTCAATCCTGCCCCTTTGCCGCAGGTAATATCTGCTCCGTCTATTGTTTTCCTTGCCTTTCCAGCTCGACGAGGCGCTTCTCCAGTGCCTGCACCTGCTTCATCAGCTCCGGCAACCTGCGCACGGCCGCTTCGGCCCGCAGCCATTCCTTGTGGGGCCTGGCGGGGAAGCCGGCGTAGAAAGATTTGGACGGAACGTCGCCGGTAACCCCTGATTTGCCGGCGAAGATGCAGTTGTCGCCGATGATGACGTGTCCTACCGCGCCGCTCTGGCCGGCGAAGATGCAGTTGTTGCCCACCTTGGTGCTGCCGGCGATGCCGGTGAACGCGACCAGAAAGCAGTTTTCGCCGATGACGACGTTATGCGCGAGATGGACGAGGTTGTCGATCTTGGTGCCGCACTTGACGACCGTGGAGCCGGTGGTTGCCCGGTCGATGGTGACGTTGGCGCCGATCTCGACGTCGTCCTCGATTATGACGTTGCCGACCTGGGGCACTTTGTGGTGGCGGCCTTCGATGGTTACGAACCCGAAGCCGTCGGAGCCGATGACCGCGCCGCTATGGACGATCGCCCGCTCTCCCAGGCAGCAGCCGGCGTAGACCGTCACTCCGGGGTAGAGGATGCTGTCGCCGCCGATCTTGGCGGCCTCGCCTACATAGGTGTGGGGATAGAGGACGGTATTGTCGCCGATAACGGCGTTGTCGGCGATGACCGCATGGGCCATGACGGCGACGTTGGCCCCGAGCTGCGCGCCCCGGCCGACGACGGCGGTGGGGTGGACGCCCCGCGGCACGACCGTAGGCGGGGTAAAGAGTTCCAATACCTTAGTAAAGGCTATCCGGGGGTTTGCCACCCGGATAGCCGGCTTGGGATACGCTGCTATTTCGCCGGGCACGATCACCGCGGCTGCTTTGGAGACGGCCGCCTTATCGAGATGAGGCGGTACGGCGAAGGTGATGTCCTGCGGCCCGGCGTCTTCGATGTTGGTTACGCCGGCGATTTCGGGATCGGATTCCCCCAGCACAATCCCTTCCACCAGGGCGGCGATTTCACTCAGCCTTTTAGCCAACGGAAACACTCCCACTCAATATTAGAGGTTAAGCCAAAGGCTCGAGCCCTTTGGCTTAATCGCTTTATTGCATCCGTTTGATTACCTCGTCGGTAATGTCCGTCCCTCCCTGGGCGACGCTGTTCTTGTACAGCACGACTCCCAGCTTCTTCTCGTTGGCGACCGCCTCGACGGATTGCTTGATGCTGGCGTCGACCTGGCCTTCGAGGTCCTGCTTGATCTTGAGGAAGTCACCGTAGGCGGCTTCCTGCTTCTTCTGGAACTCGTCGGCGCTGAGGCTGGCTTTGTCTTTTTCAAGCTGGTCGCTGAGTTCCTTGGCTTTGGTGTTTAGCTGTTCCTGGAACTGTTTGACTTTGGGGCTGTCGCTCATTACTTTGTTGACGTCGAGGATGCCGACGGCAGCCGGTCCAGTGGAGCAACCGCCGAGCAGCAGGGCCGCCGCGACGATTACCGCGACCGCAAAAAGCAGGCTTTTTCTATTTCGCATTCGAATCCCCCCGTTATCGATACTTGCCCGAGTTTATTATGCACCGGGCGTTTATTTCTTAAACTCGGCAATCACCGCGTCGGTGATATCGGTGGCGCTGACGTTGACTTGGACTTCGGCGAGCACCGTGTCGAGGCCCGACTGAACGGCGACTTTGGCCACCTTGTCGCGGATGTCGAGGATTATCGCCTCCTGGAGTGCGGCGATGTCGCGGCTGGTCGCGGCCAGCTTCTCGGCCGCAGCCGCTCCGCCGGTCGCTCTGGGCGGGGCGATGCGGGCCGCGATCTCAGCCTGCCGGTCGGCAAGCTTACCGGCCAGTTCGCTGTTAAGGGTCTGGGCATAAGCGGCCAATTCCTTCTCGGCTTCGCTTTGTTTGCCTTTCATCATGGTGTCCGCCTTGGCGAGAAGCTCCTGCTGGCGGGCGGAAATTTTGGCCGCCCGCTCCTGCTGGAGCTTGTCCATTTCCGCCTGTAACGGCGCCGCTTCTTCTTTCGAGAGTTGGACGGTCTTCAGCTTCAACTGGATGGAAAAAATCTGCGGCTGGTATTCTTGATCGAGTTCGCGGGCGTAGGCGTCCAGTTCGGCCGCCATGTCGCGGCTGGCCTGGTCGGCGGCCGCCTGTAGGCGCGTCTTGACCTCTGCTTCCTTGGCAGCCATACGGGCTTCAAATTCCTTCGCGGCTGCCTGCGCGAGGCTGGCCGGGTTTCCCGCCGCCGGCAGCCCTGCAGCCGTGGCTGGCCCCTGGGCCTGTTCAGCGTCGATGCGGGCCGTGAGAGCGGCGTAGTCTTTCTGGAGACTCTGGACGTCCGCATATTTGGGATGGGCTTTGATCGCTTTTTCCATGTCGATCAGGCCTATTTTAGACTGAGCGGGCGGGGTGGTCTTCGCCGGCTGCGAACCGCAGCCTGCTATGACCAGAGAGGCGGTAACCGCGGCAACAAGAAGGAGCCTGGCGCAATTCCTCGGCATAAAACCACCTCCCTTTCGGAATAAAGAACCGAGCGCAGTAAGACCGGCTCGGAAATAAACAAGTATCGGTTATTTGCCGCCGAGCTTCTTCTTGACGTCGTCGGTGATATCCTGGCCGCCGTAGATTACCATGCTGACCGGCATCACGACCGCGAGGCCTCTTGTATCAGCCACTTCTTTGATGGTGGCCATGACCTTTTCCCGAATCGGGGTCAGGAGTTCGGTCTCCTTCATTTGCAGGCGCTGCTGGAGCTGCACGAAGTATTGTTGTCTTTCTTGCTCGTTGGTCATCGAAGGCGCTTTGGCGTCGAATTCCTTCTGGGCCTGCTCCTGTTCGGATTTCATGGTTTCGGCAAATTTGGCAAAATCGGGATGGGACCTTACGAGATCATCGTAATTAACCTTGCCAACGTTGGAGGCTGCTGCAGCCTGAGTGGTGCCGGTCTGCGACACCGCTATGCCAACGACACTAAGCATAAACACCGCTGCGATAGCTACGGAGATGATCTTAACCTGCTTCTTTTCGATTTTGAGCACTTTCTTACCCCTCTTTCCGCTTCTTGGCAGGATTTATACTCCTTCATTATATCAGGGACGAGGGCGGCATTCAAGGACTAAAATTCTACAGATTCCCCACCAGCCGCAGCCAACGGTTGTTGGTAGTAACGACGTATTCGGCGCTCAGGAACTCGTGCAGTTTATAGCGCAGGCCCACCTCGTTGGCCCCCATCGTCGGGGTGCGTTCCAGGCGCAGCGACCAGCGCTCGTCGAGGTCCTGCTTGAGCCACAAAAGGCCCTGCTGACTGTTGAGGTTGTATTTGACGCCGGCCTCGGTAGCAGGCCCCAGGCGGTGCCCCCACCCGGGTACGAATTCCCAGGTTACCGAGGCTGGGATGAAGGTCACTTCCAGGAAAAGCTCGTCTTGCCGCCCGAGATACTGTCCCACGTGCAGGCGAGCCGAGGTGTCGTTCTCCTTACGGCCCATGTCGAGGTAGCCCTCGAGCTTCACGTTGTATTTGGTGGTTTCGGCGCTTATTTCCACATCGGTGGCCACCCCGGGCCTGAGCGCCGACGTCAGGTTGAGGCTGTAGCGTTCGGTCACCGGCTGGGCGGCCGCCACCTTTGTAAGCATGTCCTTGAAATAGTCGCCGTGGCGCTCCACGAATGCTACCGGCAGGCCGCGCAGGGGGCTGGCCGCTTCTTCGACCACCGGGCGCGCTTCGAGAAGGAGGAAGTTGGGGATGGTCTGCGAGCGCAGCGTGACCCGCACGTCCTTGACCAGAGGCCCCGCCGGCGCCAACGACAGTTTGACCGTCGTCGTCTGGCCGGCGATTATTTCGATATTGGCTCTGAATTCCGGCAGTTGGGCGGCGAGGTATTCGCGGATGGCGGACTTGGAAACGCTGCTCGCCCAATCCACCGAATCTACCGGCATCCCTACCAGCACCTGGCTGATCCTGTCCTCAATATCGCCCAGGTCGCTGCGGAAGAGATCCGCCAGTTGCGGCGATATGCCGCCAAGGTCGGTCTCCAGCGACACTTTGCGCACGATGTCGCCCCACGGTAGTATGCGCACGGCGATATGAGCTGTCGAGCCCGGCGTGATGCTGACTTCCTGCACCGAGTAACCGACAAGCACGCGGTCGAAGATTTCCTTGATCAGCTTTTCGTAGGAAGCTTTCCCGCTTTCGACATCGGCCACTTTGCGCCCTGTTAGGACGTGGTCGCCCACGGTGGCGATGCTTTGCTCCATGCGTTTGATGACGCGGCTGGGCGGCGGAGCATCGCCGGCCCGCACGCTGACCGTGACCGTTTCGACGGCCGCGTTCTCGGCCGCGGCGATGCCGCTCCAACCCGTCAAAATTATCGACACCGCCAACGCTATGGCAAGGAAATATCGCATCGTTATTACCCACCTCCCTGGACAGAGGATTGCCGATACAGGAACATTGCTTTGCTGAATGTGCCGGGTTAAAGCAAGAGCCAGGTGCTAGACCTGACTCTTGTCTCCTTTAGAATTGGCCGCCGAAGCTGAAGTGTGTCTTGCCGCCTTCCTGGCCCCGGGCGTAGTCGAGCCGGATGGGCCCGAGGGGAGTTGTTACGCGGACACCGACGCCGATGCTGGATTTGAGGTCGTTGAGCTTATAGCCTTCGCCGTCCCAGGCGTTGCCGATATCGCCGAAGACCACGCCTTCGACTTTCTTGACAACCGGGAAGCGATACTCGGCCGTCGCCGCCAGCATCTTGTTGCCTTTGAACTGTTCGTCGTTGTAGCCGCGAAGAGTGTCGGAGCCGCCGACGTAGAACTTGCCGCTGTCAGGCATCTTGCCGTCGGCGTAGCCCGCCGTCAAGCGCACCGCGATAACCTGCGAATGTCCGACTTTGAAGTAGTTGCGGTCTTCCACAGTGTACTTGTTGAAGTTGAATTCGCCGCCGAGCGCCTTGCCGGCGAATTCGGCCGACAGCGAGAAGCGCGTCCCCTCGGTGGGGTTGAAGACGTTGTCGCGCGAATCGAATACTCTCGCCAACGTGACGCTGCGGGTCAGGCCGAAGTTGTCCTTGAGCCACTGTTCGTTGTAGGCGCTGTCATAGTTGGTTGCGCCCGGGGCCGCTTTGTAGTCGACCGGACCGGAGACGAATTTCACGTAGTCGTCGGTACGGTTTTTAAAGGTGACGTAGTTGTGGGTATATTCACCCTGCGGTCGTCCGAAGGTGAGGTCCCAGCCCCTGCGTTTGCGGTCGTAGGTCGACCTGACGGCCCTGTCGTCGCCCTGGTAGCCGTAGTCGGTGTACTCGTTGGTCATGTTGTACAGGGAGACGCTCGCCGATGTTTGCTTGCTGTCCAGCCAAGGGCGGGTGTAGCTGAACTCGTAGTTGCTGCCGGTGTTGGCGTTGCCGCCGAATTCCCAATGAATTTTGACCCTGTCGCCGGTGCCGCGGAAGTTGTTGTCGCCGAGTTCGATTATCCCGACCAGGCCGTCGCCTTGGCTGTAGCCGCCGCCGATGGAGAACACGCCGGTTTTCTGCTCGACGACGTCGGTTTCGAGAATGACCGAGTTGGGCTCTTTACCAGGGTTGAGCTTCATGTTGACGTCTTCGAAGTAGCCGAGGTTGTACACCTTCTGCATGCTCCGGCGGGCGTCCTTGACGTTGAAGGCTTCACCGGGCTTGACCTTCATCTCGCGGGTGATGACGTGGGTCTTGGTCTTTTCGTTGCCCTTTACCGTAATCCCTTCGAGCATCCCTTCGCTGATGGTGATGGTCAGC
The DNA here is from genome assembly GCA_022839045.1 of Sporomusaceae bacterium. The sequence goes on from JALHDI010000068.1 coordinate 15,507, forward strand.
ACCCCTCCGGGGGTCATGGCGACGTCGCTCACCCGCGCCAGCACGTAGCCCTGGTCGTGGTAGTAGGTCTCGATGA
>JALHDI010000200.1 GCA_022839045.1 Sporomusaceae bacterium
TGTGGAGAATATCCTCCTCAAGCTCATCCAGGCCGCCGATTACGATGTGGAGAAGGCGGAGAAGGGGATCGTCTATATCGACGAGATCGACAAGATCGCCCGCAAGTCGGAGAATCCGTCGATTACCCGCGATGTGTCGGGTGAGGGCGTGCAGCAGGCATTGCTGAAGATCCTCGAGGGCACGGTGGCGAGCGTGCCGCCCCAGGGCGGGCGCAAGCATCCCCACCAGGAGTTCATCCAGATCGATACGACGAATATTCTGTTCATCTGCGGCGGGGCGTTCGACGGCATCGATAAGATTATCAGCTCGCGCACCGGCAAGAAGCAGTTGGGCTTCGGGGCGGATATCAAGACGCGCGAGGAGAAGAAGGTGGGCGAGATTCTGCGGCAGATTCTGCCGGAGGATCTGCTGAAGTTCGGGCTTATACCCGAGTTCGTTGGCCGCCTGCCGGTGATCGTGACCTTGGACGCGCTGGATGAGGAGGCGCTGGTGCGCATCCTGGTCGAGCCGAAGAACGCGCTGGTGAAGCAGTACCAGAAGTTCCTCGATCTCGACAACGTGCAGCTGGAGTTCAAGGAGGAGGCCCTGCGCTCGATCGCCCAGGAGGCGCTGAAGCGCAAGACGGGGGCCCGCGGCCTGCGGTCGATCATCGAGAGCATCATGCGCAACGTGATGTACGAGGTGCCGTCGCGCGGCGACGTGGCCAAGTGCATCGTGACCCGCGAGGTGGTGCTGAGCAAGGAGGAGCCCATCCTGGTGACGATAGACCGCAAGGCGAAGAAGAAAGAGGAATCGGCTTAATCCACAAAGGCGGCCGGGGGGAAAAATCCCCCGGTTTTTTGTTTTTCACCCGCCGGCCATCGCCGCTTTTGCCGGGATAAAATAGACGCCGTTGCCTATACTAAGATTGAAATGCGACGCAGTTTAGGCCGTTCAGAAACCCCCAGATACTAGGCGCACCGAGTACGCGCCGCGACGCGTACTTGAACGTACGCGAGCAAGCGCACGGAGGAGCAACAACGTAGATGGGGGTTTATCAACGGCCGTATTGGAAGGAGGTTGCGGAGTGTATGGACTATGCCGTCAATATCATCACCGTGATCCAGTTTTTCTTCGCCGTCGTGATTGGCATGTACTTCTGGAATCTCCTCCGCTCCCAGCAGGGCAACAGGGTGGCTGTGGAGCGGGAATCGAAGAAGGAGATGGAGAAGCTGCAGCGGCTGAGGGAGATTTCCCTGACCGAGCCGCTGGCGGAGAAGACCCGCCCAGCCAGTTTCGGGGAGATCGTCGGCCAGGTGGAGGGGCTCAAGGCGCTCCGCGCGGCTTTATGCGGGCCGAATCCCCAGCACGTGATCATGTACGGTCCGCCGGGTGTGGGCAAGACGGCGGCCGCGAGGCTGGTGTTGGAGGAGGCGAAGCGCAACTCGCTGTCGCCGTTCGGCGCGACCGCGAAGTTCATCGAGATGGACGCGACGACGGCCCGCTTCGACGAGCGCGGCATCGCCGACCCGCTTATCGGCACGGTGCACGACCCCATTTACCAGGGGGCGGGGCCGCTCGGCATCGCCGGCATTCCCCAGCCCAAGCCGGGGGCGGTGACCAAGGCCCACGGCGGCCTGCTGTTCATCGACGAGATCGGCGAGCTGCACCATATCCAGATGAACAAGCTGCTGAAGGTGTTGGAAGACCGCAAGGTGTTTCTGGAGAGTTCGTATTACAGCACCGAGGATACCAACATACCGTCCCATATCCACGATATTTTCCAAAATGGCCTGCCGGCCGATTTCCGCCTCATCGGCGCGACGACCCGCATGCCCCAGGATATTCCCCCCGCCATCCGGTCGCGGTGCGTGGAGATTTTCTTCCGGCCGCTGCTGGCGGACGAGGTCGCCCTGATCGTCCGCAACGCTGTCCGTAAGGTCGAGCTGGTCATCGAGGATGAGGCGGTGGAGGTGATTAAGCGGTACGCGACCAACGGCCGCGAGGCGGTCAACATCGTGCAGATCGTGGCCGGCGTGGCCCTTAACGATGGCAAGAAGAACATCACCGCCGCCGATGTGGAATGGGTGGTGAATTTCGGCCAGTACAGCCCGCAGCCGGAGAGGAAGATCGGCACCAAGCCGCAGGTGGGGTTCGCCAACGGGCTGGCGGTTTACGGCGCGAACGTCGGCACGCTGATGGAGATCGAGGTGTCAGTGGTGCCGAACCCGCTCGGCAACGGCAAGCTGACGGTGACGGGGGTGGTGGATGAGGAGGAGATCGGCGTGCCCGGCCGGACGATGCGCCGCAAGAGCATGGCTAAGGGGTCGCTGGAAAATGTACTTACCGTGTTGTGGAGCCGGTTCGGCATCGACTACCACAAGTACGACATCCACGTCAATTTCCCCGGCGGCGGCCCTGTGGACGGCCCTTCGGCCGGGGTGACGGCGGCCACGGCCATCTATTCGGCGGTGAACAACATTCCCATCGACAACACGGTGGCGATGACGGGCGAGATTTCCATCCGCGGCCTGGTGAAGCCGGTGGGCGGGGTGAGCGCCAAGATCGCCGCCGCCAAGCAGGCGGGGGCGCGGCGGGTTATCATCCCGAAGGAGAACTGGCAGGAGCTTTATAAGACGATCGGGGTCGAGGTGGTGGCGGCGGAGACGATCGACGAGGTGTTCAAGAGCGCGCTGGTGAAGGTGGGCGATCTCTGCCGGCTGGAGGTGCTGACGCCGAAGCACGATTATCTGACCGCCGCGGGGATAAAGATGTAGGATGGCAGGGAGCCGATGGCGACATCGGCTCT
>JALHDI010000201.1 GCA_022839045.1 Sporomusaceae bacterium
ACCCTTTGAAGGCTTTTTCGTAATTCTGATATGCCTTTGTTATGCCCTCCTTGCTACCGGAAAACTCATGAAGTCTTCCTAGATTGTACAAAGCAATGGGGTTGCCGATTCCCAAATAAGGAACAGCGCCTCTATACTCTCCAACTATGTCCTGCCGGGTGATTCCCGCATGCCATATGAGGTGCTCACCCCCTTCATCTGATTGTTCAAACCCCCATTCGCCGAAAAGAAACGATTCTCCTGCCATGGCTGCGGCATTCAAGTCATCATGCTCATGAACCCTTTTCATCAACCATTCTTGACTTGGCGGCGTATAGATATCTGCAAAAACGGCTATGTGGGCGAATACCAGCGAGACAACGGCTGCGGTGGCAATACGGTGTTTCATTCGATTGTCCTCCAACTTTTTCAAATTCAACAACTACGGTTCATGTGTTTCAGATTGTCCATCGGCCCATTTCCGTCGTGAAGTGATCCTTGTAGATGCACAGGCAATTTTCGACCTCGTACGCTTCGAGTTCTCCGAACTCAGGAGGAAAGTCTGACATCGCCAGCGACTTTTTCGCACGGATGTTCAGCCCGAGGTTCTTGACGCCCTTGAGAGTCCCTGCGTGAAGGTAGACGCGGTCGGGCAGGACGCCCCGGAACGCTCCCAAACGCAATGCCGTGTCGTAGATGGCAAGGACATCAACCCGTGTAATGCCCTGAATGGCCTCACGGACGGCGTCGTGCAATGCGTCGAAATCCCCAAAATTTCTCCGACCGAGCCCGAGAAGCGGTTTTTTCGTCAAGGCCATCGCCGCTCGTCCCACTCGCCGCTGATGTGGATACATCTTTCCATCGCACTGTTCAGTTCGCCGCAATCCACCAACTGACCAGATCCTCGAGAGATCCGTTCTCCGGCATCGGCGTCCTGAATTCGCCTCCGCATTTTTTATTGGGCATTCCGCAGGTTCGTTTCATGGGTTTCATTTTCATGGGTTTCACTCCAGTGGGTTGGTTTGGCATGTATTATGTATGAGGGGGGGGCGTGTCAAGCGGATTAAACACTTTTTTATTTTTTCACACGTCAGCCAATAGTCAGCGGAAAATTTTGGAATCCCCTATTTTCCCTGGGGATCGAATCCAGCATGTCATGGATGCGTCCTCAACAAGCACAAACCGACGGCGGCGCAATGTCGGCACTGTGCTCGCGCACGGCCTTTCCCCATGCCGCTTCTTCAAGGTCACGGCCAGCGATACCCAGCCGTAGGGCGGGGAAAGGACACGCTTCAGGAAAATTTAGGGTCTGTCCCATATTTCCCCCACTTCCCCGGCGCGGCGAGGAAATTTTAGGGTCTGTCCCATATTTCCCCTCTCCGGCGCGGCGGCCGGCATCCTCAACATCCGCGCCGACTGGTTCCCCTTCGCGGTCGGAATCATCGACTGCCACCATGCGACGGAGCACCTCGGCCCCGTGCTGGACGCCTGCGGCCTCACCGGGAAGAGCAGTGAGCGGGACGGCGAGTTCAAGAAGTGGCGGGCCTGGCTGCTCGAGGGAAAAGTCGAGGAGATCATCCGGGAGGCCGTGCGGCGGCAGACGTACGCCGACGCCTGCGGGAAGGCGCTGCGCTACTTCCGGGAAGGCAAGCCGTTCATGCGCCACGCGGAATACCGCGCGAAGGGCTGGTTCATCGGATCGGGCGTGGTCGAGGCCGCCTGCAAGAACGTCGTCGCGGAGCGGTTCTGCCGCTCCGGGATGTTCTGGTCGGCGAAGGGACTGGATGCGATGCTCCCCCTGCGGGCGATCGTCAAGTCGGGGCGCCATGCCGCCTTCTGGCAGCATGTGCCGCGCGGCAAGCGCCAGACCGCCTGCGCGGCTTGAGGTCTGATCCCCGGGGAACTACTCAAAACAAAAAAAACCAGGTACACCCTAGCACGATCAATCCGTTGCACCGCCGGTCGCCTTTGTGATAGGATGTGCGGCAACGATTCCCACACACAATCTGGAGATCATACCATGGAATTCGGAATTTGCTCTGGATCCGAAATCGCACCTGCGGCGCGAGAAGCAGGGTTCGCCTTCATCGACGCCAACTTCGGCGGCCTCGTCATGCCCAACGCCTCGCAGGCCGAGTTCGAGGACGCCTACGCCAAGCACTACGCCAACTGCGGCCTGCCCGTCCGCAACACGAACTGCCTCCTGCCCGGCGGCTACGCCATCGCAGGCCCGGAGGCGGATCTGCCCAAGGCCGTCGCCTACTGCGCAACCGGTCTCGGCCGCGCCGGACGCCTCGGCGTCAAGACCATCTGCTTCGGCTCCGGCGGCGCACGCAAATGCCCTGATGGCTGGCCCATGGACAAGGCCCTCGCGCAGATCGCCGACTTCGTCCGCGCGCTCGCGCCCGTCGCCCGCGCCGCCGGCGTCAAGCTGGTGGTCGAAGACCTGCGGACCGCCGAAACCAACACGCTGAACCTGATCAAGGACATCCGCGCCCTGATCGACGCGGTCGGCGATCCCGACGTGGGCATTCTAGTCGACGGCTACCACTGGACGCTCAACGGCGACACCGCCGAGCAGATCATCCGCAACAGCGACCGCATCTTCCACACGCACGTCGCCACAATCACGAACCGCCGCGCCCCCGGCGAGGAGCCCTGCGACTTCTCGCCCTTCGCCGACGCCCTCGCCAAGGCCGGCTATCGCGGCGACATGGCCGTCGAAGGCGGGATCGCCGACAAGTCGGCGCCCGCCTTGCGCAAGGTTCTCGACATCCTCCGCGCCGCGTTCGCGTGATGT
>JALHDI010000202.1 GCA_022839045.1 Sporomusaceae bacterium
CCTGAGCGGGTATGATAGGCGCTTTCGGGTAGAACACCACATACACCGGCTGGGGTTGGAAGGGAACCTTCTTCTTGTCCATATCACGGAAATAGCCCTTATCGGCGGGCACGTTACGCACCGCGTAGGTCATGCGCTCACCGCGCTCGTCAGTCAGAATGATGCCAGCGGTTTCCATGGTGTAGGCAGCCCGAACCCACTCCACGATCTGCTTCGGTTCGGGATTTCCCGACTCCACCCGCAGGTATACCTTCTTCCAGCGCAGGCCGTCTACTTGGGCGGTGACGGCGTCCAGCGTACCGGCGGCGTTGTAGGCCGCGTCGTAGAAGGCCGGGACGTAGACGCCGGGTATGGCGGCCGCCCGGGCGAGGAAACCGCGCCGGCCGCCGGGCTTGCCGGCCCGCTTCCAGTCCGCCACGGCCGCGGCCACGTCGTCGACCGCCTCCTCCGACTCGCCGAGCACGAAGAAATCGATGAAGTCGGCCAGCGGCTCGGCGTTGAAGGCGCACGGCCCGCCGGCGATGACGAGCGGGTGCTGGTCGCCGCGGTCGGCGCTCTTGAGCGGGATGCCGGCCAGGTCGAGCATATTGAGGATGTTGGTGTAGCTGAGTTCGTACTGGAGGGTGAAGCCGACGACGTCGAATTCGGCCACCGGCCGGAAACTCTCCAAAGTGTGGAGGGGGATGCCGGCGCTACGCATTTCCGCCTCCATGTCCGGCCAGGGGGCGTAGACCCTTTCCGCCGCCGCGTCGGGGCGGCGGTTGATGATATGGTAGAGGATTTTGAGTCCCAGGTGGGACATGCCCACCTCGTAAACGTCGGGGAAGGCCAGGGCGAAAGCGGCGTCGACCCCGGCGGGGTCCTTGACGACGCAGTTGTGCTCGCGGCCGGTGTAGCGGGCCGGCTTGGCGACCCGGCTCAAAATGGCGGGGGGAATTTTTATCATCGTATCCTCCGAGGAGCAGGCTGTCCAAACAGCGTGTGCCTGCCTGTGTCGTTATCCGGTTACAGCTATTATTCCCATAATTGCGCTTTTCCCATAGGGCGGGAGGCGGACGAGCCGGCTTTGGTGCCCGCGGCCGCTGGAATACTCAGGAAAAGGCGTCTTTTGTTGTTCTCCCGCCGGAGGGGAAAATCCTGCCTCGGCTCACAAAAAATCCCCGATGCGGGACGAGAAGCCGCGGCCGGGCCATCCCTCCCAGACCTCGGTCTCGGTCAGCGCGCCCCGGAGGCGGCAGTCGCCGTCCACCACCAGGACGACGTGGTACTGCTCGGGGCCGAACAGCCGCACGACCTCGCTGACCCGGGCGGTGGTCAGGGCGGTGAGATGGACGGTCGGCATGACGCCGCGGGCGGTGAGCTCGGCCTTCTTGCTGGCCAGGATGCGCATGGCCCGGAAACCCGCGGTCGCCGTCTCGGCGCGGGCCGCGAAGAACAGCCACACGGCGGCGACGAGGAAGGTGAGGTTGACGGTCGCCGACCGCCATAGCCCCACCCCGGCGGCCGCCACCAGGATTACGGCCAGCAGCTTGCCGAGGCCGGCCACCGCCGTCGTCGCTTCGCCCCAGTCCCAGCGCAGCGCGAGCAGGGCCCGCAGGATGCGGCCGCCGTCGAGGGGCAGGGCCGGCAGGAGGTTGAAGAAGGCCAGCATGAGGTTGGTATGGCAGTAGAAATCGAGCCACAGGGCATGGGCCGGGAAGACGGCGCGCGCCAAATAGACGGCGGCCGCCAGGACCAGGCTGGCAAGTGGTCCGGCAGCCGCCATTATGATTTCGCTCGCCGCCCCCGCCGTATCCGCCCGTTCGATGCGAGCGACGCCCCCGAAGGGCAGGAGCTCGATTTCCCGCACCCGGTAGCCGAGGGCGGTGGCGGCAGCGGCGTGCGCCGCTTCGTGCCAGAGCACCGCGGCGAATACGGCCAAGGCTTTTCCGGCCAGCCCGGCGAAGGCGAACAGGACGACGAGGGCCAGAAACCAGTTGTTGAATATCAGCTGAACGCCTGCAACCCTACCGGCCCGCAAGCTTTCACTTCCCTTCCCGTCCGTCGGCCCCGCCCGTTATCCTCGGCAGCGGATCGACCGCCACGCCCTTCTCCCGCACCTCGAAGTACAGAACCGGCGCCGCCGTCATCCCGGTCTTGCCCACCCTGGCCACCAGCTGGCCCTGGCTGACCGCCTCGCCTTCTTTGACGATAACCTCGCTCAGATGCCCGTAAACGGTTTCGACATCCCGGCCGTGCTCGACGACCAGCACCTTGCCGTAGCGGGCGCTGTTGGCGACCGCCTTGACCCGCCCGGCGGCGGCCGCCTTGACCGGCGCGCCCAGCGCCGCTTCAAGGCCGATCCCCTCCTGCATCACTTCCTGCTTGAGCACGGGATGGACCTGCCAGCCGAACGGGGCGACGACCTTGCCGTCGACCGGCCTGGTCATGTACAGGTAGGGATCGGCCGGCTTGGTGACGTTGCCCCCCAGGCGCTTGAACACCGAGATATCCATGTTGCCGGGGGCGTAGTTCGCAATTTTGTCCGCCAGGTAGGCGAAGTCGGTCTCGGTCGTCAGCGCGTATTTCACCGCGTCGGTGATTGTGCGGCCCACCGCCGTATCCGACACCTGGGCGGCATAGACGATGGCGAACAGCAAGAGCGCGGCCACAGTGCGCCGCAGCCAGCCGTAGCCGTCCCCGTCCTCGCGCTGCTGCCAGGGATCCCTGGGTTCCCGGCGATGGCTTCCCCAATTGGCGTTCCAGTGTCTGGCCATGTTCTTCAGCCGCCCCCCCC
>JALHDI010000203.1 GCA_022839045.1 Sporomusaceae bacterium
AGCGACGCCTCCTTCCTCAAGCTAAACCCCGAAGTCGCCGTCGTCACCAACATCGAAAACGACCACATGGACCATTACGGCACCATGGACAACATACTGACCGCCTTCACCGCCTTTCTCGGCAAACTGTCCCCCGAAAGGGGCCTCGCCGTCCTCTGCTTCGACAACCACCACGTCCGCGACATCGCGCCCCGTTGCGGCCGGAACTACGTCTCCTACGCCCTCGACGCCGACGCCGACTACACCGCCGCCGACATCGAAAACCGCGGCACCGCCACCAGCTACCTGGTCCGCCATCGCGGCCGGCCGCTCGGCAAGGTCGAAATCAACGTCCCCGGCCGCCACAACGTCGCCAACTCCCTCGCCGCCGTCGTCGTCGGCCTCCACGCCGGCCTCGGCTTCGAACAGGTCGCCGCCGGCCTCGGCCACTTCCAGGGCGTCAAGCGCCGTTTCCAGACCAAAGGGCGGGTAGGCGGCGTCTGGGTAGTCGACGACTACGCCCACCACCCCACCGAAATAGCCACCACCCTGCAGGCCGCGCGCGACGTCAACCCCAAGCGCCTCATCTGCGTATTCCAGCCGCACCGCTACACCCGCACCAAATTCCTCCGCCACGAATTCGGCGGCGCCTTCACCCAGGCCGACCTCCTCATCCTCACCGACGTCTACTCGGCCGGTGAAGCGCCCATACCCGGCATCAACGGCGAAACCCTCAAAGAAGAAGTCGAGCGCCAGACAGCCAAACCCGTCACCTACATAGCCGACAAAGCCAACATCGCCCGCTACCTCTCCGAAATCGTCGAACCGGGCGACCTCGTCATGACCATGGGGGCGGGCAACATATACCAGAGCGGCGAAGAACTCGTCGACAGACTCGCCCAAAAGAACGACTAACCCCCATCAACCTCTTTTATTTGAATAATTGCGGGTGATTGTACTTTTCTGGGGAGGGGAAGACGATGGAGAAATTTATCGTCGCGGGAGAAGTACAATTAACAGGCCACATCAAAGTAAACGGCGCCAAAAACGCCACCTTGCCCTTGATGGCCGCCACGCTGCTCTCCACCGGCGTAAGCGTCCTGCACAACATCCCGCAGCTGCGGGACATCACCATGATGCAAGACATCCTCACCCTACTGGGGGCGAAGATCCACCGGGAAAACGGCACCCTCATCATCGACACCACCGGAGTCGCAAAAGAAGAAATACCCGAACACCTCATGCGGGAAATGCGGGCCTCCGTATTCCTCATGGGGCCCCTTCTGGGACGCTTCCGCAGAGTGCGGCTCTCCTTCCCGGGCGGCTGCGCCATCGGGCCGCGACCCATCAACCTCCACATCAAAGCCCTGGAGAAAATCGGCGCCGTCGTCAACGACCGATGCGGCTTCATCGACGCCGAAGCCGTCCACCTTACCGGCGGCGAGATCCACTTCGACTTCCCCAGCGTCGGCGCCACCGAAAACGCCATGATGGCCGCCGCCGTAGCCAGCGGCACCACCATCATCCGCAACGCCGCCCGCGAACCCGAAGTCGCCGACCTTCAGGCCTTCCTCAACAAAATGGGCGCCCGCATCAGCGGCGCCGGCACCGACACCATCCGCATCCAAGGGGTCGAGCGCCTCTCGCCGGCTGAGCACACCGTCATCCCCGACCGCATCGAAGCCGGCACCTTCCTCATCGCCGGGGCCCTCACCCGCGGCGATATCGTCGTTGACAACATCATCCCCGAGCACCTCTTCGCCGTCATCGACAAACTGCAGGAAATCGGCGCCCGCATCGACGTGAACGGCAGTTCGGTCCGCGTCCGCGGCGGCGAAATGCGGGGCGTCGACATCAAAACACTGCCCTACCCGGGCTTCCCCACCGACCTCCAGGCCCCCATGCTCGCCCTGCTCACCATCGCCAAAGGGACCAGCATCATCACCGAAACCATCTTCGAAAACCGCTTCAAACACGTCGACGAACTCGGCCGCATGGGCGCCAAAATCAAAGTCGAAGGACGCACCGCCGTCATCCGCGGCATCCCCAGACTGTCAGGCGCCATCGTCGCCGCCCACGACCTCAGGGCCGGCGCCGCGCTCGTCCTCGCCGCCCTCGCCGCCGAAGGCGTCAGCGAAATCGAACAGGTATACCACATCGACCGCGGCTATGAGGCGTTTGAGAAGAAGCTGCAAGCAATCGGCGCCAAAATCGTCCGTCGCAGTCCTTGATTCGTATACTATGGCGGACGTTGATAGCCGCCATCTGCGTTGTTGCTCCTCGGATGGCCCACTCGACGTACGCAACCAAGTACGCCGTCGCGGGCCATCCTCCGGTGCGCCTAGCATCTGGCGGCTTCTGAACGTCCGCTTGCCACTTCGCAAATATAGCTAGAAAATATACATAAGTTCCGACTGGAGGTTCTTACAATGAAAGACAAGCGCATCGCCGTTGTCATGGGAGGGCCGTCGGCCGAGCGGGAAGTCTCGCTCAACACCGGCCGGGCCATCCTCGCCGCCCTGCAGGAGAAAGGCTACGACGCCGTCGGCATCGACCTCGAGCCCAAGCGCTTCATCGAGCAGCTCCGCGAGGCCGGCGCCCAGGCCGTATTCATCGCCGTCCACGGCAAATACGGCGAAGACGGCCTCCTCCAGGGCGCCCTCGAACTCCTTGGCCTGCCCTACACCGGCTCGGGCGTCCAGGCCAGCGCCAACGCCATGGACAAAGGCATCTCCAAGCGCCTCTTCCTCCAGGCCGGCATCAGCACCCCCGCCTCCCGGCTCTACACCGCCG